>DASYBT010000234.1:0-2688 GCA_036500585.1 Rhizomicrobium sp.
GTTGCCGGTGTCGGGCGCCGAGCAGTTGAACACTTCCGACGCAAATCCCACGCGGCCCATCATCTCGGACAGCGGCGCGTATTCGAGGTTGGAGAGGCCGGCGCCATGCTCGCTGTGCGGCAGAAACATGTTCCACAGGCCTTGCGCTTTCGCCTTCTTCTTCAGTTCCTCGACCACCGGCACGACGATCCACGGGTTGCCCTTGTCGCGCGCCTCTTGCATCTGCTCCTGATAGGTCTGCTCGGCGGGGAAGATATGCGCTTCCATGAAATCGCCGACGCGTTTCATCCACTCGCGTTGACGCGGCGAATAATCGAAATCCATTGGTCCCTCCGGAAATAGCGGTTGGCCGATGTTAGCCGCCTCTCCGCCATGCCACTAGCGGATTCCCACCAGATTGCTTGCCAGACCATCGGGATTTGTGAGATTCTCGGGTCCGGAGTGTACGCATGAACGACCTGAGCGAACTCTTCAAATTGAGCGTGGCTGAGCGAATCCAGCTCGTCGAAGACCTGTGGGACAGCATCGCCGCGGATACCGAAGCCTTGCCTCCCTTGACAGAGGAGCAGATCGCCGAGATCGAACGTCGTCTCGCCGAGCATGAGAAAAACCCGGAACGCGCCCACCCTTGGGACGAAGTTCGCGAGCGCCTCTGGTCAAAATATCGGTGACGCTGGAACTGCGGGTTGAGCCCGAGGCGGAAGCGGAGGCCGAAGAAGCCGCTGCTTGGTATGACATCCGCAATCCGGGACTTGGCGAAGAATTTCTCCGCAGCTTCGAAGCCGTCCTGAACCGCATCCAGCGAAATCCCAAGGCTTACGGCACAGTTTACCGATCGGTGCGCCGCGCCACGTTGCGGCGGTTTCCTTACAACGTGTTCTATACGGTGCTTAAGGACGAGGTCGTTGTGGTCGCCTGCATTCACGGCAAGCGCGATCCGCGGCGCTGGAAGCAGCGGGTTTGACAGCCGGTCAAACTCCCGGCAAGCACGCGGACCATGCTGCTGTGGGCCGGGATTGCATCGCTTGCGATCGGATTGGGCTGTTTCGCCATCGACCGGCGGGCGGCGCACTGGTTTCACGATCGCGTCCATGCCCGCTGGTTTCGTCGCATTCGGCTCACCACGGACTACGCCAAGGGCGCGCTGTGGCTCACCATTTCCCTTATCGCCATCGCGCTGTCCTGGCTGTGGATGCGGTTCGTCGGCGATGCGCCGCTCGCCTTCCACATTTATCGCGGCGCGCTCGCCTATTTCGCCTGTCTGGCCATCGGCAGCGCCATCCTGCACGCGATCAAAATCGTGCTCGGACGAAGGCGGCCGCGCGACGAAATCGAGCATGGGCTCTACGGCTTCCGCGTCTTTCACTACAGCCCGCAGCACGACTCATTCCCCTCCGGCCATGCACTGACGATCACCTGTGTGGCCGTCGTGTTGTCCGGCGCGATCCCTGCGCTGGCGTGGCTGTGGTTTGCGCTGGCGCTTTATCTCGCGTTCACCCGTGCCGTGCTGAACTCGCATTACCTGAGCGACGTATTCGTCGGCATCGGCATCGCATTGATCACATCCCGCGAGACCTTGGTGTTCCTGTTCCCGGAACTGGTGCGCCCGTGGTTTTGAGAACTCCGAGCGCGAAAGAAGTCCCCCCTCCCCTCGCGGGAGGGGGCGAATGCTGCGAGCGTAGCGAGGAGCATTCGGGGGAGGGGTCTTGCGCCGCCATACCCCTCCCCCAAATTCTCGCGCGCGCTCCTTCTGCGCTACCGCTCCGCTGCTTGAGCGCAGGCGCGCTCGAATTTGCCCCCTCCCGCAAGGGGAGGGGGAAGATGGATGTTCGCTGAATGCTCAACCTCCTCCTCGATCCCAACGCCTGGCTGAGTCTCCTGACCCTCACGGTGCTCGAGATCGTGCTCGGCATCGACAACGTCATTTTTCTCGCGCTGGCATCGCATCAGGTCGAGCCGGCGCGAAGGCCGGCGGCGCGGCGCATCGGGCTCTCCATCGCCTTCGTCATGCGCGTGGCGCTGCTGTCGGGGCTGTTCGCCATCATCGACCTCAAGACACCCGTGCTCACCGTTCGCGGGCTCGGATTCTCCTGGCGCGACATTGTCTTCATCGCCGGTGGATTGTTCCTCCTCACCAAGGGCACGCGCGAAATCCACGGCATGGTGGAGGACGAGCACGAACACCATCGCAAGCCGCACGCCTCCTTCACCGGCGTCATCCTGCAGATCGCCATCTTCGACCTCGTGTTCTCCATCGACTCTGTCGTCACCGCCGTCGGCATGGCGGAGGAGCTTGCCGTCATGGTCGCCGCCGTGGTGCTGGCGATGGCGGTGATGCTGGCGGCGGCCGGGCCGGTGGGCGAATTCGTCGAGCGCAATCCCACCGTCAAGATGCTGGCGCTGAGCTTCCTGCTGCTGATCGGCATGTCGCTGCTGGCCGACGGCATGCACTTCCACATCCCGCGCGGCTATCTCTACTTCGCCGTCGCGTTCTCAGGTGGGGTAGAGGCACTGAACCAGTGGGTGGCGCGCCGCAAGACCCCAGGCGCTAGAGCGTGATCGGCCTTTTGTGAATCGGTAGGGGATTCCCAAAGAGGCGCGAGTCAGATTCAAGATGCGGGCTGGGTATGGAGGCCGGCATGGATGACGCGAGCGTATTCCTTGGACCTTCGGGAGCGGGTGGTTGCG
>DASYBT010000235.1:0-7462 GCA_036500585.1 Rhizomicrobium sp.
CGGCGACAAGATGGACGAGGCGGTCATCGCCTACATCCGGCGCCACCAGAACCTGCTCATCGGCGAAGCCTCCGCCGAGCGGATCAAGAAGGAGATCGGCACGGCGGCGCCGCCGGCCGACGGCAACGGCGTGACGCTCGAGATCAAGGGCCGCGACCTGCTGAACGGTGTGCCGAAGGAGATCACGATCACGCAGCGCCACATCGCGGAAGCTTTGGCGGAGCCAACCAGCCAGATCGTCGAGGCCGTGAAGGTGGCTCTGGAGGCGACACCGCCGGAACTCGCGGCCGATATAGTCGATAAGGGCATCGTGCTGACGGGCGGCGGTTCGCTGCTCGCCAATCTGGATCAGGTGCTGCGGGAGGAAACAGGGCTACCTGTCTCGATTGCGGACGATCCCCTGTCCTGTGTGGCGCTGGGAACGGGCCGCGTTCTGGAGAATCCGAAGTCCATGCGTCACGTTCTTTCAACGGCATTCTGACAAAATCGCACGGGAGCAAGCGCCGTACAGACGAGCCGGGTAGCGTAGATGGCGAACGGGACTTGGAGGATCGCGCGAGGGCGGAGCAACGCCCAGCTTCCGCTTGCGATCGTCGTGGTGCTCGCCGTGCTCCTGCTGCTGGCCGCAAAGGCGCATCTGCTGCCATTCGATCGCGCCCGTGCCGCCGTGACCGATTGGGCCCAGCCGACCTTGCAGCGCATGAATGCGCCGGTGGTCGCCGTTGCGGATTGGTTATCCGGCATAAGGCATTTCTTCGATGTCTATTCGGAGAACGAGAGGCTGCGCCGGGAGAATGCCGCGCTGCGCCAGTGGCAGGGCGCGGCGACGATGCTGGAGGCCCGCGCCAAGCAGTATCAGCGGCTGCTCAACTCGGTCGCCGATCCGGCAGTCACTTCTGTTGCGGCCCGGGTGATCGGCCATTCGAGCCGGCCATTCTCCGAAACCATGATCCTGAATGCCGGCGCCAAGGACCACGTCAAGCCGGGCGAGACCGTGGCGGACGCGCGCGGCGTGCTTGGCCGCATCTATCTGGCAGGCGTGCACACGTCGTGGGTGATTCTGCTGACCGATCTGAACAGCAGTATTCCGGTGTCGATCGAACCATCGAACGATCAGGCCATTCTCGCCGGCGACAACACCGAAGCGCCGGTGCTCGAAGCGGTGGCGCAAGGCGCGAAGCTGAAGGAAGGGCAGGAGGTTGTCACCTCCGGCAATGGCGGATTGATGCCGCCGGGATTACCGATTGGTCAGCTCGTGAAGGACGGCCAGACATACCGCGTCGCGCTTTTCGCCGATCCGGGGAATGCGGACGACGTTCGCATCATGGACTTCCACGAAGAACAGATGCCGGCCCTGAAGCCCAACGATCTGCCGGCGATTGCGGCGGGGTTCAAGCCGTCGCCACCGCCGCCCGAGTCAGCGGTGGCCACTTCCGCGCCGCCGCCGGGCGCGCCGGTTCTCACGCCGCCGCCGGGTGCGCCGGTTCTCACTCCGCCGCAGCGAGGCGTGGGCGTCGCCAAGCCGGACGCCGCCCTCAAGCCGG
Organism: Rhizomicrobium sp.; assembly: GCA_036500585.1. GTDB lineage: Bacteria > Pseudomonadota > Alphaproteobacteria > Micropepsales > Micropepsaceae > Rhizomicrobium. The sequence goes on from DASYBT010000235.1 coordinate 1,545, forward strand.
CGGGACAGCTGCCCGCATCCAACGGCCTTGTGACGCGACCCGCGGCGGCCAACGGCTCAAGTCCGGTGGGCGTTGCGCAATTACCGCCTTCGCCGGCCGGCGGCCACGCCACATCTGACAGCGATCATCGAACCGGCACCCACAGCCCAGGGGGGCTTGTGAAGAACAGAGAACACACCGTCCGAAGTCCAATAGAGATCGAACGGGCACGGGAGAAAGCCGCGATGGCCCGCGAGGGTATTGCGGCCCGCATATCGCCCAGCAGTGCTGCGCCGAAGGGTTTGGACAAGAAGCGAAGGACGCGGCGGGCGAACTCAGGTCTGTTCGACGACGACATGCCACCGCCTCCCCCGCCACAATACGACGAGCAAGACAGATGAGGCGCACGGCATCGGACCGGCTCATGGTCGTGCTGCCCACGCCGGTCGTAGCCATCATCCCGCTCTTCTGCGCACTCGTCGGCGTGGTCGTGTCGAGCATACCGCTTTCGCTGTCGGACGGGCGCATCCCGCCGCCGCTCTTCGCCCTGATGTGCATCTATTTCTGGAGCCTCGTGCGTCCCGATCTTGTGCCTCCCGGCGTGGTGTTCGTCATCGGGCTTGCGGAGGATCTGCTGTCCGGCGGACCGCCGGGCCTTTGGACCGCATCGTTCATCATCACCTACATATTGCTGGATCGGCAGCGCGAGGTGTTCGCCAGCCTTGCCGGCTGGGCGGCGATTTTGGGCTTTGCGGTCGCGATGCTGATCGCGTCCGTCTCGGCGTATGGAATTGGATGGCTGTGGTACTTGCGTCAGCCGCCAATCGAGCCGCTGGCGTTGCAGCTCGCCGTCAGCATCCTGTTCTATGTGCCGGTGGGTTCGTTTCTGAACTGGCTGAACCGGCGTATGGTCGGGCCGATGCGGAGCGACTTCTGATGCCGCTGTTCGACCGCAAGGACAAGAGCCGCTACGCCACCTTTACCCGCCGCAGCCTGATGATGTCCGGCGGAGTGGGCGTGGTGTTCGCGATCCTGGGGGGCAGACTCTATCAACTCCAGATTCAGGAAGGCCAGGAGTACCGCGCGCGCTCGGAGGAGAATCGCGTCAGCGAGCGGCTGGTCGCGCCGCCGCGCGGGCGCATCTTCGACCGGTTCGGCGTCGAGCTCGCCAACAACCGCCGGAACTTCCGTGTGCTGCTGACCCGCGAGCAGCTGCCCAACGGGGTGAAGCCGGCGCTCGATACGATCTCACGCATCATTTATCTCAGCGACCGCCAGCGCGAGCGCGTGCTGCGCGACGTCGCTGCGAACAAGGCATTCGTGCCGGTGATCGTGGCGGAGAACCTGTCGTGGGACGACTTCGCCCGCATCAACCTGCACTTACCGTATCTCACAGGAATCCAGCCGGACGTCGGCGAAACGCGCGCCTATCCATTCGGCGATGAGCTGGTCCACATTCTTGGCTATGTGGCCGCCGTTTCGCAGCAGGAGGAGCAAGCGGATTCTGATCCGCTCCTTGGTTTGCCCGGATTTCGCATCGGCAAGCGCGGTATCGAAAAGGAATTCGACACGGAGCTGCGCGGTAAGGCAGGCGTCGACCGCATCGAGGTGAATGCGTACGGCCGCAATATTCGCGAGTTGTCACATGAAACCGCCGCGCCTGGCGCTGACATCTATCTCACCATCGACAACGATCTGCAGCGTTTCACCGCGCAACGATTGGCTGGCGAGAGCGCCGCCGGTGTCGTCATGGATGTTACGACCGGCGACGTGCTTGCTCTCGCATCCACGCCCGGTTTCGATCCAAACCTGTTCAATATCGGTATTTCAAATGCCCAGTGGCGGGAGCTTATGGGCGACGATCACAAGCCGCTGCTCAACAAGGCGATAGCCGGCACCTACCCGCCGGGGTCGACCTTCAAGACCGCGATGGCGGTGGCGGCGGTGGACAACGATATGGCGGATTTCGCCGTCAATTGTTCCGGCTCCATCAGGCTCGGAAATCATGTTTTTTACTGTGATGCGTGGAGGATCGGAGGTCACGGTCACGTCAACCTAACGCGTGGCATCCAGGTGTCTTGTGACATCTTCTTCTATGAGGTGGCTCGCCGCCTCGGCATCGATAAGATGGGCGCTTCAGCGCGCGCCCTGGGCCTCGGCGCTCCGACTGGCATCGAATTGCCCGGCGAACGTTCGGGTCTTATTCCGACCCGGGCGTGGAAGCTCGCCAGGTTCGGCGTGCCGTGGCAACAGGGTGAAACGCTCGTCAACGGCATCGGACAGGGCTACATGCTCGCCACGCCGATCCAGCTTTGCATGTTGGCGGCGCGTATCGCCACCGGGAAAGCCGTTGTGCCGCGCATTACGCACGACATCGGCATCAGGCGGTCGCCGCATCCCGCTCACGCCCCGCTCCCGTTCTCGGACAAGGCCTTCACGATGGTGCGCGAGGGCATGCGGCTGGCCGTGAACCAGCCGGGTGGCACCGCCTTTGGCTCGCGCATCACGCAGCCAGGGATGGAGATGGCCGGCAAGACGGGCACGGCCCAGGTGCGGCGCATCACCAAGGAGGAGCGCGCGACCGGCATCAAGAGCAACGCTTCGCTGCCGTGGAACTTGCGCGAGCACGCGCTTTTCATTGCCTTCGCGCCTGTTGAGGCGCCGCGCTATGCGGCGTCGATCGTGCTCGAACACGGCGGCAACGCGCACCTGGAACCGCAGGTGCAGTTCGCACGCGATATCCTGCTCTACGCGCAAACGCGCGATCCCCTGAAGATGCAGACGGCCTATCCGATCAACGCGGCGTCCCTGCCCACAAACTCCGGCTGACGCGGATGATCGCACGCCCCTATGCCGCCGCGCGCCGGACACTCTCGATCAGCGAAAAGCTGCTCGATGTGAACTGGGGATTGGTGCTGATCATCGCGATCATCGCGTCGGTCGGATTCGCCATGCTTTATTCCGTCGCCGGCGGCCACTTCTCGCCCTGGGCCAACAAGCAGATCCTGCGCTTCATCATCGGGCTGGTGATGCTGGTCGGCTGTGCCATGGTCGATATCCGGGTGTGGATGCAGGTGGCGTATCCGGCCTATGCGTTCTCCTTGTTGCTCCTGATCGCCACCACGATTGCCGGGCATGTCGGACTTGGCGCCAAACGATGGATCGAGCTTGGCCCGATCGAGCTTCAGCCCTCGGAACTGATGAAGATCTCGCTGATCCTCGCGCTCGCCCGCTACCTGCACGGGCTCGGCGTCGAGGATGTGTCGAAGCCATTCCGGCTGCTGATTCCGCTGGCAATGATCGGCATCCCCGCCGCGCTGGTGCTGTCGCAGCCGAACCTCGGCACCGCCACGATCATTGTGGCCGACGGAGTCTCGCTGTTGTTCCTCGCCGGGCTGTCCTGGTGGTGGATCCTGCCGGCGTTCGGCGCGGTGGCCGCGGCGGTGCCCATCGGCTGGCAGTTCCTGCACGATTACCAGAGGCGGCGCGTGCTGACGTTCCTCAATCCGCAACTCGACGCGATGGGCGCCGGCTGGAACATCAGCCAGGCGGAAATCGCGATGGGCTCCGGTGGCCTGGCCGGCAAGGGCTTCCTCAACGGGACCCAGAGCCAGCTCAATTTCCTCCCCGAGGCGAACACCGATTTCGCGTGGACGGCCATTGGCGAGGAGTTCGGATTTCTCGGCTGCACCATGCTGCTGCTGTTGTTTGCCATCGTGATCTTCTACGGCGTCCGCATCGCCGTTGCCTCGCGCAGCCAGTTCGCGCGGCTGCTCGCGCTGGGGCTCACGCTGAACTTCTTCTTTTACATCATGATCAACGGGATGATGGTGACCGGGCTTATTCCGGTGGTCGGCATTCCCATGCCGCTGATCTCCTACGGCGGCACGGCGATGCTGGTCGTGATGTTTGGATTTGGACTGCTGATGTCCTGCCATGTGCACCGGCAGGTGGAAATCCCGCGCGGCTCGGGCTCGATCATATAGGCCGAAGGCATGCGGCGCCGCTTTCTGGACTCTGCCGCCCGGCCTTGCTATACGCCCGCCTCCTTTCGCGGAGGGCGGTGTCCTCGCGGAACGGGCGATTAGCTCAGGCGGTAGAGCAGCTGACTCTTAATCAGCGGGTCGAAGGTTCGAGTCCTTCATCGCCCACCAATGAAATCAATACGTTAGACTCAAAAACGAATGGCGAGAAAACGCCTAGGCTCATCATAGGCTCACGAAACCAAGCGACGTTACGCCGCGGCTGCATGCAAAGCGCTTTTCGTTTTCAGGGTCGGGTTCGATAGCCGCGCGGCAATAGTCAAAGTGCGACGGGCGTTGCGATCGGCGAAAGTTCGGTTGCAAAAAGGAAGCTCCCACAGATGGGAGCTTCGAGGATCGCCCTCGCCTTGGTGCGCTCCGACCGCAACCGTTGATAGCTGTCTTGTCGGGCTGGTGGGCAGAGAACCGAAATCGCTGGTGGGCGGCTGATCAAGGTCGCACATGTCGGTTTCCGAGAAACAGATACGCTCCATTTGCTCAAGAAACGCCCGTTCCAAGACGTCCGCCCGAAACGACACGCCGGGGCAATTCCCACTGTGGCAACGATAGTAGTCGTGACCCTTGTGGCGTTCCCCAGTCAGCCTCCGGCGGCCACAGCTTTCGCACCGGATCATCTGGCGCAGGAGAAAGCGATGTTTCTTCGCCTTCGGCACGGTCTTGCCGCGCAGATGCGACGTACGCGCTCAAACAATTCCAGAGAAATGAGCGGCTCATGGGCGCCAGCAAAGGTGTCGCCGGTCTTTCGGATGCGGATCATGCCGGCATAGAACGGATTGTTCAGAATGTTGGAGAGTGTGTTGATAGCGAGCGGCTTTCCAAAGATTTTGGCGCTTATCCGAAGAAGAAGCCCGATCTGGTGGGGAGCAATTCTTCGGCGACGCTCGTGTCCTCGATCACCTTGCCGGGCTCGCGCTGGACTAACCCATCGGGGTGCTCTTGGTCGTAGAGCGTGCCTACATCAATCATTCCGTCCACCAAGTCCGATGCTTTGATCACCTTCTTGCATGCATGGAGCAGTTGGCGGAGCTTGTCCCAATCGACGCGGTAGGACATTTGGTCGTCTACGCCGTCCCGCACGTTGTCGACAAACCACGCATGAATATGGTTTGCCTTGCGCCAGTACATCACGTCCTCTTCAATGGCTTCGATGCGGTCGAATTGGATGCCGGAAACCGGCTTGCCGCCCCGCGCGATCTGTACGAATTCCGTTCGTCTTCGGATTGGTGGTCCCACTGTTCAATGGAGAGCCGCCGCACCGCATACATGTCCAGTCCCATACTCTGTGTTGTTAATGCGTAATCAGCCTTCCGGCCGGCCGGCTTGGGCCGGCAGTCGAGAAACTACGAGCACGGTTCGTGGCGTGTAAATGCGGGCGGTCGAGCGATGCGCAGGGACCCGCGCCGGTGATGCGCTATTGTTGCGGTATCACGTTTTGTAACTGGCCGAACGTTCAGCGTGACCTGACCGCGAGATGGTGATGCGCGACTTCCTTCGAAACCTTCCCTTGCGAAATCACCTGTACACACGCCGCCGCTGTATCTATTCTTTGCGGGCTCACCGGTGCGGCTGGTCCAACCGGAGCGTCGACGCTCCCAACACAAGGGAGTTGTTCGATGGCTCGGTACGAAAACCAGATCGTATCCAAGAAGGAGCTGAAAGTGGTTTGTGGCATTCCATACTCTCCGCAGCACATCGCGCGGCTGGAGAAGGCAGGTCGGTTTCCCAAGCGGATCCCGCTCGGCCAAAACCGGGTCGCGTGGCTGCTGTCGGAAGTCGACGAATGGCTCAAACAGCGTATCGCCGAACGCGATGCGTCTGCAAACCGCTGACACTTCCCTCCAAGGAGCATTTCCGGGGACACGTCTGCGCAGACCGGTCCCTTTTTTTTTGCATTAC
>DASYBT010000236.1:0-26332 GCA_036500585.1 Rhizomicrobium sp.
CCGCAACCACCCGCTCCCGAAGGTCCAAGGAATACGCTCGCGTCATCCATGCCGGCCTCCATACCCAGCCCGCATCTTGAATCTGACTCGCGCCTCTTTGGGAATCCCCTACCGATTCACAAAAGGCCGATCACGCTCTAGTGCCGAACGGGAACGGATGTCCCGGTTCGACCGTTTGGGCGTCACGTGCAGGAGCGTCCCATGGCAGCCCGAAACGCCAAAACCGCAAGACCGAAGCAGCCAAGCGGCCGCCGGCTCGACGAGCAGATCGAGGAGAGCTTCCCGGCCAGCGATCCGCCGTCTTTCATGGGCGGCAAGCACGTCATCGGCGCTCCCGGCAAACGCGAAACTCCCATGCCGGGCGTCTGCAAACCCAAGAAGAAGCGGCGCTAACCAAACTTGTGATATGAATCCCGCCACCTTCCGGCAGGTGTTGCGTTATGAGCGTGCCAGCCCCTGAGGCATTACCATGATGACCATTGATATTTTGACGATTCAGCCGCTCGTCGCGCTGATCTTCGGAATCTTGATCCTGCTTCTGCCGCGAATCCTGAATTACCTGATCGCCATCTATCTCATTTTCATCGGCGTCGTGGGGCTTTGGCCGCACTTCGCTGGCCATATACACTTGCATTGAGCCGCGGCGGCTTCACCGTGGATTGGCGGTTGGTGAGGACCTCGCCTACTCCGCCGCTTTCATGGCGCCCGATTTGCCAGCCGACATGCGCTCCTCGGCCATCCGGTCGGCGATGACGTTGGTCGGCTCCGTCGAGGTGTCGGCGCGCTGGAAGATCTGCGCCAAGGTGGATGCGATGTTGAGTACACGCCGCCGGATTTCGGCATCGTCCCAGCCGAAGATCTGGCCTGCCACCCGGATGATGCCGCCGCCATTGATGACGTAATCCGGCGCATAGAGGATGCCGCGCGCCTTCAGCGCCGCGCCGTCTTCGTCGCGCGCGAGCTGGTTGTTGGCGCCGCCAGCGATCACCTTGGCGTGCAGCTTCGGAATCGTGCCGTCGTTCAGGATGGCGCCGAGCGCATTCGGCGACAGCACGTCGCATTCGGCCGTGACAATCTGGTCGGGCGGAACGGATTTGGCGCCGAACGCCTCCACCGCGCGCTCCACATGCTCGACGTTGGTGTCCGCCACCACGAGCTTCGTGCCTTCGTCATGCAGTTGCTTTGCCAACCCCATACCCACCTTGCCGAGACCCTGGATCGCAACGGTGAGTCCGCGCACCGTATCCGCACCTAGCCGGTGCTTCACCGCCGCCTTCAGCCCGACGAACACGCCGAGCGCAGTCAGCGGCCCGGAATCGCCACCGGTCTTGCCGGGCTGATCGTAGCCGGCGATGTGCGGCGTGCCGCGCGCGATGACTGGCATGTCTGCTGGTACCATACCGACATCCATCGCCGTGATGTAGCGGCCGCCGAGCGCGTTCACCGCATCCGCATAGGCGAGCAGCCGCGCTTCGCTCTTGTCCGTGGCGGGATTGCCGATGATCACCGCCTTGCCGCCGCCGAGCGGAAGGTCCGCGATGGCGCTCTTGTAGCTCATGCCGCGCGAAAGACGCAGCACATCGCTCAGCGCCGCGTCGCCATTGGCGTAAGGATACATGCGCGTGCCGCCGCAAGCCGGGCCGAGCGCAGTGGAGTGAATCGCAATGATGGCTTTGAGGCCGGTGCGCTTGTCGTCAAAGAACGCAACTGTTTCGTGATGATCGAAATCCGCAGCCTCGAAGACGTTCATCGATGATGTGCTCCGTGTGTTGATCGCGGGCCTTCCCCGCGCGCGCCGCGGACGTTAGCTCGCCTGCGCGGAAATTGCCTTGCCAATTGGACGGCCCGCTCGCAACAGCCGCGCAGTCCCGCGCGTGCCATCGGCAACAATCAGGTCAGTGCGCGATCGCCCACAGGATTTCCGATTCCGTCAGGATTTGCGGCAGCACCCTCGCGTCGGCGGAGCCAGGCGCGTAGTAGAGATAGAGCGGCACGCCGGAACGGCCGTGCGCTTGCAGAAGCGCCGTGATCTCCGGATTGCGATTGGTCCAATCGGCGACGAGGTAGGCGATGTTCTTCGCCGCGAATGCGTCGTGCACGCGCGCGCCCGAAAGCGCCGCCTTCTCATTCACCAGACACGTGATGCACCAGCTTGCCGTGGCGTCAACGAAGATAGGGCGCTTTTCGGCTCGCAATTCCGCGAGTTTTGCTCCGCTATATGGTTCGGACGGAATGCCGGCGATCTCGCTAGGCGCCGCGCCACCTCCTGTTGGCATCGCAGTCGCTTCGATCAGGTAAAGCAAACCAGCCAATCCGGCGAGTGATAACATAGACAACGCGCCACCGATTATCCGCCAGCGCGCGGCGTTGCGGCTCGCGCTCCACACCCAAGCCGCGAAGGCGAGCAGCAGCATTGCCGCCAAGCCGTCGGCAAGCTTTAGGCCATTTGTTTCCGTGCTTAAGACCCAGAGAAGCCATGCCGCGGCGCCGTACATGGGAAACGCGAGCAACTGCCGGAACGTCACCATCCAGGCGCCGGGTTTCGGCAACAGGCGCAGGATCGCCGGCGAAACACCGATCAGGATGAACGGCAGGGCAAATCCGACGCCGAGCGCAGCGAACACCAGCAGCGCAGTCGCCGCGTTCTGAGTCAGCGCAAACCCGAGCGCTGTTGCCATGAACGGCGCCGTGCACGGTGCGGCCACAGCCACCGCGAGCACGCCGGTGAAAAACGAGCCGATGACGCCACCGCGGCGCGCCAGAGCATCGCCCGCTCCGATGCCGGGAATTTCGAACACGCCGGACAGATTCAGACCGACCGCAAACAGCAGCAGCGCGAAGGCTGCCACGGCAACCGGCGACTGAAGCTGAAATCCCCAACCGATCGCCTCACCACCGGCGCGCAACAGCACCAGCAGCAGCCCCAGCCCGACGAAGCTTGCGACAGCGCCGACGCCATAGGCAAACCCTTCGCGCATCGCCGCTGCGCGTTCGCCATGCGCATGACGGGCCACCGCCAAAGCCTTCATGGCGAGGATCGGCAATACGCACGGCATCAGATTGAGGATTAGTCCGCCGAGCAGCGCGAAGAGGACAGAGATCGCCAGACCACCGCCCTGCTCAGTTCCGAAATCCGCCGCCGGCGCCGGCCCAGGCTTTGCGGTCACCTCGAGCGGCTGCACCGAACCATCGGTGGACGTCAGCACCAGCACACCGGAAACCTGCTTCGGCGGCTTGGCATCCTTCGGTGGCGTGAGACGCAGGACCAGACCATCGCCGGCGCGGCCCAGTTGCTGCGGCGCCATGCCGGCGATCACGCCCTCGGCTGATGGGAAAAAGGCGACATCCTTCAGCTGCGCCTTGGCCAGCGACGGCGAGCCGACGAAGAGATCGAGATTGCCGCCACCATCAAAGGTGACCGGCCACGGCGACGGCGTGGGGATTTTCGCGCGTGCCGCGTCGAACTGTTCTTTGATCGTGGGATACGGCGCGGCTGGCGACGTGCTCACCGTGATCGGCAAGGTAAGGGTCGTCTGTTCCGGCACGCAGACGTCCTGGCAGACAAGCCAGTCCGCAGCGGCCTTGAGCGTAAGCGTCGAGCCGGGCTTCGCATCGCGCGGCGCGGCGACCTTCGTGAGCAGCCAGACCTTGCCTTCGTAGCCGTAGTTCATCAGCGGCCCGACCGGCAGGCGCTTGGGGTACGGCCATTCGATCGCCCCGGCCTTCCACCCCGGCGGCAGGCTCCATTTGATCTCCGTCGGCAATCCCGCTTCGCCGGGGTTGCGCCAATAAGTGTGCCAGCCGTCGCGGATGCTTTCTTCCAGCGCGACCGTAATCGTGCCACCGGGCGCAATCTCGCCGGTCTCGGCGATCAGCCGCGCATGCACCTTCGGCGCGGAATCGATCTGCGCCGCGGCTGGGCTCACGGCGAGAAGAATGAGAAAGAGGGCCGGTACAAACCGCATGGCAGCGGATATACAGATGTTTTCTGAATATTGCGCGTGCAGGTCGCCCTCTCGCGCGCTTGTGAAGCTGCCCATGGACCCGACATTCGCCATCGACGAAGACCCGCAGACCTTTGATGCTCTGCTCGAAGGCGCGAAGGCCTTCAACAAACAGTCAGCCGACGTTCCGCCGTCGCAGAAATTCAACGTTGTCCTGCGCGATACGGACGGCCGCATCGTTGGCGGCGTGGCGGCGAGCCTGAGCGCCGATTCGATGTACCTTGAGATCGTGTGGAACGATGACAGCGTCCGCGGTCAGGGGCACGGCCGGCGGATGATGGAGATGATCGAGGCGGAAGGCCGGCGCCGCGGCGCGCGCAACGTCTGGCTCTACACCATGAGTTTCCAGGCACGGCCGTTCTACGAGAAGCTTGGCTATGCCTGCGTCGGCCAGATGCCGTACATGGGCGAAACGCACCGCCGCTACTTCATGTGGAAAAAATTATGAGGGTGACCGGCGGATCGCTTGGCGGGCGCGCGCTGGTGGCCCCTGCCGATGATCGCGTGCGGCCGACCGCCGACAAGGTGCGCCAGGCCATCTTCAACGTGCTTGCGCACAACGATTTCGGAACCGGTTTTTCGCTCGATGGCGCGCGCGTCGCCGACCTGTTCGCCGGCACCGGCGCGATGGGAATCGAGGCCATCTCGCGCGGCTCGGCGTTCTGTCTGTTCGTCGACGATTCCGCGGAGAGCCGCGCGCTGCTGCGCCGGAACGTCGAGGCGCTGTCGCTGACCGGCGCGACGAAAATCTGGCGGCGCGACGCGACGAAGCTGGGACCGATGCCCGCCGGCAGCGGCGGACCGTTCAACCTCGTGTTCCTCGATCCGCCCTATCGCAAAGGGCTGATCGCACCAGCGCTGGACAGCCTTGCCACGGGAGGGTGGCTGGCGCCGAAGGCGGTTGTTGTCGCGGAAATGGCCGAGGAAGAATCGCTTCCCTCGCCGCCCAGTTTCGTTGCGCTCGACGAGCGCACTTATGGCGACACGCGCGTGGTGTTCCTGCGCGCCAATTCCGTCTAGCTTTGCGCATGCCCGATTTCACCATACGGCCCGCGCGCGAGAGCGATGCCGCATTCCTCGGCTGGGTGATCCTAGCTGCGGCGCGAGGACAGCTCGCACGCGGCTGGTTTGATGTCGTCCTGCAGCGCGAGGAATCCTTCTGCCTCGAATTCTGCCGCAGGCTCGTGGCCGCGCCGGCGCGGTCGTGGTGGCACTGGTCGCTGTTCACCGTGGCCGAGATGGATGGCGTGCCGGCTTCAGCGCTGTGCGGCTTCGGGGATGAATCCGTGTACGGAGCATCGTCTGCGGCGATCGCCGAAGCCTGTAAGGCGCTAGGCGTCAGCGAGGCCGAGCAGGCGCAATACTGGCCGCGCGGCAAATTCATTCTCTCCTGCACCACCGGCGAGGACGGCGCCTGGACCATCGAGAACGTGGCGACCTTGCCGGCGTATCGCGGGCGCAGGCTGGTGCAGGCGCTGCTGGAACACGAGTTCGCGCGCGCGCACGCCGAAGGCTACGCGCGGGCGAAGATCAGCTTCTTCATCGGCAACGAGCCCGCCGAGCGCGCCTACGCGCGCGCCGGCTTTGTGTTCGCGGAAGAAGCAACGTCGCCGGAATTCGAAGCCGCGCTGGGGGTCCCCGGCCTGCGCCGGCTGGTGCGGGACATCTGACAAACCATCGCCAAACGATTTATACTGGTGCGGTGACTCGGGCGGGACCACGCGATGAAACAGCTTCTCGGAATCTTGTTGCTCTGGCCATCGCTTGCGCTCGCACAAAGCGAACCGGTTTCGACGCAAACTTCCACGGCTCCGCCGCCGCAGGCGATCACGTCGATGCGGCCCCATTCGTGCGTATCCTACTATCCTGAGGCTGCCCGGAAGGCCCACATCGCTGGCAAGAGCGAAGTTGGATTCACCATCAACACTGACGGCAGCATCTCCGACGCGACGATAGTCCAATCGAGCGGAAATGCCGATCTGGACAGCGCCGCCCTCTCTTGCGTGAAGCCCTGGCATTACAAGCCAGCCCTCCAGCACGGCAAATCCATCGCCGTGCCGTGGACGGCAACGATCGAGTGGGACCCCGACGGTTCTGTTCAGCCGCAATCCTGCGGAGATTTCTACGACGGGCCACCAATTGACCTCAGCAAAATCGATGGCGTGACGGAAGTCCGAGCGCAAGTGGTTCGAGGTGCCATCGCCCGGATCTCAGTTCAATCTTCCAGCGGCGACGCGGATCTGGACTTTGCCGCGCTCAAATGCGTCTCGGCGTGGCCCGTACAGCACGCCACTTTCGTCACGAACGTGAAAGTTCGGTGGGCAGACTTGCTTCCACAGGAGAAGAGAACGGACGCAAATGAAATGGGCGGGAGGCCGTGAAGCTTACCGCCCATGTTTCCTGCGATCCAACCACTTTGCCTGTCCGAAGAACCGGCCGGCGGTCCGACGCAAGCGGTGGGTCTCGAAGGGGTCGGCTTTCGCCGATCCCCTCGGGGCCGTGCCGATGCGCCCGGAGGCTGCATCGTCACCTCACCGAACGGATATGGCCCCGTTCGTGAGCGCATAGCCCCATTCTCGTTGCGGCTCGTACGGCCGCCTCGTGAATGGTCCGTGGGCTTCCGCTGTCGCTCGCATCGGCAAGCCGATGTCAGCGCCTTGCGGCACGGACTGAAGCTTTTTCCCACCTTCCCCGGGGGCGCCACCCTCGGTTTTTTGTAGGCGCCTCAGATGCAAAAACGTTACGTCCGCGAATCAGTCGGCGCAACAAAAAGAGCTTGCCGAATCGGATTCATCCACAAGTGATTCGATTCTCGATTGGTCTTGAAACTTCATTTCAACTCGGCCGACAACGCGTCTTTACAACCACAAATTCGTTCTATATCTATTGGATATGGACCTGATCATTGAGAAGCCAGCGCTGAAGGTCCTGAAAAGAATTCAACCGAAACTCGCCAGTGCGATGCTGAGCCGAATGAACGCAATAGCTGCCGATCCGATGGGGCAACCATGCCAATGTGAAACCCCTGACTGGCAAAAGGGATTCCTATCGCCTGCGACAAGGCGATTGGCGGATCATCTATTTCGTGGATCCTAAGGAGCAGCGCGTGCACATCCTCAACATCGATACGCGCGGAGATGTTTACAAATGACTCACATTCCCAAGCCACTGGGCAACAGCAAAGATACAGTCACTCTTTCCAAGAAGGATTGGCTGGCAGTCATCGAAGCTCTGGAGGATGCCGATGACCGACGGAGTGTCGACGAATTCCACGCGCGCAGGCAGAACGGCGTCGACGACGGCCTGCCGGTGGCTGTCGTGAAGCGCCTGATCGCGCGTGAAAATCCGGTGCGGGTGTATCGCGAGTGGCGCGGAATGACGGCCACCGCATTGGCAAAGGCTGCGAAAGTGGCGCAGCCTTATCTTTCCGCTATCGAAACCGGTGCCAAGCCGGGCAGCGCCGCCGCGCTAAAGCGCATCGCAGCGGCACTGAAGGTCGACATGGAAGATCTGGTGACGGAATAACCTCACCTGCGGCCGAACAGGCGTTCGATGTCCGCGAGCTTGAGTTCGACATAGGTCGGGCGGCCGTGATTGCATTGGCCGGAATGCGGCGTGGATTCCATCTCGCGCAGCAGTGCGTTCATCTCGTCGGCGGTGAGACGGCGACCGGAGCGCACGGAGGAATGACACGCCAATGTCGCCGAAACATGATCGAGCCGCTCCTTCAACGTCGATGTGTTGCCGGTTTCCGCCAGTTCGTCCGCGAGATCGCGCAACAGCGACGCGGCATCGATCTGCCCGAGCAGCGCCGGCGTCTCGCGCACCAGGATGGCATCCAGCCCGAACGGCTCCAGCACCAGCCCCAACTCGGCGAATTCGCTCGCGCGCGCGGCGATGCGGTCTACCTCCGCGGGATCGAGTGACACCACTTCCGGGATGAGCAGCGGCTGGCGCGCGATTCCGCCGTTCGCCAGCGCCTTCTTCATCCGCTCATAGACGATGCGCTCATGCGCGGCGTGCTGGTCGACGATGACAATGCCGTCGCCGGTCTGCGCCACGATATAGTTCTCGTGCAGCTGCGCCCGGGCGGCGCCGAGCGGCAGATGCTCGGCAGGCGCGGCATCATCGGTCCGCTCCACGCGCGCCGACACAGTCTCGTCCGGCGTCTCGAACAACGGCGCATGATAGTCCCGCGCCGTATCCGCAAGACCACCGGAATATGATGGTGCCTGTGCGATCGGCCGGTGCGGCTGCGGCTGCTGCCGCAATGCCACCAGGGCCTCGCCGGACACAGTGGTCGAGGCGCGGTGGCTTGCCTGGTGCAGCGCCTGCTTCAGCGCCGACACGATCAGCCCGCGCACAAGTCCGGAATCGCGGAAGCGCACTTCCGTCTTCGCCGGATGCACATTCACATCCACGAATGCCGGATCGCATTGCACGAACAGCGCCAGCGCCGGATAGCGGTCGCGCGCCAGATAATCCGCGTAGGCGCCGCGCACGGCGCCGATCAGCAGCTTGTCGCGAACCGGGCGGCCGTTCACGATCAGGAACTGCATCAGCGAGTTGCCACGGTTGTAGGTCGGCAGCCCGGCAAAGCCGCTGATGCGCACGGCTTCTCGCTCGGCATCGATAGGAACCGCGTTGTCCTCGAAATCGCGGCCCATGACTTTCGCCAGCCGCTTCAGCCGCTGATCCTCTGCGCCGGTGGCGAGATCGGCTGTGGGAAAATCCAGCGCGCGGCGGCCGTCCAGCGTCAGCGTGAACGCCACATCGGCCCGCGCCATGGCGAGCCGCTTCACCACGTCGGCGATGGCTAGCTCCTCAGAGCGCGCCGACTTGAGGAATTTGAGCCGCGCCGGCGTCGCAAAGAACAGCTCCCGCACCTCCACGCGCGCGCCCGCTTGTCCCCTGGCGCCGAATGCGCACGGCGCGGGTCCGCGGACGATGCCGCCATCGACGCGAATTTCGTGCCCCTCGCTCACGCGCGTCCGGCTGGCGATGGCAAGCCGCGCCACGGCACCGATCGACGGCAGCGCCTCGCCGCGGAATCCCATGCTCGAAATGCGGGAAAGATCGTCGGCGCCATTTGCGACCGGCAGCTTGGAGGTGGCGTGGCGCTCCACCGCGAGGCGAAGCTCGCCGGCCGTCATGCCTTCGCCGTCATCTTCCACGACAATGAGATCGGCGCCGCCGGCCGACGCCGCAATCTCGATCCGCAACGCACCGGCATCGAGCGCATTCTCGACCAATTCCTTCACGGCGCTCGCCGGCCGCTCCACCACCTCGCCCGCGGCGATGCGGTTGATCGTGCCCTCCGAAAGCTTGCGGATCTTCCCGGCCGAGTCGGCGCTCATGGGTGCAAGATAGCACGCGCCAATGGCGCGCCGGCTGCCGGATCGCCCGGATCAACAGGTCAGTGGCGCGGCGGTGTCGCAGGCGCGACTGCCGGTGCCATGCGGCCCTGCTCCTTCGGCTTGGCGGCGGTCGTGTTCGCGGTGACCGGCGGCTTCCGTCCCGGCGTCTTGGTGGCCGCCTGCTCAGGCTTGGCAGGCGGTTCTGCCGGTTGCGGTGGCTTGCCGACCCCCGGCATCGGCTTCGTCTTGGCCGGTGCTCCTTCGGGGCTGCCGCCGATCACGATGGTGAGCTTGTCCGGGGAAAACAGCCGCTGGCTCACCCGCTTCACATCGGCAAGCGTCACCGCATCGATCAGTGCGTTGCGTTTCTGGATGTAGTCGATTGCCAGACCCGCGCGCTGGAAAGTGTTGATCTGGCTCGAAATGCCGACGTTCGACGCGAAAGACAGCGGGAATGAGCCGGTGAGGTAGGTCTTGGCGTCGGCGAGTTCCTTGTCGGTGACGCCGTTGTTGGCGAAATCCTTCATCGTGGCGCGGACCACAGCGATGGTCTGGCGCATGGCATTTGCGCGCGTGGCCACTTCGCCGACGACGATGCCGGCTTTGCGCATCGTCTCCAGCGAGGTTGTGATGTCGTAGGTGAGGCCGCGCTTTTCGCGCACCTCGTTCATCAGCCGCGACGAGAATCCGCCACCGCCTAGGATATAATTCGCCACATAGGCGGGAATGAAATCGCGGTCATTGCGCAGCAGTCCGGGCACAGCGAACACGGCGACCGGCTGCGGCACCGCCATCGGAATGATATGCACACCCGGCGCGCCCACGTGCTTTGCCGGAGCAATGGGCGGCGCCCATCGCGCGGGAATCTCGCCAAAGGCGCTCGCGATCAGCGACTGGAACGTCTTGGCATCCGCATCGCCCGACACCGTCAGCCGCAAACCGTTGCGGACCCAGTGCGACCGCTGAAAGGCGCGGATGTCGTTGCGGGTGATGCGTCCGACCGAGGCCGGATCGCCGTTCACGGGATGTCCGTAAGGGTGATTCTTGAAATAGGCGGCGAAGAGTCCCTTCTCGGCAACGCTCGTGGGATCCTCGTTTTCCTGCGCGATGGCGGAAAGAATCTGCATGCGGACGCGGTTGATCGCGTCGCCATCGAAGCGCGGGTGCGAGAGCGCGAGGCCGAGCAGGTGAAATGCGTCCTTCGCATTCTCGCTTAAGGTGACCAGCGAAATGATCATGTAGTCGCGTTCGGTTGTCACCGAAAGCTTGATCGCCTTGTCGCTGAGCGCGCCTTGATAGGCTTGCGAGCGAAGATTGCCAGCGCCTTCGTTCAACAGATCGGCGGTAAATGCGGCAAGTCCCGCCTTGGCTTTGGGATCGTAGGCGGAGCCCGCCGGCAACGCCGCGCTCATGGAGATCATCGGCAAGGTGCGGTCTTCCAGGTACCACACCTGCACGTCCTTGCCCATGTCGAGGTTCTTCACCGTCACCGCGGCGGCGATGGCAGGCGCGAGCAGTGCCGCGACGAAGGCGATGGCGGCAGCTGCGCGCTTCATTCGCCGGATCCTGCCGCGGGCAGCAGATAGCCGGTTGCCGCCTCCTTCTGGACCAGCCGCTTTGCCGCCACGTCGCGCACCGCTTTGGCCTGCACGGCACGGATCCGCTCTGGCCATTGCTCGACATCATCCGCCGTCAATCCGATGGCAAGCGCCTGGCCATAGGCCGAGGCCATTTCGTACTGGCTGTCCCGGCGGTAGGTGGCGGCAGCCACCAATTGCGTCTTGGCGCGCGCAAGCTCGGCCGGATCGGGCGGCTGCGTGGAAGCGTCGTGAATGATGCCGTCGATGGCGCGCTCGATCTTGTCGAGGCCAACGCCAGGCCGCGGCACCGCATAAACCTCGAATTCGCCGTCATCGCGCGTGTAGCCGTCGTAGGAGGCGCCGGCGTCGGTAGCGAGCTTCTTTTCCACCACGAGCTTGCGATAGAGCGTGCTGGTGGCATCGCCGCCGAGAAGTTGCCCAAGCGTCTCCAGCGCTTCCGCCTCGCCGGGCCGCGCTTCCGGATAGCTGACCACGCGATAGAGCCGCATGAACAGCGGCACCTTCACGTCGGACCGCGAGACGGTAAGGCGCGTTTCCCCCAGCCGCGCAGGCTGCGCAAATTCCCAGCGCGGCACCAGGGGGCGCGCCCGCAGCTTGCCGTATTGCGCTTCGGCCGTGGTGCGCACCTCATCCGGGGTGATGTCGCCCGCGATCACCAGGATGGCGTTGTTGGGCGCGTAATGGTGGTCGTAATAATCCTGTGCTGCGACGCGATCGATGTGGCGGATCTCGTCCGGCCAGCCGATCACCGGCCGCCCGTAGGGATGGGTCACGTACAGCGCCGCATCCATCTGCTCGCGCATCAAGGACTGCGGATCGTTATCCACGCGCATCCGCCGCTCTTCCATGACGACATCGCGCTCGGTGCGCACATTGGCGTCGGACAAATCGAGATTGGCGATGCGGTCGGCTTCAAGGCCCATCACCAGCGGCATGCGGTCTTTGGCGATCTGCTCGTAGAACGTTGTATAATCGTGCGTGGTGAAGGCATTGTCTTCGCCGCCGTTGCGCGCGACGGTCAGCGAGAAGCTGTTTCCGGGGTTGGCCGTGGTGCCGCGAAACATCATGTGCTCGAAGAAATGCGCCAATCCCCCAATGCCGGGCGGATCGTCCACGGCGCCGACCCGATACCACAGCATCTGCGTGATGACCGGCGCGCGATGGTCGGGGAGAACGACCACCTGCATCCCGTTCTGCAGTGCGAACTGAAAGGCTCTCGCCTGCGGCGCGTGCTGTTGCGGCGGGTGCGGCTGCGCCGGCGCGCTCGAGGCCGCGGCAATGGATACGGCGAGCAGCGCCCCTTGGAGGAGGCGCCTAGAAAATCCCATCGAGCCAGCCGCTGTCGTCTTTCTTGATTTGCGGCGCGTCCGAGGCCTGCGTTTCGGCGGGCTTGCTATCCTTGTTGGCGTCGATCCTGGCCTTCTCGGCATCGGCATTCACGGGGGCATCGGCCGTATCTGTCGGGCCGCCGAAGAGAAGCGTGTCGGTGAAGCTGTCGTCGGCGCTCTGCAGCTTGTCGTTGTCCGCTGTGATCTGCTGACGGATGCCGTCGCTGGCATTGGCGGCGCCAGCCTGCGCGAGCAGCATCTTCTCGGAGTCGCTGTAGTTTCCCGGCATCGACTTCGCGACAGCCGCCGGATCGTTGCTGTAAAGGGCGGCTTCCGCCGAAACCGTCGGGGATGTCTGGTTGAGCGGTGCGGCGCCCGGCTTGGGCGGCTTCAGGTTGAAATCCGGCGGAATGATGAGAGGCGCCTTGCTGACCACGGCGAATTCGTCGGGCGCCTGCTTGTTCAGGCCGGCAGCCTCGCGGACGTCCTGGCAGGCGGAGAGCGCCAGACCCAGGCTCGCAATGGCCACGCCATTGAGGACGAAGCGCAGATACGCGTTACTCGACATCGGTGACTCCCGGAGTTCCTCTCGGTTGTTGCGCCGGAACGCGGTGCTCGGGCCGCAACAACGCATCGTACAGCAGCGCAGCCACGCCGAAGGTGATCGCGCAATCCGCAATGTTGAATACATACCAATGGTAGCCGTGAATATAAAAGTGAAAAAAATCGGCGACTTGGCCGTAGATCAGCCTGTCGACCAGATTGCCCAGCGCGCCGCCGATCACAAGTCCCAGCCCGACCGCCAGCGCTGTGGAATGGGCCCGCCACAACCACCAGCCGAGGCCGATCACGGCAATGAGCGAAAATAGGGCCAGCAGCGCCGTTCCCAAAGGCCCATGCGCCGGAAACAGGCCATAGCTGACGCCCCGATTCCACACCATCACGAGGTTGAAGAACGGCGCGAGCGCGATTTCTCTGGCCGGAGCCGCTGCGTCCGGCGGCTGATAGAGTCCGAGGCCGTAGAGAATCCACGCCTTGGACAGTTGGTCGAGCAACAGAGCCCCGGTGGCGCTCACCAGCCCCCAGTCGCGCGGCGACAATCGTGTCATGATGCCGCGGCTCCCGCCGGTTCGCGCGCGAACAGGATGTCGCACAGCAGGAGCACCACCCCGCAGGTGATCGCAACATCCGCGACGTTGCAGGCGAAGAAATGCCGCTCGCCCAGATGCAGGTCGAAAAAGTCGGCGACGCGGCCATAGATGACACGGTCGACCAGATTGCCGAGGGCCCCGCCAATGATGAGCCCAAGACCGAGCGCCAGCACGCGCCGGGTGGCGTTCCAAAGCCAGATCGCCAGCACAATCACGACGGCCGCCGAAAATGCGATCAACAGCAGCACGCTGAACCATTCCCTGGCCCAGAACAGGCTGAAGCTGATGCCGCGGTTCCACGCCATCACCAGGTCGAGGAAAGGCAGCGCAATGATGCGGTCGCCCGGAGCCATCTGCGCGAAGCCGAAACCATAAAGCAGCACCGCTTTGCTCAGTTGATCGAGCGCTAGCGCGGCGATGGCGCCGAACAATCCCCAATCGCGCGCCGAGAGAGGCTTCACGCGGCTGCTCCTTCAGGGAATGACGCAGCCCTGTCTTTCGCCTCCCCCAGCGCGGGGAGGCCGATGCGAGTGAGCGAAGCGAAGTCGCATTGGGTGGGGGGAGCGTTTGTGGCAGTCCCCCCACCCGGAGCAATTCTCCCCCGCATCAAGTGCGGGGTCGAATTTGCTCCGACCTCCCCGCGTTGGGGGAGGTGAAGCCACGGTGCGGGGTTCGCCATCATTCGGCCGTTTCCAATGCGCTCACTGCGTCCGTGCAGCGGCGACACAAATCAGGATATTCAGAATTCTCTCCCACTTCCGGCAGGATCATCCAGCAGCGGGCGCATTTGTCGCCTTCGGCGTGATGGAAGACGGCGGCGGCGGCGGGGACATCTGGCAAGGTGAACGCATCCTGCACCGGCGCTTCGTGCGGCTGCACAACGGCGTGCGAGGTGATGGCGATCTCTCCAAAGTCGATGTTATCGAACAGTGGCGCGTCTTCGGGCGAGACGAACAGGACCGGGCGGGCTTCGAGGCTGGCGCCGATCACCTTGTCCCTGCGCTTGATCTCGAGCGCGCCGGTGACGACGCGGCGCAGCTCGCGGATGCGATCCCACTTCGCGATCAGCGGCTCGTCGTGCCAGCTGCGCGGCGTCCCGGGGAAGATTTCCAGATGCACGCTTTTCTGCTCGCCGGGGAAGCGTTCGAGCCACGCTTCCTCCATGGTGAAGCACAGGATCGGCGCAAACCATGTCACCACGCGGCGGAAGATGTCATCGATCACCGTGCGCGCGGCGCGGCGGCGCGGCGCATCGGCACGGTCGCAGTACAGCGAGTCCTTCCGGATATCGAAATAGAAGGCGGAGAGATCGTTGGTGCAGAAGGCGAACAGCGCCGTGAACACGCGGTTGAAATCGTAAGCCGCATAAGATTCGCGCACGAGCGTATCGAGTGCCGCCAGTCGCGCCAGCATGTAGCGCTCGAGCTCCGGCATCTTGTCGAGCGCGATGCGCTCTCTCTCGCTGAAGCCGGACAGATTCGCCAGCATGAAGCGAATGGTGTTGCGCAGGCGCCGATAGGAATCGACGTTGGACTTGATCACGTCCTCGCCGACGCGCAGATCGCCGGTGTAATCGGCGCTTGCCGTGGCGATGCGCAGGATTTCCGCGCCGTTCTTCTCCGCGATCGCCTGGGGCAGCATGGTGTTGCCGAGCGACTTCGACATCTTGTCGCCGGCATCGTCCAGCACAAAACCATGCGTGATCACCGCATCGTACGGCGCCCGGCCGCGGGTGCCGCAGCCTTCCAGCAGCGACGACTGGAACCAGCCGCGATGCTGGTCCGAGCCTTCGAGATACACATCGGCGTGATCGGCGCGCGGCCAGTTGGGATCGATCGGCTCCTCGACTGTAAAGACATGCGTCGATCCGGAATCGAACCAGACATCGAGGATGTCCTTCACCTGCTCGTAGTCCTCGGCCTTGTGGTCATTGCCGAGGAAGCGGGACGGCGACGAGTTGAACCAGGCATCGGCGCCTTCCTTCTCGAAGGCGTCGGAGATGCGCGCATTCACCGCCGGATCGTGGAGGATCTTGCCGCTGTCCGTGTGCACGAAGATGGCAAGCGGCACGCCCCAGGCGCGCTGGCGCGACAGCACCCAGTCGGGCCGCGTCTCGACCATCGAGCGCATGCGGCTCTCGCCGGCGGGCGGATACCACTCCGTGTCGTCGATGGCCTGCATGGCAAGTTCGCGCAGGGATTTGTCGTGCGAACCCTTGAACGGCTTGTCCATGCTGGCAAACCATTGCGGCGTGGCGCGGAAGATCACCGGCGCTTTGCTTCGCCAGGAATGCGGATACTGATGCCGCAAGGTGCCCTTCGCGAGCAGTGCGCCGGCGGCGATCAGTTCCTTGATCACGGCGCCGTTGGCATCGCCATCCTTCTTGCCGTCGCGCGACAGGATGAATTTGCCTTCGAAGCCCGGCGCATTTTTCGTGAACGAACCGTCTTCGGCCACGACATTGAAGGCCTCGGGATGGTCACGCGTGTAGTTCGGAAAATGCTTCAGGATGAGTTCGAAGTCTTCTTCGCCATGTCCCGGCGCGGTATGCACGAATCCGGTGCCCGTCTCCGCCGTCACATGCTCGCCCGGCAGCAACGGCACGTCGAACTCATACCCAGCCCCACGGAAAGGATGTGCGCAGGTTAGCCCGTGCGGACTCGCGTCGCCGACGCGGCGCAGCGTGATTTTCGCGTGCGAGGCTGTCTGATTGGCGAGTTCGTCAGCCAACAGCAGCTTCTCGCCGATCTTCGCCAGCGCGCCTTCGTTCGCTTCGGCGACTTCGTACAAGCCGTAGCTGATCGTCTCCGAATAGGCGATCGCGCGATTGCCGGGAATGGTCCACGGCGTGGTCGTCCAGATCACCACGCTTGCGCCAACGGGACCGCCTTTCACCACCGGAAATTTCACATAGATCGTCGGAGAGGTTTTCTCCTTGTATTCTACCTCCGCTTCGGCGAGCGCCGTCTTCTCGACCGGCGACCACATCACCGGACGAAATCCGCGGTACAGCAATCCGTTGTCGACGAATTTGTGCAACTCGCGCACGATGGCCGCTTCGGCCTTGTACGCCATGGTCGTGTAGGGATGGTCCCACAGCCCGATGCAGCCGAGCCGCTTGAACTGCACGCGCTGCACGGCGATCCACTTCTCGGCGAATTCGCGGCAGTCGCGCCGCAACTGATCGACCGGCACGTCCTCCTTCGATTTGCCCTCGGCGCGGTAGCGCTCCTCGATCTTCCATTCGATGGGCAGGCCGTGGCAGTCCCAGCCGGGGATGAACGGCGCGTCCTTGCCCAACATCCCCTGCGAGCGCACCACGAAATCCTTCAGGATTTTGTTGATGCCGGTGCCAAGATGGATTTCCCCGTTCGCGTAAGGCGGGCCGTCATGCAGAATGAACAGCGGGCGGCCTTTCGCCGCCGCTCGCATGCGGCCATAGAGGTCCATCTGTTCCCAGCGCGCCAGCCATTTCGGCTCGGCCTCCGGCAGCCCCGCCTTCATCGGGAAGTCGGTTGAGGGGAGGAACAAGCTGGCGCGATAGTCGCGGGATTTCGTCTCGGAATCGTTCGGCATTCGTCAGGCCTTCAGGGAATTGGAGCTTGGCACAAACCCGGAGTCCGCGCGCGGGCTTACGCGGCGCGCCGATCCGGGCCGATAATCGGCAAGCTTCCCCTGAAGTGTCGCATCGGTTTTCGCCCATGATTCACGGAAATGCCCGCGAATCCCGCGCCTTCTAGCAGCGGCGATAAAGCCGGTCCAGCGGCGACAGAAACCGCCGGCGCTTGGGAGCGACCCGGCTATTTGGTCTTGGCGATCTTGCCCGCGGCAACCGGAGTCCATGGGCCCCCGTTCACCGAGGCTTCCGCCTTGTACGTCATGAGGACCGGTGTGAGGTGCATTTCAGTATATCGGAACCTGATGGGCTTGGCTCCGGCCTGGTCGCTGACGATGTACGTCAGCCGGTCGCCAACCAGGGTCCCGGCGCGATCATATTCGGCCTCGCCGCGGTTGCTGATCGAATATTCCGTATAAGCCTTGGCCGCCTCGTCGTACGCCAGGATGTTCAGAAAGGACCGCGTGCCGGTCGGCCCGGTTTCCTCACCGCGGCAGATGACCTGAAATTTTCCGGCAAACCAGTCGCAATCCATGTGGCTCGACAGCTTACCTGCCCGCCCGAAGGGACCGCCCTTCGTATCGCCGTGGCCGTGCCAGCTGCCGACGTAATAGCCCAGCTTCTGCACCTCCGGACTCGGCCGTGGTGTCTGATCCGTCTGGCTGAGCCCCCATGCAGCCGCAGGCGCCGACGCAACAAGAGCCATGATGTACGGCAATGTTTTCATCGAATTCTCCGCTCCCTGATCGCGCGCCGCTCAGAGGCAGCCCAGGCGAGATTCGCACGCAAGACAATCCGCAGCCACCAGCCGGAACGACGCGTGCGACAGTATCGCGCCGTGGCGCCCACTCCTACAAATTGTGGAATCGGATGTACCCTCCATCCGGGGTGTAAGTTGGAGGGGTGAACAATGCTTGCGCTAAAGCGCCTGCTGCTCGTCATTTTCGTGCTGATCACGCCATTCGTGCTGACGGGGTTGCTCTATTGGGGCACCAACGCTTTGCTCGCCGCGACAAATAGGGTAATCGACCCGCAAATTCTGCGGGCTGCGGCGGTCGTCGAGTTCATCGTGTTCCTTCTGGTCGCGATGCTGGAAGCCAAGGACCGCTGGTCCCCGCGAATACCAGATTAGAGGAAGGTCGAGATGCGCATCGGCGTGCCGAAGGAAATCAAGAACCACGAATACCGCGTCGGCATGACGCCCGCGGCCGTGCGCGAGCTCACCTCGCGCGGCCACGAAGTGTTCGTCGAGACCAACGCCGGCGGTGGCATCGACCTCGGCGACGACAAATACGTCAAGGCCGGCGCCAAGATCCTGCCGAATGCCGACGAGGTGTTTTCCTCCGCCGACATGATCGTGAAGGTGAAGGAGCCGCAACCGGTCGAGATCAAGCGGCTGCGCAAGGGCCAGGTGCTGTTCACCTACCTGCATCTGGCGCCCGATCCGGAGCAGACCAAGGGGCTGATCGATAGCGGCGCCATCTGCATCGCCTATGAAACCGTGACGGACCGCTTCGGTGGCTTGCCGCTGCTGGCGCCCATGAGCGAAGTGGCCGGCCGCATGTCGATCCAGGCCGGTGCCCATTCGCTTGAGAAGGCGCAAGGCGGACGCGGCATGCTGCTTGGCGGCGTGCCCGGCGTGCCGGCGGCGAAGGTTGTGGTGCTGGGCGGCGGCGTCGTCGGCACCAACGCTGCGCGCATGGCGATGGGCCTCGAAGCACACGTGACGGTGCTTGACGTTTCGCTGCGCCGGCTGAACGAACTCGACCTGCAATTCGGCGCCATGCTGAACACGGTGTTCTCCACCATCGACTCCATCGAGGAGCATGTGACCGGCGCCGATCTTGTCATCGGGGGCGTGCTGTTGCCGGGTGCCGCGGCACCGAAGCTCATCACGGCCAAGATGGTGAGCGAAATGAAAAAGGGCTCAGTGATCGTCGACGTCGCCATCGACCAGGGCGGCTGTTCGGAAACCTCGCACGCCACCACCCATTCCGATCCCACCTATGTGGTCGACGGCGTGGTGCATTATGCGGTGGCGAACATGCCGGGCGGCGTGGCGCGCACCTCCACCTTCGCGCTGAACAACGCCACCCTGCCCTTCACCAAGGCGCTGGCCGATCTCGGCGCGGAAGCGGCGATGAAGAAGGACCCGCACCTGCTCGCGGGTTTGAACGTGTACAAGGGCACCTTGACCTACGGCGCTGTGGCCGAGGCCCAGAACCTGCCCTGGAAGAGCGCCGAGTCCGTCCTCGGATAGCCCACTGGACATAGAACCCCCTCTCCCCCTTTGAGGGGGAGAGGGCTAGGGTGAGGGGGCGCTTAAAGCTGCGAGAACCGCCTCGAGAACCGTGCTCAAATATTCAACCACCTCTCCGTTTTCGAATCGCAGCACGCGATAGCCATTGTCTTCCAGGTAACGGTCACGCGCTGCGTCGTAGCCCATGCGTGACCGATGTAATTCGCCATCAAGCTCAACAATCACTTTCTTCTCCGAACACACATAATCCACGATGTATGGTCCGATCAGCTGCTGGCGCTTGAATTTGAAACCTCCAAGTTTGCGGTTGCGGATGTGTGGCCAGAATACGGTCTCCGTTCCGACCGGCGCATGTCGCATCGTCTTCGCGCGGCTTCTGTTCACCGCACTCGCCTGTCTTTTCGCCGCTCGCTGCCTTGTCACCATCCCCCTCACCCCAACCCTCTCCCCCGCCTTCGCGGGGGCGAGGGAGTTTAGTTCTTGAACCTCGTCCGGCAAAATTCGATCATGCAGCGATGACATACGATGCCATCATCATCGGGGCGGGGCACAATGGCCTCGCTTGCGCCTTTTATCTGGCGCGCGCCGGACTGAAGGTGCTGATGCTCGAGCGGCGCGACATCGTCGGCGGCGCGGCCATCACGCAGGAATTTCACCCCGGCTTCCGCAATTCCACCGCCAGTTATTCGGTGAGCCTGCTCAATCCGAAAGTCATCGCGGATATGGACCTGCATGCCCGGGGCTTGCGCCTCGTCGAGCGCAGCATCGCCAATTTCCTGCCGCTGCCGGAAGGCGGCGGATTGTGCGTCGGCGGCGGCCTGGAGCGCACACAAAAGGAAGTTGCACGCTTCTCGCGGCGCGACGCCGACGCCCTGCCCGCCTACTACGCGACCATCGATCAGGTTTCCGATGTGCTGCGGGATCTGGCGCTGCGGGCACCTCCAAACGCCGGCGGCGGGTTGCGCGATCTGTTCCGCCTGGCGCTGCAAGGCCGCGCGGCAACGAAGCTCGGTCTCGACGGCCAGCGCAATCTGCTCGACCTTTTCACCTTGAGCGCGCGCGAATTTCTCGACCGCTGGTTCGAGAGCGATCCGATCAAGGCGGTGTTCGCCTTCGATGCTGTGGTGGGAAATTTCGCGTCGCCGTCGGCGCCGGGCTCGGCCTATGTGCTGGTGCATCACACCTTCGGCGAGGTGAACGGCAAGAAGGGCGTGTGGGGACACGCCATCGGTGGCATGGGTGCGATCACGCAAGCCATGGCGCGCGCCTGCGAAGATCTTGGCGTCGAGATTCGCACTAAGGCACCGGTCGCCCGCGTGCTCATTCGCAACGGCCGCGCCGTCGGTGTGATCACCGACGCGGGCGAGGAAATTCTCGCCGACCGCGTCATCGGCAACCTGCATCCGAAGCTGCTGTTCGAGAATCTGGTCGGCGCCGAAAACCTCACGCCGGATTTCGCGCGGCGCATCGGGAACTATGTCTCGGGGTCCGCCACCTTCCGCATGAATGTCGCGCTCTCGGAGCTGCCCAAGTTCCGCGGCATGCCAGAAACCGGCGATCATCTCGGCAGCGGCATCGTCATGGCGCCGTCGCTCGACTACATGGAGCGCGCCTTCGCGGAAGCCAGGCGCGATGGCTGGTCGAAGGAGCCCATCGTCGAACTGCTGCTGCCAAGTGTGTTGGACGATTCCCTTGCGCCACCAGGCAAACACGTCGGCGTGCTGTTCTGTCAGCATTTTTCGCCGCAATTGCCGAATGGCCAAAGCTGGGACGATGTGAAGGAGCGCGTCGCCGACCACATCGTCGACACGGTGACGAAATTCGCACCCAATTTCCGCGATTCCATTCTCGGGCGGATGGCGCTGTCGCCGCTCGATCTCGAACGCACCTTCGCGCTTGTCGGCGGTGATATCATGCACGGGCGCATGTCGCTCGATCAGCTATGGGCGGCACGACCGGTGCTCGGCGCCGGCAGTTATCTCACCCCGGTCAAAGGCCTCTACATGTGCGGCGCCGGCACGCATCCCGGCGGCGGAGTGTCCGGCGCCCCCGGCCACAACGCGGCGCATGAGATATTGCGGGATGAATCCTGGTTTGGCCGCCTGATCGGCTGACCGGCGCCAGAAGGAAGAAGAGGACGATGGCTTTCGCACACCGTCCTCCCGAACCGCCGCGCCGTCGGGGTGGAGCCGCGGTCCGGAAACCCCTTAAGCGCAATGTTCCGCTCGCGCCTTAACTCATGATGTTCACTACCACGATCGCGAGAATTTGTCGCGCTACGATAGAGGATTAATCTTACGCAATCGTTGCCCCGCCGTCGATGACAATGGACTGACCACTCATAAACGCACCGGCCCGGGATGCCAAGAAGACGGCGGCACCGGCGATCTCGTCCGGCTGGCCGATGCGCTTCAGCGGCGTTCCGGACGTCGAATATTCGAGGATGTCGGGGTTCTCCCACAGCGCGCGGGCGAAATCGGTCTTAATCAGGCCCGGCGCGATGCAATTGGCCCGCACGTTGTGGGCGCCGTACTCCACCGCGATGTTGCGGGCGAGCTGGAAGTCGGCCGCCTTGGAGATGCAGTAGGCGCCGATCACGCTCGATCCTTTCAGGCCGCCGATGGACGACACGATGATGATCGAGCCGTCCTTGCGCTCCACCATCTCCGGCAGCACCTGCTGGCACAGCCAATGGTTGGAGCGCACATTGGCGCCCATGATCTTGTCGAACGCCTCGTCGGGGATTTGCGCTGACGGGCCGAAATAGGGGTTCAGCGCCGCGTTGCAGACAAGCACGTCGATTTTGCCCCATTTCGCGCGCGTCTGCCGCACAAGCGCCTCGATCTGCTCCTTGTAGTTGATGTTGCAGGGGATCGGGATCGCCGCCTCGCGGCCGCGCGCCTTGTTGATGTCGCCCGCCACGCGCTCGCAGGCATCGGCCTTGCGGCTCGACACCACCACGTTGGCGCCATGCTCCGCCAGGCGATGCACAATCGCCTCGCCGATGCCCTTGGTGGAACCGGTCACCAGCGCGATCCTGCCGGTCAGATCGAACAAATTCATGTGTTCCCCCGTTCTGATGTTTATCGCCGCATTCTGCGCCACCCGGCCGGTCGCCACAAATCCGCCGCCTCGCTAGATTGCATTGAACAGGGGCTGAAGGAGTGATGATGAGAAAAGCCGTCCCGTTCCTCGCCTGCCTGATGCTCGCCGCCTGCGGAGGTCCGCCCCCCTATCGGGCGGCGTACTACCCGCCGCCGCCACCTCCGCCGCGGGTAAACCTGCATCCGTACAGGCCGCCGCCGGAATCCCGGCACGCAGAAACGCGCGAGCAGCCGCAGGAGCCCGCCTCCATCCACGCGCCGGCAGACGTGCCGAGCGCCGGTCCGCTCCAGACGGCCATGGTCGGCGGTTACATGGACAATCAGGAGCGGGACCTGAGGCAGCATCTGCGCGGGTTGGCAGCGGTCGGACGGCCGGGCGACGACATCGTTCTCAACCTGCGCGACGATCAACTGTTCGCGGGCGATTCCCTGCATCTGTCGTCGTCAGGCGCAAACGCACTGACGCGCATCGCAGTCATTCTGCGCCATTATGACCATACGCAGATCGAGGTCGGCGGCTACACGGACACGGCGGGAACGCCGGAGCAGAACAAGAAGACTTCGGAGGCGAGGGCGCGCGCCGTTTGTGCGGCTCTGGAGGATGCCGGCGTGGCGCGCGGCCGTCTCACCTGCGAAGGCTTCGGCGAGACACGACCGCGAATCGCCACCGGCGATCACAAACGCGAGCCGCGCAACCGCCGCATCGAAATCATGATCCTGCCCCGCGCCAGCGGGTGATTGTTCCGCCCACGCCGCACTGACTAATCACCTCCCCCAACGCGGGGAGGTCGATCGATTTGAGCGAAGCGAAAATGGATCGGGTGGGGGGATTGGCTTTCTTTGCCCCCCACCCGAATGCCTGCGCTTCGCTTCGGCATTCGACCTTCCCGCGTAGGGGGAGGTGAACCGCCGCTACGACTTCAGCGCGTTTTCGATCGCGTTGCCCATTCCCGCGTCGTCCGGTGGCGTACGGGAGCCGAAGGTGCCGGCGATGCTGCCGTCGCGGTTGAACAGGTATTTGTGGAAGTTCCACTTCGGCGCGGCGTCCTCGCCCAGTTCCTGCGTCAGCCATTTGTAGAGCGGGTGCGCCTCCTCCCCGATCACGTGCTCCTTCGCCGTCAATGGGAAATCGACGCCGAATCGGGTTTCGCAGAAGGTCTTCACTTCCGATTCGCTGCCTGGCTCCTGCTGGCCGAAGTCGTTGCACGGCACGCCAAGCACGACGAGACCCTCCCCGCCCTTCGCCTTCCACAAGGCCTCCAGCCCGGAATATTGCGGCGTGAGCCCGCACTGGCTGGCGACATTCACCACCAGCAGTGCTTTGCCCTTGTACTCCGACAGCGGCAGTGGTCCGCCGTCTATGGTGCGGAATGCGAAATCGTAAGCGGTCGTCATCGGTCACACCTTTCAGCTTGCCAATTCGATCTTAGGGCAATTCCACGCCGAATTTGAGCGAATCCGCTTCCTGTGCGGAGCAGAACCTTGCGTCTCCGTTGCCGCGGCAAGCCTTGGTTAACGGATTGGAAACAGCCGGTGTGCCAAAGTGGGGCGAATCGTACGAGATTTCCTTGATGACCCAGGCGCTGCTCGCCGCCATCTATCTTATGGCCTCCGCGACGATCGCGATCGGCCTGCGAACGTTTGGCGTGACGGACACCGCTGTGGCCATCCTCATCGGCGCCGTCACCTTCCTGTCGCTCGCCCAGATTCATGCCGCTTTCGGCCACCAGACCGACAAGCGGCGCACCCGGCGCGAACTCAATCAGCTCCGGCGTCAGGCCCAGGAACTGTCGCGCGCGCTGAGCGAGACACAAGCCAAGATCGAGGATGTCAGCACCTCGCTCGAGGAGAAGACCCAGGCCCAAAGCAGGCAGATCGTCTCCGAGCTCAAGGTGCTGGAAAGCCTGATGCGCGATTTTGCTACCCGAATCGCGCAGAAGGCGAAAGCTGCTCCGGTCGCTCCCGCCGAGGTCGCGGAACAGCGCGCCGAATCGAACATCCGCGCGGTCGCGCCCGCATTCGGTCACGCCGACCTGCTCGAAACGATCCGCGCGTCGCTGGAAGAAAACCGCGTCGATCTCTACCTGCAGCCGATCGTCAGCCTGCCGCAGCGCAAGCTCCGCTTCTATGAGGCGCTGTCGCGGCTGCGCTCGGAAGACGGCGAGGTGATCATGCCGTCGCAGTACATCAAGGTCGCCGCACCCGCCGGCCTGATGTCGGTGGTGGATAATTTGCTGCTGTTCCGCTGCGTGCAGATCATGCGCCGGCTGATCCAGAAGAACCGCGAGATTGGGCTGTTCTGCAACATCTCCGGCGACACCCTGGCCGATACCGAATTCTTCCCGCAGTTCCTCGAATACATGCACCACAATCGCGATCTGGCGCCGCAGATCATCTTCGAGTTCTCGCAAGCCGCGGCGCTGGCCGCCGGACCCAAGGGCGAGGAAAACCTCACCTATCTGTCGAGCCTCGGCTTCGGCCTCTCGATGGACCATGTCGAAACCCTGGGGCTCGACTTCGCCAGGCTGGCGGCGCTTGGCTTCCGGCACATCAAGGTCCGCGCCGACATGCTGACGACCGGCTTGAAGGGGGCGCGCGCCGATGTGGCCGCGGAAGACCTCAAGCAATTGCTGGAACGCCACGGCCTCAACCTGATCGCCGAACGGGTCGAGGACGAACGGACGGTGGTGCAGCTGCTCGACTACAATGTCGATTTTGCGCAAGGTTTCCTGTTCGGCGAGCCGCGCGCGGTGAAGGACGACCAGAAGACGCTGCCGGACAATCTTGCCCCCGTCATCCCCTTCCGCCGCGCCGTGAACCATTGACGCCTCGCCGGCAGGCATGCGACCGCTTGGCGCGTGATCGATGTTCCTATCCTCGCCGGCCTGTCGGAAATCGCGCCACGCTATGACGCGCTGTTCTGCGACGTGTGGGGCGTGCTGCACAACGGGCGCGAGCCGTATCGCGATGCCGTGGCGGCGCTCCATCGCTTTCGCGCCGAACGCGGTCCGGTCATCCTGCTGACCAACGCGCCGCGGCGCAGCGCGGAAGTTGAGAAATTCCTCATCCATATCGGCGTGCCGACGGATTGCTACGACGCGATTGTCTCGTCTGGCACTGCGGCGCGCGAGGATCTGACGCGGCACGCTGAAGCGGTTCACCACGCCTTGCCCATCCTGCACATCGGGCCGGATCGCGACCTTGGCGTGCTCGAGGGCCTGAACGTGAAGCGCGTCACGGTCGAGGAAGCCGATATCGTCCTTTGCACGGGCTTGATCGACGACGAGATCGAAACGCCGGACGACTACGAGCACGAATTCCGGCGCATGTTCGCGCGGCGGCTGACGATGCTGTGCGCCAATCCCGATATCGTCGTGCAGCGTGGCGACCAGCTCATCTGGTGCGCCGGTGCGCTCGCGGAAGCTTACGAGAAAATCGGCGGCAACGTGGTCTACTACGGCAAGCCGCATCCGCCGATCTATGGCGCCGCATTGTACGCTGCCCAGCGAGCCGTCGGCCGGGAGATCGTCCGCCCCCTGGCCATCGGCGATGGCGCCGACACCGACATCAAGGGCGCCAATCGGGTGGGCTTCGATTCCGTGTTCATCGCGCAGGGCATCCATGCGGCACAATTGGGCCACATCACCGCCGAGGGCCTCGCGCAGCTGTTCGCCGTGCCCGAAGCGCACCCGAAAGCGGTCATGCGGACGCTTGTCTGGTAGGCCGCATTTCGCTAATCGGAGCGGCGCCCGGGAGGATCTTCGAACGTGCCCACCTATATCGACGAGCTGACGCCCGGCATGAGCTCCAGCCTCGAAAAGACCGTGACCGAGCGCGACGTGGAATTGTTCGGCGAAGTGAGCGGCGACTTCAACCCCGTCCATTTCGACGAGGAATACGCCAAGAAGACG
>DASYBT010000237.1:0-28955 GCA_036500585.1 Rhizomicrobium sp.
GGATAGTGGCATTTGCGCCCGAACAGGGTGAGCACGTAGCCGTTGTCCTTGGCGTACTTCTTGGATTGTTCGATGTAATCGCGGATGCCGGGGAAGCGCTCGAAATATTTCCTGATGTAGTCGCCGGCCTCGTTGCGCGCGATGCCGAGCTGGTTGGCGAGGCCGAAGGCCGAGATGCCATAGATGATGCCGAAATTGATCGCTTTCGCCCGCCGCCTGGTGCTGGCGTCCATCGTCACGAGCGGCACCCCGAACACCTGGCTCGCAGTCAGCGCGTGAATGTCGACGCCATCGGCAAACGCCTGCTTCAGCGCCGGCACATCGGCAATGTGGGCGAGCAGCCTGAGTTCGATCTGCGAATAGTCGGCACTCACCAGCTTGTGTCCCGCCGGCGCGACAAAGGCGCGACGGATGCGGCGGCCCTCTTCGGTGCGGATCGGGATGTTCTGCAAATTCGGATCGACCGAGGCCAGCCGTCCGGTGCTCGCCGCCGCCAGCGCAAAGGAGGTGTGCACCCGGCCTGTGGTGGGATTGACGTAAGTCGGCAGCGCATCGGTGTAGGTGCCGCGCAGCTTCGCCAGCTGCCGCCAGTCGAGTGCCTTGCGCGCGATGTCGTGGCCTTGCGCCGCCAGTTCTTCCAGCACATCGGAGTCGGTCGACCACGCGCCGGTCTTGGTCTTGCGCCCCCCCGGCAGCTTCAAGGTGCCGAAGAAATAATCTCCGAGCTGCTTGGGCGAGCCGACGTTGAATTCGCCGCCCGCCAGTTTGTAGATGTCCTTCTCCAGCGCCGCCATGGATTGCGCGAAATCGTTGGACAGCTTGCGCAGGAAATCCGGATCGATGACAACGCCTTCGCGCTCCATATCGGCAAGCACGGGCACGAGCGGACGTTCCAGCGTCTCGTACACCGTCATCTTGCGTTCGGCGACGAGCCGTGGCTTCAGCAGCGCATGCAGGCGGAGCGCGATGTCGGCGAGTTCGGCGGTGTAGCGCGTGGCGGCTTTCAGGTCGACGCAATCGAAGGTCAGTTTTTCGCGGCCCTTGCCGATCACGTCCACGTACGACGCAGGCTTGTGGTTGAGATGCAGCTCCGACAGCTCGTCCAGCCCATGGCCGTGCAGGCTTGAGTCGAGCACGAAGGAAAACAGCATCGTGTCGTCGAGCGGCGCCATGCGAATGCCGCGCTGGAGCAGCAGCAGGTATTCGGATTTGAGATCGTGCCCGATCTTCAGCACGCCCGCGTCTTCCAACAGCGGCTTCAGCCGCTGCAACACTTCGTCTTCCGTGAGCTGGACGATGCTGCCCTTGGTAGCGGCGAGATCGAGCCCGCCGGGCGGACAATGGCCGCAGGGGATGTATGCCGCCTCGCCGGGTGCCACCGCCAGCGCGATGCCGCACAGGCTTGCCTGCATCGGATTGCCCATGGTGGAGGCAACATGGAGTGCCACGCGCCCAGCCTCTTTCGCCCGCGCGATCCAATGGTGCAGGCGCTCGAGTTCGATCACGGTCTCGTAGCGTGAGACATCGATGGCGCACAGCACGGCTTGCTTGTTCATCACCGCGCCGGGCGCTGCGAGAGCGTGGCGTTCCGGCGCGGATTCTGCGTGGACCGGCGCGACTTTGCCGGGCGCGGGCAGCGCACCCTGCAACCCCTCGCTGGCCGGCGGCAGAGCCTCGGGATCGTCGATGCCGAAATGCGAAGCCGCACGCCGCAGCAGCGACGTGAACTCCAGCGCGCGAAGAAATCCGATGAGTTCGGCCGGCTCCGGCTCGCGCACCTCCATCTCTTCGATGGGGCAGGAGAATCGCGCGTTGTCATCCAGAGTGACGAGCTTCAGCGACACACGCGCATCCTCGGCATGCGCGATCAGACTTTCGCGCCGCTTCGGCTGCTTGATCTCCGGCGCACGCGCCAGCAAGGTCGCGAGATCGCCATAGGTGTTGATCAGCTCGGCCGCCGTCTTCACGCCGATGCCCGGCACGCCCGGCACATTGTCAACCGAATCGCCCGCCAGCGCCTGCACCTCGACAACCTTCGACGGCGGCACGCCGAACTTCTCCATCACCTCGGCCGCGCCGATGCGCTTGTTCTTCATCGTGTCGAGCAGCTCGACCGTGCCATCATGCACCAGCTGCATCAGGTCCTTGTCGGACGATACGATGGTGACCCGTGCGCCGGCTTCGCTGGCGATCCGCGTGTAGGTCGCGATCAGGTCGTCGGCTTCGAATCCCGCTTCCTCGACGCAAGCCACACCAAAGGCGCGCGTCGCATGCCGCACCAGCGGGAATTGCGGGATCAAATCTTCCGGCGGCGGCGGCCGATGCGCCTTGTACTCCTTGTAGATCTCATTGCGGAAGGTACGCTCGCTGGCATCGAACACGACCGCCAGATGCGTCGGCCGCTCCCAGCCTTTCATGTCCTGCAACAGCTTCCACAGCATGTTGCAATAGCCGGACACGGCGCCGGTCGGCAGCCCGTCCGATTTGCGCGACAACGGGGGGAGCGCGTGATAGGCGCGGAAGATGTAGCCCGAGCCGTCGATCAGGTAGAGATGGTCGCCTTTCTTGATGGGATGGCCCTGGACGACGGCCTTTGGCGCAGCGGTCAATGCGCCTGCGCTCCTTCGCGCAGCACGAAGCGGCGGTCGCAATAGGGGCACTCGACGTAATGCTCGTCGCCCATCTCGAGATAGACCTTGGGATGCCCCAGCACGCCGCCGCCGCCGTCGCAGGCAACGCGGGTATCGTCCACTTCGATGATCTCGGGCACTTCGACGGGCATCGTTCGATCTCGGATATGGGAGCGCGCCGGATCATAGCCAAGAACCTGCCCTTGGAAAGGGGAGGTTTCGCTCTACAATCGTCCGGTATGGTCACGCTGAACCGCATCTACACGAAGACCGGCGACAAGGGCGAAACCGCCTTGGGCGACGGCACCCGCGTGCCGAAGCATGCGTTGCGCATCGCCGCCTTTGGCACCGTCGATGAAGCGAACGCGGCCATCGGCATCGCGCGGCTGCATACCGGCGGCGAAGCGGATGACATGCTAGCGCGCATCCAGAACGACCTGTTCGATCTCGGCGCCGATCTATGCGTCCCGGAAGATAGCCGCCGCGGCACAGAGGCGCTGCGCATTGTCGAGTCCCAGGTCGAGCGGCTGGAGCGTGAGATCGATGCCATGAATGCGGAGCTTGCGCCGCTCAACTCCTTCGTTCTGCCGGGCGGCACGCCCGCGGCGGCGCATCTCCATCTCGCCCGCACCATCGTGCGCCGCGCCGAACGGCTGATGGTGGAACTGGGCCAACAGGAAAGGATCGGCGCACCGGCGATGCGATACGTCAACCGGCTGTCCGATCACCTGTTTGTCATGAGCCGCTATCTCAACAACAACGGCGCCGGCGATGTGTTGTGGAAGCCGGCGGCGAACCGCTGATCAGGCTGCTCCCACCTTGCGGCCGCCGAATGCGAACGCCAGCACCACACCGGGGACGCCGAACACCGCCCAGCCCGGCAGCGCCATGAACGAATAGATCCACTTCGGAAACGGCCGCGAAAGATGTGTCTCCAGCCATGTCTTGAAGGCGGTGAGGCTGTCGTTGTTGATAGTGGCCCACACGTGATCGAACGACCGGATGGTGATGTCGCCGCCCTTCTCCAGGGTGGTGACGAGATCGGCGCCCAGCAGCGCCAGCCCGATGGCAATCAGCACCAGGCTCAGGAAACGCAACGCCACATACATTCCGGTCCGTCCTTCCCGCCAGCGCGCGCGACCCTAGTCGAGAGCTCGACCGCCGCACAAGAACGGTGAAGCACGATTAACCAAGCCGGGAGCCGGAAATCGCGAGCTTCTGTGGCATGTCTGCAGTTACGCGGCAGCCGATGCCGAATCCCGCTCCTTGATCCAGCGCGCCAGCCGGAAGGCGACCACACCGCCGTTGATGTCCACCAGCGCGTGCGCCAGCATCAGCCACCACAGACTCTTCGTCGCCAGATACATGATGGCCAGAGAAAGCCCCACCGCCGCCGTCACCACCACGCCGCGCCAGCCCTGATAGGCGTGCGCGAGACCGAAGATCACCGACGACACAATGGCAGCGCCCGGCAAACCAACGGAGGGTGCGAGGAACCAGATCAGAAAACCGCGATAAAGCAATTCCTCCCACACGCCTGCGGTGACGGACACCAGCATGAAGAGAGCCAGTTGGCCCTCGGTGCGCGGCGTCATCTTGATCTGGGCAAGCCACTTTCGCCACTTGTC
This sequence comes from Rhizomicrobium sp., assembly GCA_036500585.1. Taxonomy (GTDB): domain Bacteria; phylum Pseudomonadota; class Alphaproteobacteria; order Micropepsales; family Micropepsaceae; genus Rhizomicrobium. The sequence goes on from DASYBT010000237.1 coordinate 4,259, forward strand.
GAGATCGCCGCGCAAAACTCGACGCAATCGCGCGGCGTTGATGACCAAAGCGACCGCGAGGATGACATCCAGACCAAAGCCAAGCCAACCGCTGATGCCGATCGGCCAATCCAGACCGAGCCGCGCGAACGGCCGATCCATCCAGTGCCAATACGCGATGAGCACGGCCGCCACGATCCAGCCGCGGGCGATCGTCTGCCAGTAGCGCGATAGCAGCTTGCGTTGCGCCGGCGGCGTGCGCGCCAGCCGTGCGCCGGACATGGCTGAGAACGCCGGCATGACGAGCACCGCGAACAGAAGCAGCACCATGTCGAGATGCGCCGGATCGCGGAACAGGTCTTTTGCCATTCGCGGGACTGGACCTAACGCTCGCGCCGCGGATACGGCGTGCCATCCTTGTGGATGAAGCCTTTGCCCACCCTCTTGTCGATCATCATGTCGAGATCGGAATACATCGTGATGTCATCGGCGCTGCGCGTGCCGATTTCCAGACAGGTGGCGGGAGCGGCGGATCGATTAATCAGCTGGTGCCCGTTGCCGTCGTTCTTGGGGAACCCGGCGCAATCGCCGGCGCGCAGGATTTCCTCGCCCTGATCGGTGATCAGGGTCAGTTCGCCCGACACCACGTAGACGAACTCGTCTTCCGCGGAATGCCAGTGCCGCTGGCTCGATCCTGCATCAGGCGGCAGGCTGAGCAGGTTCACACCGAACTGCGTCAGTCCGGCCGCATCACCCAGCGGCTTTCGCGTCCGCTCTTTGGCGATTTCATGAAACGGCGCGGGATAGCCAGAACCCTTGCGCTCCGGCACGGATGTCACATCGATCTTGGGCATATGCCACCTTTAGACACAGAGAACGGATGAACCATATACCTTCAATTTCTTGTCGCGCGTGAGAAGCCTCAGCCCTTCATGGGACGCCTGCGCCACCAGCATACGGTCGAATGGATCGCCATGGTGCAGCGGCAAACCGGCCGCCGCTTCGGCGTGTGCGAATGTCACGAGCAGAGGTTTGATTCGATTGGAGGCCAAAATTTCGCGACCGGTATGCCAATCGAAAGTCATACGGCCAAGCGCGGACTTGATGCCGATTTCCCACCACGATACTGCGCTTGCCGAGAGTTCCGCGTCGGTAGCCGTCAGATGTGACAGTGCCCGCTCCCCGAGCTTGCGCGAACCGTCAAGCCACCAGATCAGCACATGCGTATCCAGCAGGAGCTTCAATCGCCCTCGCCGCGAAATGCCTTCATGATCTCCTCCGGCAGCGGATCGTAGAAGTTCGGGCCGATCCAGATTTTGCCTTTCATCTGACCAGGCCGGCGATCGGCCAGCGGTGGTTTTTTCTTCTTGACCGACACCAACCGCACGACCGGCTTTCCCGCGCGGGCGATGATAATATCCGCCCCGGCTTCAGCTTCCGCGATGAGCTGGGAAAGATTGGTCTTGGCCGCGTGGATGTTGACGGTCTTTTCCATACGGTTAGCTTAGCTAACTTCGCGCACGGGTCAAGAAAAAAGGCCGCCGGTGAGGGCGGCCCTTTCCTCGCAAATATGACAGGGATCAGCCCGCCTGAGTCTGGCCTTCCGGCGCGGGCGGCGCGTTGTTCTGCTCGCCCGCCTGCTTCTTCGTGAGGTCTTCGCCAGTCTCCTGATCGACCGCCTTCATCGACAGGCGAACCTTGCCGCGATCGTCGAAGCCCAGCAGCTTCACCTTCACGGTCTGGCCTTCGCTGACCACATCGCTCGTCTTGTTGACGCGCTTCGGCGCCAGTTCCGAGATGTGGACGAGGCCGTCCTTGGGGCCGAAGAAGTTCACGAAGGCGCCGAAATCCATCACCTTGACGACCTTGCCTTCGTAGATTTCGCCGATCTCGGGCTCCGCCGCGATCGACTTGATCCACTTGATGGCCGCGCGAATGGACTCGCCATCGGCGGATGCGATCTTCACCGTGCCGTCGTCCTCGATGTTGATCTTGGCGCCGGTCTTCTCGACGATTTCGCGGATCACCTTGCCGCCCGAGCCGATGACTTCTCGGATCTTGTCGGTCGGGATCTTCATCGTCTCGATGCGCGGCGCGTGCTCGCCAAGCTGGTCGCGGCTGTGGCTGATCGCCTTGGCCATTTCGCCAAGAATGTGAATGCGGCCGTCATGCGCCTGCGCCAGCGCCACCTTCATGATCTCTTCGGTGATGCCGGTAATCTTGATGTCCATCTGCAGCGCGGTGACACCCCGATCCGTGCCCGCCACCTTGAAGTCCATGTCGCCGAGATGATCCTCGTCGCCGAGGATGTCCGACAGCACCGCAAAGCGGTCGCCTTCCTTGATGAGGCCCATCGCGATGCCCGCAATCGGCTGTTTGATCGGAACGCCCGCATCCATCAGCGCCAGCGAGGTGCCGCAAACGGTTGCCATAGAGGACGAGCCGTTGGATTCGGTGATCTCCGACACGACGCGGATCGTGTAGGGGAACTCGTCTTTCTTCGGCAGCATGGGGTGCACCGCACGCCAGGCGAGCTTGCCGTGGCCGATTTCGCGGCGGCCGGGTGCATTCATGCGGCCCGTCTCACCGACCGAGTAGGGCGGGAAGTTGTAGTGCAGCATGAAGTGCTGCTTGTAGGTCCCTTCGAGCGAATCGACGAACTGCTCGTCCTCGCCGGTGCCGAGCGTGGTGACCACAAGCGCCTGCGTCTCGCCGCGGGTGAACAGCGCCGAGCCATGCGTGCGCGGCAGGGTTCCGACTTCGGCCACGATTCGGCGTACCGTCTTGGTGTCCCGGCCGTCGATGCGGCGGCCGGTGTCGAGCACGGCGAAGCGCATCACATTGGCTTCGACATCGTGGAAGATGTGTCCGAACACATTCTCGGCGAGCTTGCCCTCGCCTTCGCCGACGAACTCCTGCGCGGCGCGAGCCCGGATGTCTGCGATCTTGTCGCGGCGCAGATGCTTCTCCGGAATCTGGAACGCGGCAGTTAGCTCCTTGCCCGCCCATTCTTTCACGCGCTCGAAATGGGGCTTGTTCTCGTCGACCGGCAGATCGCGCGGCTCCTTTGCCGCCTTCTCCGCCAGTCGGATGATCATGTCGATCACCGGCTGCATCGAGCGGTGGCCGAACATGACCGCACCCAGCATCACCTCCTCGGAAAGCTCCTGCGCCTCCGACTCGACCATCAGCACGGCATCGTGCGTGCCGGCGACCACGAGATCGAGCTGCGAATTCGGCGCCTCATCGACCTGGGTGTTCAGCACATATTCGCCATTGATGTAGCCGACGCGCGCAGCGCCGATCGGGCCCATGAAGGGAATCCCGGACAAGGTCAGCGCAGCGGATGTCGCGACCAATGCCACGACATCGGGATCGTTCTCCATGTCATGGGAGAGCACGGTGACGATCACCTGCGTCTCGTTGCGGTAGCCTTCGGCGAACAGGGGGCGGATCGGCCGGTCGATCAGCCGCGAGATCAATGTCTCGCGCTCGGTGGGGCGGCCTTCGCGCTTGAAATAGCCGCCGGGAATTTTGCCGGCCGCGAAATACTTCTCCTGGTAGTTTACTGTGAGGGGAAAGAAATCGATACCGGGCCGTGGACTATGCGCGCCGACCGCGGTGGCCAGCACGACCGTCTCGCCGTAGCGTGCGACGACCGAGCCATCGGCCTGCCGCGCCACCTTGCCGGTTTCAAGGACGAGCTTTCTGCCGCCCCATTCGATTTCCTCTTTGTGGATATTGAACATTCGCTAGTTCCTTCGTTTCCCGAAGCCGGATTGCCTCGGGGCCATTCTTCGAGTCGTCCCAAAGAAATGCGTGTGCGCAGGCTCGCGACCATCGCGGGCCCAACGCGAAGCTGATGTGGAAAGGCGTAAGACCTGGTCTCAGCGCCGTAGTCCCAACCGGGAGATCAGCGATTCATAGCGCTTCTCGTCGGTTGCCTTGATGTAGTCGAGCAGACGCCGCCGCTGCGACACGAGCTTGATCAGTCCGCGGCGCGAGTGGTTGTCCTTGACGTGCGTCTTAAAGTGGTCGGTCAGGTTGGAGATGCGCTCTGAGAGCACGGCCACCTGAACCTCGGGCGAACCTGTATCGTTCGCCTGCGTTGCGTATTCTGAAATGACTTCTTTCTTGCGTTCGGTCGTGATCGACATTCGGTCATCCATTTCCAAAGTTAAAGACACGGAACGGTCTCAACTCGCCGGATTCGAGAGCCGCCAACGCGACGGGCTCGCCATCTCCGGTCGAGAGAAAGACCGTGAGCCCCTGAAGATCGTCGCTTTGGGAAGTGGCGTCCGCGATACGGGCGAACAGGTTCGCGCGCATCAGGATCGGATTGCCGCTACGGAGGCGAACCGCATCCGGACCCGTGACGGCCAGCGCCGGGATGCCGTCCAGCGCGGTCGAAATGGGCCTCAAGTGCTCAAAAGCGGCGGGACTATGCACAAAACCCTTGAGGGTTTCCAGTGGCACAGCGTTCTTTTCGTGAAAGCCGCCGATGGAGGTGCGCCGGAGCTCGGATACGTGGCCCAGCGTGCCGAGCGCCAGGGCCAGATCGCGCACCCAGGCCCGGACGTAAGTCCCTTTGCCACAACGCATTTCGAACACCGCGTGATCCGGATCTGGCTGCTCGACCAGGCGGGCGGAATGGACGGAAACGATGCGGGGCTCCAAGGTCACCACCTCGCCATCGCGGGCCAGATCGTAGGCCCGCTCGCCCTGGACCTTGATGGCCGAGTAGGCCGGTGGCACCTGGACGATCTCGCCCAGGAAGCGGGGGAGTGCCGCCTCGATGGCCTCGCGCGAGGGTCGTACGTCCGACGTCGCTGTGACGCGACCTTCGGCATCGTCGCTGTCGCGGGCTTCGCCCCAACAAGCCGTGAAGCGGTATTCCTTCTCGCTGTCCATAGCGAATGGGACGGTCTTCGTCGCCTCGCCCAGCGCGACAGCCAGCACGCCCGTCGCCATCGGATCGAGCGTACCGGCGTGGCCGGCCTTCTGCGCATCGAACACGCGCCGCACGATCGCCACGACCTGTGTGGACGTGACACCTTCCGGCTTGTCAACCACGATCCAGCCGTGCACGGCGTTGCCCTTGCGCCTACGACTCATCGGAGTCTTCGGCGGCGAGATCGCGCTGCACGGTTTCGGACTTCAGGAGCCGTTCGATCTTCTCGGCTTCCGCAAACGACGTGTCCTCGACAAAGCGAAGCTCCGGCGTAAATTTGATCGTGATGGTGCGCCCCATCTGACCGCGGATGAACCCTTTGTGGCGGTTGAGCGCCTGCACGATGGCCTTTGCGTTGTTGCCACCCAGCGGCTCGACGAACACGGTCGCATGGCGCATGTCGCCCGACGGTTTCACCTGTGTGACAGTGACGGAAACGCCTTCCAGATCGGGATCGCGGATGTCGCCGCGGGTGAGGATATCGGCCAGCGAATGGCGCAGCATTTCGCCGACGCGCAATTGCCGTTGTGACGGGCCCTGATTGCGTGATGGGGAACGCCGCGGCATCTCAGCTTTCCGCATAACCGAAGCGCGCCACCCAAGGCGCGAGGATGGGCATCACGGGAGCAAGATGGCTTTCGTAGCGCCGCCATTGTCCCATGCCGTCGGAATAAAGCCCGCGCGAGACTTGCGTCGCACTCGGCGTGTTGATCGGCTTCATGCGTGCCTGGTCGGCAAAATTCTTCAAGTCACCGGATTGCGCGATGCCGAGAAAATCGCAAAGCTTTCGCGTTTCCACATCAAAGTCGCGCACTAGGTCTTCGTGGCGGATGTGATGGGTGGCGAGCCCAAGCTTGTCACGATAGATCTCGCTCAGGTGCATCACACCGTCATAGTAGGACGCAGCCCCGCCCAGCGTCAGCAGCTCATACATCTGCAAATTCATTTCGAAGCGCCGGCGGAAACAGGACAGCACCACTTCGCGCGGGTCGCGCACGGCGAAGAGAATCCTCGCGCTCGGAAACAGCTTCGCCACCAGACACAGCAGCACGGAATTGAGCGGCAGCTTGTCAACGAAAACGCGGGCGTTCCGTGACGCGCCATACTGCTTCGCCTCGGCCCAATAGGCCTCGCGATAGAGCGCCAGGGCCGCAGCATCCAGCGCGGCAAGCCGCATCAAGCCATCCTGCGGAACGATGAAATCCTGCAGCGCCTTCACCAGACAGTCGCGCTCTTCCAGGGTTTCGCCGTCGGGATGGGCGGCCAGCACCTGCTCCAGCAGGGTCGTTCCCGAGCGCGGGAAACCGACGAGAAACACGTGCGTGAAATCCGCTGTGCCGGCTTGCGGCCGCGCGCGCCATTCCTCCGCCGATGCGGTTTCGAAATAGGCGATGAGCCGCTGCAGCCGCGCCGATGCCGGTTCAAGATCGGCGCGCTCATAGGCGCGGCGGTAATACTGCCGCAGCGCGCCGTTCGATGCCTCATAGGCAGCGAACGCTTCATCCGTGCGGGCGAGACCATCGAACGCATCGCCGATGAGGCCTTGCGCAATCGAGAAATTCACGAGACCGAGCTCGGCGTTTGCTGCAAGCACGCCCAGACGCGACAGCGTCGCCTCGAACTGCCCTTCCTGGATATCCGCCGTGGCGAGCGCCAAGGCAGCGGCCACATTGCGCGGATTGGCTTGGAGTGCGCGCTCGCCGAATTCACGCGCCGGCGCCACCCCGCCGGAAAGCACGGCAAGATTGGCAAGCCGCGCCAGCGAGTCGGAATGGTTCGGATCGAGCGCCAGCATACGACGGTATTCCGCGCGCGCTGCCTCGGTCTCGTTCAATTCTTCCAGCGCCTGAGCCTTGTTGAAATGCAGATGCGCGGCCGAGGGCACGATCCGCAGAGCAAGATCGTACGCCTCGATGCCTTCGCGGAAGCGGCGCAGCTTGACCAGCGCAAGCCCGGCGACGTTCAAGGCATCGGGATGGCGCGGCCCCATTTCGCGGGCGCGCTCCGCATAGACGAGCGCCTGATCGAGCTCCGCATTGGCGAGCGCGCCGTGCGCGGCAAGAATGAACAGGTTCACATGCTCATGGCCGGCGGCGACCGCTTCCATGGCAAGCTGCATGGCGCCGGCATGGTCGCCGCTGCGCACGCCCGCTTCAACGCCACGGAGATAATCCTGCAGCGAGGGCACCTGATTGCCGGATAATCCTGCGAGCGACGCAGCCATAGGCGTTCTTCGAACTCGCCAAGCGTCGCGCCTAGAGCGCGCGCTTGACGGTTTCGACCTCGTAGCACTCGATGACGTCGGCCTTCTGCAGGTCCTGATAGTTGGCGAACGACATGCCGCATTCCTGGCCGGCGAGCACCTCGCGGGCATCGTCCTTGAATCGCTTCAGGGTCGACAGCTCGCCTTCGTGGATCACCACGTTGTCGCGGATGAGGCGCACCTTGGCGCCGCGGCGCACCACGCCTTCGGTCACGCGGCAACCGGCCACCTTGCCAATCTTCGAGATGGCGAAGACTTCCAGCACTTCGGCATTGCCGAGGAATTTCTCGCGCATCTCCGGCGTCAACATGCCAGAGAGCGCCGCCTTCACGTCATCCACCACGTTGTAGATGATGTTGTAGTAGCGGATCTCCACGCCGTCGCGCTTGGCGCGTTCGCGCGCCTGCGCATTGGCACGCACATTGAAGCCGATGACCGCCGCACCGGAGGCATGCGCCAGGATCACGTCGGACTCGGTGATGCCGCCGACGCCCGACTGCAGAATCTGCGCGGCCACTTCATCGGTACCGAGCTTGGCGAGCGCGCCCTGAATGGCTTCCGCCGAACCCTGCACGTCCGCCTTGATGACGAGCGGCAACAAGCTCTGCTCGCCCTGCTTCTGCGTCTGCAGGAGTTGATCCAGCGTCTGGCGCGACAGATTCTTGTGGCGCGTTTCCCGACGCTTGCGGGCGCGGTACTCCGTCACTTCGCGGGCGCGTGCTTCGTCCTCCACCACGACGAATTCGTCGCCTGCCTCCGGAACGCCGGACAGACCCAGCACCTCGACCGGCGCGGCGGGACCGGCACTCTGCACCGTTTCGCCACGATCGTTCATCATCAGCCGCACACGGCCCCATTCGGAGCCGGCGACAAGAATGTCGCCGACCTTGAGGGTGCCACGCTGCACGAGCGCCGTGGCCACAGGACCGCGGCCCTTGTCGAGCTTGGCTTCGACCACCGCGCCTTCCGCGGCGCGATTGGGATTGGCCTTCAGGTCGAGCAGTTCGGCCTGCAGGATGATGTCTTCCTCGAGCTTCTCGAGGTTGGTGCCCTTGGTCGCGGAGACTTCGACGGCCAAGGTTTCGCCGCCCAGGTCTTCGACTTGAATCTCGTGCTGGAGAAGTTCGGTCTTCACCCGCATCGGGTTCGCGTCGGCCTTGTCGATCTTGTTGACGGCAACGATGATCGGAACGCCGGCTGCCTTGGCATGCGAAATCGCTTCCACCGTTTGCGGCATGACGCCGTCGTCGGCCGCGACCACCAATATGACAAGATCGGTGACCTTGGCGCCGCGGGCGCGCATGGCCGTGAAGGCGGCGTGACCCGGCGTGTCGAGGAAGGTGATCTTCTGGCCGCCCTTCAGCTGCACCTGATAGGCGCCGATGTGTTGCGTGATGCCGCCAGCTTCGCCGGAAACGACATCAGTCTTGCGCAGCGCATCGAGCAGCGACGTCTTGCCGTGGTCGACATGGCCCATGACGGTGACGATCGGCGGCCGCGCTTCGAGCTGGGCTTCTTCGTCGGTGGCGCCTTTGAGGCCTTCGAGCACATCGGATTCCGCGACGCGCTTCACCGTGTGACCGTATTCGGTGGCCACGAGTTCGGCCGTGTCGGCGTCGATCACGTCGTTGGCTGTCGCCATCATGCCGTTCTTCATCAGCACCTTGATAACGTCGACAGAGCGCCGCGCCATGCGGTTGGCGAATTCGGCGACCGTGATGGTTTCCGGGATCGTCACCTCGCGCGGACCGGCGGGGCCTGCCGGCTGCGGCGCGCCCTTCACCCGCTGCAGGTGACGGCGGAACGACGCCACCGAACGCATGCGCTCGTCTCTGTCGGACAGCGCGGCCGTCACCGTTAGTTTGCCGCGACGGCGATCGGCGTCGCCCTTGCGGACAGGAGTCTTGACGGGGGCCTTCGCGCCCTTCTTTGGCGCCTCTTCCTCTTCCTCGTTGACGAGACGTCCGCGTCGCGGCGCTTCGGCCACTGCACCGGGGGCTGGCTCCTCTTTCTTCTCAAGACGGCGGGAGGCTTCTTCTTCCGCGCGCTTGCGGGCGGTCTCCTCCGCCGCTTTGCGGGCTTCTTCTTCGCCTTTGCGCTTGTCAGCAGCCTCGCGTTCCTTGGCGAGACGCGCGTCTTCGACGGCGCGGTGCTTGGCGTCTTCCTCGGCGCGCTTGCGAGCTTCCACTTCGTGGACGCGGGCATCAGCCAGGGCGCGCGAACGCGCCTCTTTCTCTTCGTCCGTAAGCTGGCGCAGCACGACGCCGGCGCGTGGCTCGCGGCTCAGTGGCGAGGCGGCGGGCGCGGTGGGTTTGAGCTCCACCGTCTGGCTGGGCCGCGAAGGCGCAGCTTCCGGCGTGGCCCCGGCCAGCGGCCGATGCGCGCGCTTCTTTTCCACCACCACCGCCTTGCTGCGGCCATGGCTGAAGCTCTGCTTCACCGTGGAGGTTTCGGTCTTCCGCAGGGACAAGGGTTTGCCGCCGCCAGCGGGGCGGGGATTGCGCGTGGTGGAATCGTTCGTCTCGCTCATTCTTGCCTTTCGATCGGAACAGGGGTCGGACCTGTTCGCCCGGTGTTGTTACGCGGCCGGAAACCCTCGAGCCTTTCGGCATCGAGCGCCAACCGATCCGCAAGCGGCCCCGGAAAGAGGGCTGCATGTACCACATTCTCGCGGCCCAAGGCCACGCTCAGTTCTTCGCGCGTGAGCGCGGTCAATGCAGGAATCTCAAGGCCTTGCGCGATCGTGATCGCGACAAGCTTGCGAAATCCGTCGTCGGCGCCGTCGCGCGCCTGAACCAGCACCGCGGGCTTGCGGCGGCCGGTCAGGGCCCGCTCGACGGTGTCGAACCCGAGCACCAGCTGCCCGGAGCGGCGCGCCAGCCCCAGATGGTCCTGCATGCGGGAGACGAGCAGCCGTTCGACCAGGGCCACCAGATCGGCGGCGACTTTCACCTGCGCCTTGGCCGCCTTGACGAACAGGTTCTTGGCGACGGCACGCTGGAGCAGCGAAGCATCTGCACTGACCCAGATGCCGCGGCCGGGAAGCTTGGCTGCCAGATCGGGGACAATCTCGTTTGCCGGACCGACGACAAACCGCACGAGCCTGTGTTCCGGCAACACATCGCCGGTGACGATGCAACGGCGTTCGCGCGAGCGAGAGCCGCCAACATGACTCCGTTCGCGCGAGGGAGAGGCGCCAGAATGACTGCGTTCGCGCACGTTCGTCTCGCGTTCGGTTTCGGGGGCGACGGCTGCCAGCATCAGGCTGTCGCTTCTCCTTCCGCTTCCTCGGCGCCCTCTTCAGGCTCGTCGGAGGCAAGGTCGCTCTCCTCGATCCAGCCCGCCTTCACGCGCGCCTTCATGATGATGGAGTTCGCTTCATCCTGGCCGAGACCGAAGCCCTCAAGCGCGCCGGGAATGCGCGTGCGCTCCTTGTCCTTGCCCTGTTCGTAATAGCCGAGCAGGTCGTCGGTCGCGCAACCGGCCAGGTCTTCCAGAGTCTTGACGCCGTTCTCACCCAGGGACACCGCCATGGCGGACGTGACGCCATCGACTTCGAGCACGGTATCTTCCACGCCGAGCTCGCGGCGCTTGTCGTCCATCTGGCGATTCTGCGCGTCGATGTGTTCCTGCGCGCGAGTCTGCAGCTCCTGCGCAGTGTCCTCGTCGAAGCCTTCGATGGCGGCAAGCTCGTTCAGCGCCACATAGGCGATGTCCTCGATCGAGGTGAAGCCTTCGGACGCAAGCAGCTGCGCCACCGTCTCGTCGACATCGAGGGATTCCATGAACAGCTGCGTGCGCTCGGCAAATTCCTTCTGGCGGCGCTCCGACTCTTCCGCTTCCGTCAGGATGTCGATCTGCCAGCCGGTGAGCTGCGACGCCAGCCGCACATTCTGGCCGCGGCGGCCGATGGCGAGCGACAACTGCTCGTCCGGCACCACCACTTCCACGCGATGGGTGTCTTCGTCGAGCACCACCTTGGTCACTTCCGCCGGCGCCAGCGCGTTGACGATGAAGGTGGCGGGATCGGAATTCCACGGAATGATGTCGATGCGCTCGCCCTGCAGTTCCTGCACGACGGCCTGCACGCGTACGCCGCGCATTCCGACGCAGGCGCCGACCGGATCGATGGAGCTGTCCTTCGAGATCACCGCGATCTTGGCGCGGGAGCCCGGATCGCGCGCCACCGCGCGGATTTCGATGATGCCGTCATAAATCTCCGGCACTTCCTGGGCGAACAGCCGCACCATGAACTGGGGATGCGAACGGGAGAGAAAAATCTGCGGGCCTCGCACTTCGCGGCGCACGTCGTAGATATAGGCGCGGATGCGGTCGCCGGTGCGGAAGGTTTCGCGCGGGATCATCTCGTCGCGGCGCACCACACCTTCGGCGCGGCCCAGATCGACCACCACCGAGCCGAACTCCACCCGCTTGACGATGCCATGCACGATCTCGCCGATGCGGTCCTTGTATTCCTCGTACTGGCGCTCGCGCTCGGCGTCGCGCACCTTCTGCACGATCACCTGCTTGGCGGCCTGCGCGGCGATGCGGCTGAAATCGACCGGCGGCAAGGTCTCGGCGATGATGTCGCCCACCTGCGCGGCCGGATTGCGCGCGCGCGCATCCTCGAGGCTGATCTCAATCTTGTCGTTGTCGACCAGATCGACCACGTGCAGGTAGCGCGACACATGCGTCTCGCCGGTTTTCGGATCGATGTCGACGCGGATTTCATTCTCGCTGCCGTAGCGCGCTTTCGCCGCCCGCTGCATGGCCTCTTCCATCGCGCCCAGCACGACGCCCTTGTCGATCGATTTGTCCCGCGCAACGGCGTCCGCGATCTGCAAGAGTTCGAGCCTGTTGGCGGAAACTGCGGTGGCCATGTCTTTCTCCTTTGGTCGCGCCGGCTCTCGCCGGCGCTCCTGCTTAGTTCGTTGAGGCGCCTTTTCGCGCCTTCAAATCTTCTTCGATCAGCTTGTCGGTAAGCACGAGTTTCGCTTCGGCGATGCTGCGAAACGGGAATTTGCGTTCCTCGCCGTCGGCGGCGATGACCACGTCGTTGCCATCGAGGCCGTGCAGCACGCCCTTGAACCGCTTGCGGCCGCTGTCATCCGGCGCGTGCAGTTCGAGCTTCGCCTCGTGACCCGACCAGCGCGAGAAATCCGTCAGCCGCGTCAGCGGGCGGTCGATCCCGGGTGACGACACTTCGAGATGGTATTCGCCTTCGATCGGGTCTTCCTGATCGAGGAAGTCCGACAGCGCACGCGACAGCGCCGCGCAATCGTCCACATTCATCGTGCCGTCGGGCCGCTCGGCCATGATCTGTAACGTCTTTGTCTTGGCGCCTATTAGCCTGAGGCGCACGAGCCGGAAGCCGGCCGCTTCCACGGCAGGCTCGATGATCGGCTCCAATTGCGACATGGCCGTTAGAATGTCTGCTCTCCTTACCTCCCCCATTGTGAGGAGGTCGATTTGTCGAAAGCGAAGCGAAGCCAAATCGGGTGGGGGCGGCTGTTCGTGGCAGCATCGCCCCCCACCCGGCCTCGCTTTCGCTCGCCGACCTCCCCACAGGGGGGAGGTAAAGCTCTCCCCGCGGCGGTCTTGCGACCGCCACACAACAACATCGTGTTGTATGGGAATGACGGCCGATATAAGCGCGAAGCCTCGGAAAAGCAAGTCACCCTTCGCGGATAAACTGAAGAAAAACAGGCTTGCCGTGCAGTTCCTTCGCTTCGTAGCGGGTTGGTGGCCAGCCGTCGGGACGCGACCGCCAATCGCTGGCCCGCGCGGCAGTCCATTCAAACGAGGGATGCGCCATCAGACGTTCCAGCGTCCATTCCAGATAGCCGGAATCGTCGCTCGCGAAGCGCAGTTCGGCACCCGGTTTCATCACACGCGCAAGCTGATCGAGCATCTCCATCTGAATGAAGCGGCGTTTGTGGTGGCGCGTCTTCGGCCAAGGGTCGGGAAAGAGAATGAATACCCGCCCCAAACTCGCGTCCGGCATCGCCTCTATGATCTCGCGCGCATCGCCCATGTGGATGCGGATGTTCGGCAGCGGCGACGCTTCCCGCTTGCTGAGCAACTTCACTACGCCATTCAGATAAGGCTCGGCACCGATGAGGCCGACATTCGGATGGTGTTGCGCCTGCCAGAACAGATGTTCGCCGCCGCCGAAGCCGATTTCGAGCCAGATGTCGTCGACTTGCCCCCCACCCGGCTCGCTTCGCGATCCGACCTCCCCACGAGGGGGAGGTGAGAAATAGGTGCGCGGATCGACGGCGCTCTGAACGTTTACAGCGACCTGTGGCAGCAGATGATCGAGCAGATGCTGCTGATGCGCCGACAGCTTCGGCCCCTTGCGGCGGCCGTAGAGTTTACGGACAGGATGCGGCGCATCGCTCATCCGCCGCACATGGCGAATGGCGAGCGCGGCCGTCAATGGGCTTGCCGCCGCCCGCGCATTGAGGCTTGCTCGCGCGATGATTTCGCAAAAGACGCGCTACGCCTTTCGCGCGCTCTTTTATCTGGCGCGATCGAAGGGGCCGGTGTCGCTCGCCAGCATCGCCGCCAACGAGAAGATCTCGCGCAAATTCCTCGAGCTGGTGATGGTCGAGCTGAAGCGGCACCGCCTGGTGGTCTCGAGCCGCGGCAAGAAGGGCGGCTACGAGCTGGCGCGGCCGGCCAACGAAATCTCCTATGCCGGGGTCCGGGTGATGGACGGGCCGCTGGCCATGGTGCCGTGCGCCAGCGTCACCGCACACCGCCAGTGCCGCGCCTGCTACGACCCGGATTTCTGCGCCATCCGCAGCGTGCTGATGGAAGTGCGGCAAGGGACAGCCGAGATTCTGGAGCGCCACACCTTGTCGGACTTTCTCGGCATCCTGCCGAAAATCACAGTTTGACCGCGAGCGCTCGGCCGCATTCCACAGCGGATATTCGTTTTTGATTTTCGGCCGATTTTCCGGGCGACCGACCACGTTAAGCCGCTGAAACTAAGGCCATATCCTCGCGCAGACATGTGTGTCGAATATAGAACATTGGAAGAACACAAGGCGAGCTGCTGCGCCCAACTCTATTATTCATATTGACTCTAAATAATTCGTAATCGTGCGGCTACGCGTGAACGGGGGCTCTCGCTTGTTGCTCGGCTGGCTGGGGTTACTACCCCCTTGCCCATCAGCCTAAGCGACGGCTCGGATCGGGATACCGAGTGAAATGGATCATCATCATCGCGTTGGCGGCTGCGGCCCTGTTGCTTGCGTCTTCGGCAGGGGCTGCCGACGCCGCCGCAGGATCGTCATCAGCCTCGAATGCCGCGACCGACGCTCAGATCGAGCAGCTCAACGAGTCGGTGCGCGCGCTGCAGGCCGAAGTAGACGATCTGAAGCGCAGCCAAAACGCACAATATGCGGAGATCCAGAATCAGCGCGGCCAGGACGTCCAGATCACGTTCAAGAACGGACGCCCGACCTTCAAGAGTTCAGATGGCGAGTTCAGCCTCGCGTTGCGTGCGCTGGTGCAATACGACAGCGCCTATTATGCGCAAGGCCATGCACCGGTCGGCACGGACTTCAGCACCGGCAACAATTTCCGCCGTGCGCGAGCCGGCTTCGACGGAACCGTCGGCGACGACTGGTCGTATGAGTTCATCTACGATTTCGGCGGCTCAGGCACCGAAGCCTCCACGATCAGCAGTGCCTATGTCCAGTACGATGGATTGGGTCCGGTGCATCTGCGCGCCGGCGCGTACCCGCCGCCGGAGAGCTTCGAGGATTCGACCTCGGCTGCCGATCTCACCTTCCTCGAGCGCGCGCAGCCGACCGATCTGGCGCGCAGCATCGCCGGTTCCGACGGCCGCGATTCGGCGACGGCCTTCTCGTATGACGATCACTACTTCGTCGCAGCCTCGCTCACCAGCGGGCTGGTCGGCGAGACAGCGGTGTTCGACAAGCAGGAAGCGTTCGTCGGCCGCGCGGCGTACCGCATCATCGCCGATCAGGATGTGAACTTCGCCGTCGGCGGCGACACGACCTGGTCCTCGTATCGGCGAAGATGCTGCTCTAGAAAGCGCGCTTCAACGCGTCGGCGAGGTCGGTCTTTTCCCAGGTGAAGCCGCCGGCGGAATCCGGCACGCGGCCGAAATGTCCGTAGGCGGAGGTTCGCGCATAAATGGGATTGTTGAGCGCCAGATGCTGGCGGATGCCCCGCGGCTTGAGGCTCATCAGCTCCGGCAGCACGCGCTCGAGCTTGACTTCGTCAACCTGCCCGGTGCCGTGCAGATCGACATACACCGACAGAGGATCAGCGACGCCGATGGCATAGGAAATCTGGATGGTGCAACGATCCGCCACCCCCGCGGCCACCACGTTCTTCGCCAGATAGCGCGCGGCATACGCCGCCGAACGATCCACCTTGGTCGGGTCCTTGCCCGAGAATGCGCCGCCGCCATGCGGCGCGGCGCCGCCATAAGTATCGACGATGATCTTGCGTCCCGTGAGCCCGCAATCGCCGTCCGGTCCGCCGACCACGAACGAACCCGTCGGGTTGATATGCCACTCCGTCTTGTCGTTGATCCACTCCTTCGGCAGCGCCAGGCGGACATACGGCTCGACGATTTTGCGGATGTCATTCGACGTCTGGTCTTCGTGGCTGTGCTGCGTGGAGACGACGATCTGCGTGACTTCCACAGGCTTGCCGTTTTCGTAACGCAACGTCACCTGACTCTTGGCATCGGGCTGCAGCGTGGGCTCCTTGCCGGCATGGCGCGCTTCGGCCATCAGACGCAGAATCTTGTGGCTGTACAGAATCGGAGCCGGCATCAATTCCGACGTCTCGCGGCAGGCATAACCGAACATGATGCCCTGGTCGCCGGCGCCTTCATCCTTGTTGCCCTTCGCATCGACGCCTTGGGCGATGTGCGGCGACTGCGCGTGCAGCAATACTTCAATGTTGGCGTTGCGCCAGTGGAAACCGTCCTGTTCGTATCCGATGTCCTTGATGGCCTTGCGCGCGACCTCGATGATGCTGTCTCGCATGATGTGTTTGGGGCCGCGCGTCTCGCCGGCGATCACCACGCGATTGGTTGTCGCCATGGTTTCGCAAGCGGCGCGGATATCCCACGGATTGAGTCCGCTCTTCGGGCCCTCGCGGTAGAACAGGTCCACCACTTCGTCGGAAATGCGGTCGCACACCTTGTCCGGATGGCCTTCCGACACACTTTCGCTGGTGAACAGGTAATTGCCGCGCATGCCCAACGCCTCTCGATCTTTGGAAGGCGCGACTTCTTGCAAGGATTTGGCGGAGGGTCAACAGTATGGGCGCTCTTGGGCGCATATCGATCCCAACAAGCTGCGCTTCGAGAAAATGCCGCCGGGCGCGCCGTGATGCACGCTGGTTCGTGAAGCGTGCCGACGAACGACGCAGCGGCGGATTGCGCTGCGGCGAATTTTTGTCGCCGCCGATCCGTCCGGCATCGACCGCTTCGGCGCGCGCGGCGAGCGCCGCACGCTCGACCTTTCGCTCCGTCGCGCTTCGTCCATTGCGCCGCGTGCGCACGTAGCAGCGCTGCGGCGTGATGAAAGCATAGACGACGCGACGGGGGATCGGCGGCAGCAGGGCTCCCAGCAGCGCCATCTGCACTCTGTGCATGCGCATGTAGGCCGCGAGTTCGCGCCGGAAGGCCCGGAGTTCGCCCGTGTGGCAGCCGGATTTCACGGCATTGCGATTGCCCTTCGGCGCCCGCCTTTGGATTTCGCTTTCAGGGTCCTCCTCCGCTTGCGGGGGAGGACCCTGTTGATCTGATTGGGAAAAGCGCCTGAGGTTGTTTTCGGATTTTGCGAGGGGGTACTCCCCCCTCCTCCGGCAGGCGCGGCAGCCTGGGCAGCGGCAGGCCGAGCGCCAGCAAGGCATGCGCGGACAGCGCTGGGGCCGCTTCGATCCGCGCCAGCACCTTGGCGGTTTCGGTCATCGCATTGCTGACGCGGATGAAGGTGGCCATCCAGGCGGCGCACGCCCGCCAGTCGCGAGCCGCCTCGGCCCGCCGTCCACATGCCTGCAATAATGCCAGCTGCCCGCCGCGTGCTCGTGCAACGGGGACAGGAGAGCTTCGCTTGCCATCGAGACACAGTAGAACGAAAAATGTACACCGTCAACGGGGCTGTGGCCTGCCGGCGGCTCAGGTGGTTCGCTGGACGAGGTGCGTCTGCTGGCGCTCACGATTGGCGAGAAAGGATCGGGCAATTTTTTGCAGCAGGCCATCGGGAACTTTGCCGTACGTTACATTCGGGGGTCTGCTTCCCGGAACGGGTCGGATGTCCGGCCCGGGCCAGACGAACGCGTTGCCTTCTGTTGTGACGATCCATGCCCGCTCGTCGTCCAGACGCAGGCTGCGCTTCACCTCCGGTGGGATCGCCACCGCATCCGACGAGGCGGCTGGTGGCGTGTGCGTCATCGGCAGGACGAGAACTTCAACCGTGGCATCGTGCGTCACGATCGAAAGGGCGAGCACCAGAACCGGCCGATCCTTTCGCCCTTCTTCGCGGCCGCGCCGATGCTCCTTGGCCCACAGATAGGCGTAGCGAATGACCGAGCCGCGCTCCGGCAGCGCAAGCTTCACGTGCGGGTTTTTGCGATGGCGCGGATATCGGCGAGAAAACGTTCCGGCGTGTTCGCCGCCATGAACGCCTGTTGATCGCGCGATTTGAGCCGCTCGTATTCCTCGACCGACAGAAGCACGTTGCGCGGGCGGCCGTTCTTCGTCACCACCACTGGCTTTGCCAGTGCGAGGTCGCTGTAATGCGAGAATTGGCGCACGACTTCACCGGCCGATGCCGTGATCCGTTCCGATTTCATCGCTGAACTCCTTGCGCGCACGGAATATGCAATCTGCGCAAAGTACAATCACGCCGGCTCCGGAACAAGCCTCGCCGCCAGAACACGAAGACGTGCGGACTCCATTTCGCTGCCTGTGCCAAGCGCGCGCGCGCCGCACAAATCCACTCTAACCCGGAATTCCACCGTCTACGGTGTCCGCAGATAGCCGTGCGCGATGTCTTGCTCATCGTAGTAGTAGCCGGTCGCCTCGCCGCCATTGTTGATGGCCAGGCAAACCGTTAGTCCTGCACTGCCTGCATCGAAGCTGGTGATGACGCCCTTCTTGTTTCGAATGTAGCCGTGATAGTTCCCGCCGGCATCGTAGTATTCTCCGCACATGACACCGTGCGCGTTCAGGCCATAGCCATCGGTCTCATAGCCGCTGACCACCTGAAACGTCTCGATCGTGCCGTCGGCATGACGAAGATAACCGTTGCCGGAGTTGCTGTCGGGGTAGCGCCATGCGGTCCCCGCCGTGGCACCGGCGCCGGTGATGTGGAACGCGACCGGCTCGTCGGCGCCGGGCACATCGAAGGATGTTGCGCTGCCGTCTGCAAGACGAATGAATCCGTGAAACCCTCCGCCGGCATCGACATAGTCGCCTGCAGTCGCCTGCTTCGCATTGATGGTCCTCGAATTGATGTATGTCCCGCCGTTTGGCGCGGCAAAGCTCGTGAATGAACCTTTCTTGTTGACGATGAATCCATATCCCTGTCCGCTGGCGACGCTGTACGATCCGGTGAATGCATTCTTGTTGTTGATGCCATAAATCTCCGTATCGCCGTTGCTGCCCGGCGCGTCGTAGACGGTGATGGCGCCGTCCGCGCTGCGAACAAAGCCTTGCGTTCCGGCGGCGTCGGTGAAGGAACCGACGACCCATTTGTGGTCGTTCATGCCGTACACCAGCGTGCCCGTTGAACCGGGCGGATCGAAGCTCGCGATCGTGCCGCCGGTGGTGCGCAGGAATCCGTGCGGAACTTGATTTGCATCGTACCAGGTGCCGGCGATGTCGCCGGCGGTATCGATGGCGCCGCCAAACGTCTCCGCCGCGCCGGTGACATCGAAATTGGTGTAGGTCACGGCGCCTGCCGGTCCGGCCGTCAGCAGTGCAATGCCACCCGCGAGCAGCCTTGTGCGCATGTTGTAGACAAGTTTCATCGCGACGTTCCCTCATTTTGCAAGTGAAGGCCGCCCGCGAAGACTCATCCGCGCGGCGCAGCGTTCGACACCCACGGGGATAATGGCCGCAGCGCCGAAGGCTTTCTTGGCGTTGCATGACAATTTCCGGTATAATCCAGGCCGATGGCGACAGACGCGATATGCGTCGAACGCCAAGGCCCATCGGGGAGGGCATGGTGTCGGGATCCGCATCGCCGGAATTGCCAAATTCGTCCGGGGTGACGGTTGCAAGATTTGCATCCGACGAACTGCCGCCGCGTGACCGCATTCCGATCTTCCGCGAGTTCATCGGCCGCAGCTTGATGCGGGTGGAGATCGAGCAGGACACGGCTCACGCGTTTCATGCCGATGTCACGGTCAGGAAGTGGCCGGGGCTCGATTTCATTTCGGCACGGCGCTCGCCGCTGACTGTGGGGCGGACGCGGTCGCTGCTATCCGACGGCGATGACCGCCTGGTTTTCCAGCTCGACCAGTTCCCGTCTCTCGTCTCGTCTGCGGGAGGCGAGACTCCGCTTGGTGCCGGCGATGCTATTCTCACTTCGAACGGCGATGCGGTCAGCCGCACCTTTCCGTCCTCGGGCGAGCTTGCGTCGCTGTTCCTGAGCCGCAGTGCGCTTTCGCCTCTGCTGCGCGGCGGCGAGGGGGCGATCGGCTGCGTCATCCCGGCGAACACGCCAGTCCTCAAGCTGATCCGGACCGTGCTCACCATCCTGAGCGAGGACGCCGTATCGGCCACGTCCGAAGTGCAGACGCTCACCATCAATTACGTTTACGATCTGGTCGCCGTGGCGCTCGGTGCAACGCGCGATGCCGCTGCACAAGCGAACGAGCGCGGTGTTCCCGCCGCGCTGCTCAGGTCCATCCAAGCCTATCTGGAGGACCGGCTTTGGCGCGGCGACCTTTCGCCTGAGCGACTGGCGCCCCGCTTTGGCATGAGCGCGCGCAGCATCCAGCGACTGTTCGAACGGGAGGGCACCACGTTCACGGAGTTCCTCCGCGAGCGGCGGCTCGATCGCGCACATCGCATGCTGGTGAGCCGGCGGTTTGACGGCACGAGCATCACGGACGTTTCACTCGCCTGCGGCTTCGGCGACCTGTCGCACTTTTACCGCCTGTTTCGCGCGCGCTTCGGCATGACGCCGCGCGATGTGCGCATCGCCCACCGCTGACCGAGGACCGAGAGGCGGCGCCGGTGCGCAAGGAGCGCCGTCACAAACGCGCGCCATCACACTCGCTTCATTTCCCTGCCGGTGGGCAAGCGCGCAGGGCCGGGAGTTGCTATGGTGCGCGCCGATTGCCACCGCCAGGAGTCATTTGCGATGAACGACAACAGCCCCGCCACCGATTACGTCCCGCCCAAAGTGTGGACCTGGGACAAGGAATCCGGCGGCCGCTTCGCCAACATCAACCGGCCGATCGCCGGCCCCACGCATGAGAAGGAGCTGCCCGTCGGCAAGCATCCGTTCCAGCTGTATTCGCTGGCCACGCCCAACGGCGTGAAGGCGACCGTGATGTTCGAGGAGCTGCTGGCGGCCGGCTACAGCGGCGCCGAATACGACGCCTGGCTGATCAACATCGGCAATGGCGACCAGTTCGGCTCGGGCTTCGTCGACATCAACCCGAATTCGAAGATCCCGGCGATGCTCGACCGCTCGACCGATCCGCCGACGCGGGTGTTCGAATCGGGCTCGATCCTGCTTTACCTGGCCGAGAAGTTCGGCGCCTTCCTGCCGAAGGAGCATGGGAAGCGCACCGAATGCCTGAACTGGCTGTTCTGGCAGATGGGCGCGGCACCGTTCCTCGGCGGCGGCTTCGGCCACTTCTATGTCTATGCGCCGGTGAAGATCGAATACGCCATCGACCGTTACGCCATGGAGGTGAAGCGGCAGATGGATGTGCTGAACCGTCACCTCGAGCACAATGAATGGATGGCGGGCGACGAGTACTCCATCGCCGACATGGCGATCGCGCCGTGGTACGGCCATGTGGCGCGCGGCGAAGCCTATGGCGATGCGTCGACGTTCCTTTCGGCGCACGAATACACCCATCTGCTGCGCTGGGCCGAGGCGTTCAACGCGCGGCCGGCGGTGCAGCGCGGACGCATGGTGAACCGTCCGTTCGGCGATCCGGCAGGCCAGCTGCTGGAGCGGCACGATGCGTCCGACTTCGAACTCAGGACGCAGGACAAGGTGATCGCGGCGGCGGAGAAGGCGGAGAAGGCGGAGAAGAAGTGACGACCCTCCCTTGAAAACGCATCGTCATGGCCAATGGTCAGTGGTCGAACTCTCTTGCAGCCTGCCGCAGGCCGATCACCCGGTTACGAAATTTCCGCCGGTGCCCTTGATGCAGCTTGCGCAGAAAGCGTTCGTCGGCGGTGACGAAAGGGCAGTCACGCTCTACTGCCAGGGCGAGATAGAGGCAGTCACAGGCGGGATGGTCGAGCTCGATTGCAGTCCGTGTCGCCGTCTCCAGAAACGACCGCATCGGCAGCAACTCGATGTCGGCGGCCTGGAGGAGTCGCGCGGCCAAGCAGGCTTCGTCGCCTGAAAGTTCGTCTCGCCTGACCTTCTTCCAGAGGATGTTCGCGCACTCGGCCGGGAGCAGTTCCGGAGCGATCAATTTGGCCCGCCGCCGAAGGATCAATGCTTCCGCCGTACCGTCCTCTTCGACCACCCATTTGACCGCGATGCTGGCATCTATGACGAGCGTGTTCACCGCTCATCGCGGCCTGCGCGGAGCAACACCTCCGAAGGCGTTTGCTTCCGGCGCTTGGTCAGCTTTCGCAATTCGGCCGCCAGCTTATCGAAGGAGGGCTCTTCCTCGCTGGCGAGAGCCCGGCGAAGAATCTCCCGGTGCTCGGCTTCGGTCGAGCGGCCATGTCGCGCGGCGCGGCGCTTCAAGCGGGCGACCAGCTCGTCATCGAGATTGCGCACATGCAGATTCAACGCCATTGGCGTCTAGCTGAGATCATTGCGTGCAATGATCTCAAACTGTCCCTTGTCCTTGTCAAGTCCCAATTCTGCAGGATGCCAGCCGCTGCAATCCGTTACCGCGGGCCATGCGGACGGCGCCATCGAGGCGGACGCATTCGCCGTTGAATAGCCGTTCTTGATCATCTGCAGCGCCAGCGACGCATACTCCGGCGGATTGCCGCCCTCGTGGATACTTGGTCGCATCGAGAAAAGATGGTAAATTGCGCCTGCCGCAAGACGGAAAGTCTTGTCGTGCTGGGGGTAGTCATGAAAAAGCTGTTGTCTTCATTGGCCGTTGTTGTGGCGTCTTTTGCGGTCGTTGCAGTCGCGAAGAACAGCGCCACCACGCCTTATGTCCCCCAGGCCGTGTATTGCCTGGATCAAACGGCAGCGAGCGCGGCATCTCCGCTGTGCGCCGCACTCCCCGGCAATATCGGCCCCGATCCAGCGCTCTCAGCGAACGGCGTCGCCTATAACGGCATTCACGTGAAGCGGCCGCAGTCTTTCAATGAGGACGTGCAGACGCCGTTCGACAATCTGTCCTGGCAGACCTTCGTCGCGCTGAACTGGACTGCCGGCAAGCAGAGCGCGCCGCCGGAGCAAGGCTTGCAAGGAACAGGGCCGCGCGTGTGGGAAACCTACAAGCGCGTCTCGCATGTCTTCGGCAATTCCCCGGTGCAGGCAAATTGCAGCGATGTTCCCGCCGGCATCGACGTCTTCTCGATTGCCTCCGACGGCAATCACAATCCCAAAGCGCGCAACGAGGAATATATCGAGGCCGCGACCGGCGATCCGCTGATCGACGTCGACGGCAACTGGACTCTCTACGAGCGGCGGCTGAACGACCGCGAGATCGCCTACCTGACCTCGCCGCTCGGCAAGGGCAAGGGCAATCTGATGACGCAGGGCGGGCAATCACTTTTCATCGCAAGCGGCGGCATCGTCGATTTCCCATGGTCGCCGGGCATCGGCACCGGCGCGATCGAGATCAAGGCCGCGTGGCGGATTCTCCATCCCGGCAAGGACAACGAGAAGAGCTACTATGTCGAGCACGCCTACCTCAAAGTCGCAGGCGATCTCGTCACCGGCGGAAAGCAGATCTGCCGCAAGGTGGATCTCGGGCTGGTCGCCATGCACATCATCCAGAAGAACCCGCCCAAGCAAGCCGACAGCGGCTTGGAGCAGCAATGGTTCTGGTCCACCTTCGAGCATGTGAACAACGCGCCGCCAGCGGTGCATTCGTGCGATCCCGTCGTGCCGCAGCAGTGCACGTCTCTGACATCGGGATCCGCTTCGAACTGTCCACCGGCGCAGCCGGTGCCGCCGTACTATTCCTACTTCGATCCCTATTGCCAGAATTGCAGCACCAATCAGCCGCCGACCGCATCGAGCGGCGCGCCGTCATTCGTCTGGAACGCGACCGAGCCCTACGCCAAGAGCTATCTCACCATGCAGAACGGGCATGCCATCGGCACGCAGGTATCGCGCTGCTGGCAGATTTATTGGGGAACGAATGCGCTCAACACGCAGTGGCGCGACCAGCTGAAGAAGATCGGCTCGGTGTTCCAGAATTATATGCTGATCGGCACGCAGTGGGGCGGCGATCTCACCAGCACGCCGATACCGCAGATTCCAGGCAAGGGCGTGCCCACTTATCTGTCGAACACGGCCGTCGAGACCTACATCCAGACCTCGTACAACCGGAACAATCCCGGCTCCTGCGTGGCATGTCATCAGGGCGCGACGCTTGCCGCCGGCCAGCCGCAGCCGCAATCCAATTTCAGCTTCCTGCCGGGGCTGGCCGATCCTAGTCTTCTCCGCCGTCCGCCGATCAACGCGGCAGCGCAGCGCTGATTGTACCGGCGGAACCGGCGCGTTCTACCGCGGGGTCATGCAGATGGCGCCGTCGAGACGGACGCATTCGCCGTTGAAGTAGCTGTTCCTGATCATCTGCAGCGCGAGGCGCGTATACTCCGGCGGATTGCCGAGCCGCGCCGGGAACGGCACCTCCGAAAGAATGGAAAGCCTGGACCGGCAAGCGGCAAAATTCCACTCTGACCCCAAATAAGACCAAATAGGACCCTCTGACCCCAAATAAGACCCTGACCCCAAATAAGACCCAACGCCTTCGACTTCGAACTGCGCACCCAGGACAAGGTGATCGCAGCGGCGGAAGAAGCGGAGAAGATAGAAAAGAAATGATTTTCAGTTATTGCCGCCGAAGATGGAAACGCCTGTCTTTTCATCCACAAAGATGCGCTGTGACGAGTCGTACTCAATGAGGATGAGGCTCGGGTGCCGGTACCAGAATTTCGCGAATTTGCGGTCAACTGTCGCGATCACGAGATCCTCTGGCCTCGGCAGGCCGATCCTGACTATGATCGGGCGTAAATTGCGATATGGGCAGAGCGTAAGGTCTGCAAACGGATTTCGGAGCCAAAGACCCTTACCGTTCGGCGCTATTGCAGCAACGTGACGCCC
>DASYBT010000238.1:0-49210 GCA_036500585.1 Rhizomicrobium sp.
CGCTGTGCGAGAGATCCACCATCATTCGCCGCTCGTTCAATCGCGCCACGACCTGCCGGCCGAAATCCGTCAGCGGCATGTTCTCCGGCGCCATGGAACCGCCGCCCAGCTGGTTCGCCGGATTGTAGGTGAGCTGGAACACACGCACACCGAGATCGGCGAAGATGTCCACGCGCGACGGCTCCTTGCCCATCATCGCGCCGTTCTGAAATCCATAGATCACACCGATCCGGTTCTCGGATTTGGCGCGCAGAATGTCGGCGGCTGAGTAGATCTTCAGAAGATCGTGCGGGTGCGCGCGCAGGACCTCGTCCCACATGCCGATGGTGCGGACCGTCTCCTCGAACGGTTCCTCCGGCCCGCCGACATAACCAAGCGTGATGTTCGCGGCGGTCAGCCCCGACCCGCGACCATCCCTGATCGTGCGCGCATCGAGATCAATGCGGTCGAGCGCCAGCGGATTGTCGCTTTGCGGCCGGGTCAGCGCGAGATTGGGATTCTCCAGCCCGCCCAGCGCATTGATGATCATCATCTCTTGTCGCCCCTTCGCCGGATTTGCTGCAGGCGCGGCGGTTGCGGCCGCAGCTCCCAGCGCCGCCAGGCCCAGCATATCGCGTCGCGTGCTGACCATTGCCTTCCCCCGTGCGTGGGCGCCAAGGTGCGCCGCGGTGTCACGTCAGCGCAACCGAAGTTTTTGCCGCACCTTTGCGTGGAGCGCGAGCGCATCGAATGGTGCGCGCACCTTTGCGTCGTTGTCGAAATACGCGAACACGTCGCGCTTGCCGGCCTTCGGCGCCGGCTTCGTGCTCGCATGCGGCCCCCGCGCGTCGCCGCCCTTCGCCCAGGCGGCAACGCGCGCAGCCCAAGTATTCAGGGCCTTGTCCTCATAGCCGCTGGCGTAGAGCTCCTCGGACCCGTGCAGGCGCACATAAACGAAATCGCTGGTCACATCCATCAGCAGCGGCCAGCCGACCGTGTCGGCAACCACCAGCGCGATGTCGTGCTTCCGGAGCAGGCGGATGAACGCCTCGCACTTGAAGTCGTCACGCCGGATTTCCAGCGCGTGGCGGATGGGCCGGTCGGCATCCGTCCGCAACCAGGAACGGCCGGAGATGCGGTGATCGTGGTGCTTGGCGAGCCGCGCCGCCTGTTTCGTTGTGCGCGGCAACTGATCGAAGAAATTCGCGAGCTTGTCGGGATCGAACCGAAACTGCGGCGGCAACTGCCACAGGACCGGACCCAGCTTATGTCCCAGCCGCAGCAATCCGCTGCCGAAGAAATTGGCCAGCGGCTTCTCCAGCTTGGTCAGCTTCAGCATGTGCGTGATGTAGCGCGAGCCCTTCAGTGCGAAGACGAAATCGTCAGGCGTCTCGTCGAACCATCTGCGGAAATGCTCCGGCCGCTTGAGCGAATAGAAGGTGCCGTTGATCTCGATCGAGCGGAACTGCTCTGCGGCAAAGGCGAGCTCCAGGCGGTGCGCCAGGCCCTTCGGGTAAAACACGCCGCGCCACCCAGGATAATTCCAGCCAGAAATGCCAATCCGGATGTCGCCATGCCTGGCCATTCCGCTACAACGCACGGGCAAGGCTGGCCGCCATCGCCGTTTGCCAACCGCAGCGGCGGAAATTGGCCTTCCCGGCTTCGTCGCGAAGGCTGGTGGCCCCGGTCCGACTCGAACGGACACGCCCCCTTCGGGGCTACGGATTTTAAGTCCGTTGCGTCTACCGATTCCGCCACGGGGCCAGCTGACGCGAAACTGCGGCGTTGCCTCGCCCAAGGCAACAGGCGTTTGACAGTCGGGCCGCCATCGCTATATTGCGCCGCTTTCCGGCAGGGGAACCCCCCGGAAATCCCAGTTTTCCGCCCAAATCGGATGTTTCATGACCAAACGCGCCACGTCCAAATACAAGCTTGACCGCCGCATGGGCGAGAGCGTCTGGGGCCGCCCCAAGAGCCCCGTCAACAAGCGCTCCTACGGTCCGGGGCAGCACGGCCAGCGCCGCGCCAAGAAGCTTTCCGATTACGGCACGCAGCTTCAGGCCAAGCAGAAGCTCAAGGGCTATTACGGCAACATCACCGAGCGGCAGTTCCACAAATACTACGTCGAAGCCGCACGCCGTCCCGGCGATACCGGCGAGAACATGATCGGCCTGCTCGAGCGCCGGCTCGATGCGGTGGTCTATCGCGCCAAATTCGTGCCGACGCCGTTCGCGGCGCGCCAGCTGGTCAGCCACGGCCATGTGAAGGTCAATGGCCGCCGCGTCACCATTCCGTCGTATTTGGTGAAGCAGGGCGATGCGATCGAACTCATTGGCAAGGCGCGAGACATGGCGCTGGTGTTGGAGGCGTCGAAGAGCGCGGAACGCGACGTGCCCGACTACGTCGATGCCGACCACGGCAAGATGACGGCGAAGTTCCTGCGCACGCCGAAGCTTGGCGATGTGCCTTACGCCGCGCAGATGCAGCCGCACCTGATCGTCGAATTCTACTCGCGCTGATCGCACCTTCGAGGCTAGGCCGCCTTCGCTCTGGAAGAGCGAAGGCCGGTCGTGGGCTCAGTAGGATGCCGATTTTCCAAGCTGCAGATTGACGAGACTTTGCTGCCAGTCGTGCCGCCGCTCGGTATCGGCCATGATCGCGCGCGCCGGCACCACGACATCCGCATTGTAGACGTACCTGGCCGAAACCGAGGCAGCCTGATGGCGCTGCGGCGTCGCGTCTTCCATGTCGGTGCGGAGCGGCAGACCGCTGCGCGCCGAGACCCAGACGGTTACCTTCGCATCCACGTGATCGGAACTTGTGTTGTAGGTGTAGATGTCGACGGGCTCGCCATCCATGGTATCGGTTCCGGTCCGCTCGCAATCGACGGCGTCAAGATTGCGCGCGATGGCCTCGGCCGAAGGCGCCTCGTGCTGGTGCGCGTTGAGAGGGCCGCTGCGCCAGACGCCATTGCGGAAGGCGTAGAGCACGCCCTGGGTGAACACCTCCTCGGTCTTTTTCACGTTGCCATCGGGCATCGTGTAGACGGCCTGGCGCAGGATGCGCGGCTGTTCCCATTGCTGGAATTTCGCCTGCGCGATCGTTTGACAGGCATTGTCGGCAAGAGCGGCGCCTGGAAGAACCACCGCGGCGAGCGCCGACGATATCGCAAATACTCCAGACTTCATGAGCCAATCCCTCCTATGACCCGGCGCGATGCTACGCCTCCGCGGTCCGGAGGCCAAACACGATGCCGTGAAATCCGATCACGCGGCCGCGATCATGCCATGGGATTGGAGCGGCGGCGATGCACCGGTTTCGCATCCGCTCTGCGGCGAGCGAAGGCGCCGGCGGTTTCGCGGCCCCAGATTGCGGTGTAGGTAGGTGTAGGCAATCCGGCGGAGCCAGGCGCATGTATGTGGTCTTCGGAGACAAGGGTTCGGGCGCGTTCTCCGCGGAAGCGGCTTTGTCCGAGGTCGGTGCGCCGTATGAGTTCAAGCTCATCTCGCTGGAGAAGAACGAGCAGCGCTCGCCGGAATTCCTCGCCATCAACCCGAGCGGCAAGATGCCGGCGGTGCGCCTGCCGGAGGGGCAAATCCTCACCGAGTCGCTGGCCATCCTGCTGACGGTCGCGGACCACTTCCCCAACGCGCGGCTGCTGCCGCCGCAGGCGAGCCCCGATCGCGCCAAGGCCTATCGCTGGCTCGCCTTCATGGCGAGCGAGATCTATCCGATGGTCGAGATCAGCGACTATCCGGAGCGCTTTGCCCCGGCCGGGGCCGAGGCCGAAGCGTTGCGGCAGAAGGCGCGTGAGCGCATTCGCGAGCGGCTCCTGATCGTCGAGCGGCAGGTCGCCGGGCCGTGGTTCCTGGCGGATGGATTTTCCATTCTCGACATCTATGCCGCGATGTTCTCGCGCTGGCGCGGGAGCATCGGCAAGGATTGGCTGGAAGCCGGACACATTCCCAATCTGTTGGCGCTCGGCCGCGCCGTCTCCGAACGGCCGCACATCGCGCCGGTGTGGGAGAAGCATTTTCGCCGCTAGGCGTTCTCCAGCGCGATGCCCTTTTCGGCGAGGAAGGGGCGGAGCTCATCGGCCTCGTACATCTCGCGGATGATATCGCAGCCGCCGACAAACTCGCCCTTCACATAGAGCTGCGGAATGGTCGGCCAGTTGGAGAATTCCTTTATGCCGGCGCGAACCTCGGGGTCCTTCAGCACATCGACGGCTTTGAACTTGACGCCGAGACTGGTGAGGATCTGCACCGTCGCCGCCGAGAAGCCGCACTGCGGAAACACCGGCGTGCCCTTCATGAAAAGCACGACGTCGCTGGAGGCGATGTCGCTGGCGATGCGGTCGTGGGTCGTGTCGGTCATCTGGTCTTCCGTTTCTGGCTTCTGCGATGAGGTAAGCGCGCTAGTATTGCTGGTCAAGCCGCTAATCCATAATCACACTACACCCCTTAGTTTCTCCGGTATCGGCTCGGATCACGACGTCCAAGGATGCAGAGCCGTTATAATCACAGCAACGCGGCTCCTGGGCATCGCCAGCATCGGTCGTCAGCCAAACGTGCCATTCTTGACCGCGTAATCGAGCGCGCCAACGCGCATACGGTTCGGATGCGCGCGGTTGCCACTTGCATACCTTTTTCGCGATTTCGATGGCGCCGTCGCGAGCTAGCAGCGGCGCGGATGAGTGAGCACATGCGGAGGCCAGCAAGCCACCTAACGCGAGACAAATGAGGAGCGTCCCTCTCATCTCTTGCTGCTGCATCTCTTCATCGATCCCTCAATCCTTCGCCGCGGTTTGCAGTTGCAGCGCGTGGAGATCGCCGCCCATTTTGCCCTTGAGCGCGGCATAGACCATCTGGTGCTGCTGCACGCGGGTCTTGCCCTTGAACGCGGTGGAGACGACGAGCGCGGACCAATGATCGTTGTCGCCGGCGAGGTCGGTCATGGTGATGTCGGCGTCGGGGAACGCGTCCTTGATCAGCTTCTCGATGTCTGCTGCGGGCATTGCCATGGGGTTATCCTATCACTGCTCGAACCAACGATCTCCCCCTCCCCTTGCGGGAGGGGGCGCGGAGCGCAGCGACGCGGGGGAGGGGCGTTGCCACATACCCCTCCCCCAAATTCTTCGCGCTAACCGCGCTCGAATGTGCCCCCTCCCGCAAGGGGAGGGGGAGCATTGCTCTGTAAATTGCTCCAGCGTTCCTCATCAATTCGACACCGGGATTTGTTCGGCGGACATGTAGTTCGGGAACCAGCTTTCGTGGGCGGAGCGGAGCGAAGAAAGAGAGACTTCGCCTTCGTTGGCTACGAGAAGGGTTTTCGCGGCGTGGGTTTTGCCCAGCGCGGTGACGAACAGGCCGTGGTTGCGGGCTTCGTCCAGAATGTCCTGGGTGCGATCGGAGGGAACGGCCAGCACATAGCGCGCCTGATCTTCGCCGAAGAAGAAGGGGATCGCTTCCGTCGTCTCGCCGGCGATGCCGACTTCCAGGCCGATGTTTCCGGCCAGCGCCATTTCCGCCAGCGCCACCAGCAACCCGCCATCGGAGCAATCGTGCACCGTATCGGCGCGGCCGGATTCAATCAGTCCACGGACGAACTCCCCGTTCCGGCGTTCCACCGCTAAATCCACCGGCGGGCAGGCGCCCGTTTCGCGGCCTTCGATTTCGCGCAGATAAATCGATTGCCCGAGATGTCCCCGCGTCTCGCCGATCACGATAATCGCATCGCCTTCGCGCTTGAGCGCCACGGTTGCCATGCGGTGCACATCGGCCATCAGGCCGACCGCGCCGATCGCCGGTGTCGGCAGAATGCCTTCGCCGTTGGTCTCGTTGTAGAGCGAGCAGTTGCCGCCGATCACCGGGAAATCGAGCGCCCGGCAGGCATCGCCGATGCCGTCCACGCCCGCCACGATCTCGCCCATGATGTCGGGCTTCTCGGGATTGCCGTAGTTGAGATTGTCGGTCACCGCGAGCGGGCGCGCGCCCACCGCCGTGATGTTGCGCCACGCCTCGGCCACCGCCTGCTTGGCGCCTTCATACGGATCGGCCTTGCAGTAGCGGGGCGACACATCCGTGGTGATGGCGAGGCCCTTGTTCGTGTTGTGCACGCGTACCACGGCCGCGTCGCCACCGGGGCGCTGCACGGTATCGGCCATCACGGTGTGATCGTATTGTTCCCACACCCAGCGGCGCGAACACATGTCGGGTGCCGCGAGAATTTTCGCCAGCGACTCCAGAATCGGTTTGCCTGAATCGTAATCGGTGCTGCCGTTCATCGCGGCGCGGCGCTGATGCGGCCGCTCGTATTTCGGCGCTTCGTCGGAGAGCGCGGTGATCGGCATGTCGGCAACCACTTCACCCTTGTGCTTCACCACCAGCCGCTTGGTATCGGTGGTGATGCCGATGACGGCGAAATCCAGTTCCCATTTGCGGAAGATCGCTTCGGCTTCCGCCTCGCGCCCAGGCTTCAGCACCGCCAGCATCCGCTCCTGCGATTCCGACAGCATCATCTCGTACGCCGTCATGTCCGCTTCGCGCTGCGGAACCTTGTCCAGATCGAGCTCGATACCACTGCCGCCCTTGTCGCCCATCTCGGCCGACGATGAGGTGAGCCCCGCGGCACCCATGTCCTGGATGGCGATGATGGCATCCGTCTCCATCAGTTCGAGGCACGCTTCCAGCAGCAATTTCTCGGTGAACGGATCGCCCACCTGAACCGTCGGCCGCTTGTCTTCGGATGCCTCGTCGAACTCGGCCGACGCCATGGTGGCGCCATGAATTCCATCGCGCCCGGTTTTCGAGCCGATATACACGACCGGATTGCCGGCGCCCTTCGCCGCGCTCTTGAAGATTTTGTTCGTGCGCGCCAGCCCCACGCACATCGCGTTGACGAGGATGTTGCCGTTGTAGGAGCGGTGGAAATTCACTTCGCCGCCCACCGTCGGCACGCCCATGCAATTGCCGTAGCCGCCGATGCCGCGCACCACGCCGTCCACCAGATGCCGCGTCTTGGGATGATCGGGCTCGCCGAAGCGCAGCGCATTCATCATGGCGATGGGCCGTGCCCCCATGGTGAAGACGTCGCGCATGATGCCACCGACGCCGGTGGCCGCGCCCTGGTAGGGCTCGATGAAGGACGGGTGGTTGTGCGATTCCATCTTGAAGATGCAGGCGTCGCCGTCGCCGATGTCGATGACGCCGGCGTTTTCGCCGGGCCCCTGAAGGACCCATGGGGCCTTGGTCGGCAGTTTCGCCAGGTGCAGGCGGGTCGACTTGTATGAACAGTGTTCGCTCCACATGACACTGAAAATGCCGAGCTCGACGAGGGTGGGCTCGCGGCCCATCAAGCCCTTGATACGGCTGTATTCTTCCGGGCTGAGCCCATGCTCGCGGACGATTTCCGGGGTGATGGCGGTCATGTCACCACCGGCCCGCATTTTGCCGAGCCGTCCTTGGCCGAAACAATGGCAACAGAATCTGCTTGGCTTTCGTCGTGTGCCGCGTACGGGGCAATCCAGACATGCCATCCGTCTTGCTCAAGGAACGCTCGCCATCGCGTGCCCGGAATCGGTTTGTCGTCACAAGCCTTTTCGACAATCTGAATCGCTGCGTCCGATGTTTGAACAGCGTCACTTGGTGCAGGCGCGGCGCAAGCGGCAATCATGAGGCAGGTGAGGGCAGCGCCCGTGGGATAGAGCCGGATACAACCGCGGGCGGATTCCAGAATGGTCTGCATCTGGTGGGTCATATCACAGATTCCACCAGCGTTTGATCGTTGAAGCCAGGCTCGCACATCCCCTCCCCCCATCGGCCAAATACCCCCCTCCCCTTGCGGGAGGGGGCAAGCCGAACTCGCGCAGCGAGTGAGGATTGGGGGAGGGGGCTGGCGGAGATTTCACCGCCCCCTCCCCCAAATTCTCGCAGCCTTGGCGGCGCGCTACCGCTTCGCTGTTTCAGCGCGGGCTGCTCGAATTTGCCCCCTCCCGCGAGGGGAGGGGGGCATGTGAATGTAAGCTCCTGTTTGCAAACTGGAATTCCAAAAATGTGCATTCGAACCTTCGAAAAGGAGCCCTCGACGCTCGGGGTGCGTCCCCGTTCACCACCACCGCTCAGGAGAGGTTGTTTTTCGAATTTTTCACGCGGAGCCGTCTTCGCACCTACGGTGCTTCGCCGGGCCAGGGCCGCGGAGGTACGGGAGGTTAAATTCCCCCTCCCCTCGCGGGAGGGGGCAAATTCGAGCGCGCCTGCTCTGAGGGAGCGAAGCGTTAGCGCATTCGGAAGTGCGCGCGAGAATTTGGGGGAGGGGGTATCGAGGCACGCCCCCTCCCCCGCGTCGCTATGCTCCGCGCCCCCTCCCGCGAGGGGAGGGGGAGGCTGTCGGGTATTTGGTGGGTCCGACCCATTCAAAGCATTCGAATTCAAAAAGTGCCGGGGGGGCTCCCCCCCATTCGGACAAGGTTGATTTCGAAATTTGTCGGTGCGCGGCGCGTTAAACACAACATGTAGTGGGTCGATCCCCGCCGATGCATTTGAAGTCACGAAGTGCCGGGGTGGGGCTTCCCCATCTGTCATCCCCGGCCGAGCGACGCAGAGCGTCGCGAGGGGAAGGGGAGCCAGGTGCTCGAACATGCGTGATGTGCGAAAAGAAGTACGGGCGCGGCGCGCCTTGTGTTCCCGGGTGGTCGAAGCACCTGGGTCCCCTTCCCTCGAACCGCGCGCGCCCGCGCGGTTCTCGCCGGGGATGACAATTTGAGCCTGAACCCTCACCAGAACCCCACTTCGAATCGTTGTGATATTTATAGCACGAACGTTGTAGGAACGCAAGCCATAGACATTGTTTAGTCTGCACAGGCCTTTGGCGGCTCAGGCGGACTGAAAATCCACATTTTGCGCCAGCCACTTCGCTCCCAATCAGGATCATTTCGATTCTGCTGGCGCTGACAAAGCGTGAGTTCAGTGGTCTGCCCGCGCTTGATTTTCGCGGAAACGGAGGTGCTGTCTGCATATGGCGGTGTTCCGACCGCGCCCCAATATGGGTACGGGAAGCGCAAGCGAATTGAGAGAGTGGTATCCTCATCTGAATGAGGACGAAGGCAGACCTCTTCTTCGCCGTTTATCGTCAGCGCTGCGTAGCCCTTCACAAGGATCGTCACTGGCGTGATGTTGACCCTACCATTTTCACCCGGCCGATCGATGCATAGCTGAGCATCCTTTGCCTGTGCGGAGACCGTACTCAGGATTATGCCGGTAAGGGCCACGGCCAAACGGCTCGCCATGCGCCTTGTCGCCGTCATGCGACTCACCCCAGACCCTCCAGTAATCCCTCGAATAGGGCGCGGCCGTCGGTGCCGCCCAAGAGCGGATCGACGACGCGTTCGGGATGCGGCATCAGCCCCATCACATTGCGTGTCTCGTTGAGGATGCCGGCGATGTTGCGCGCGCTGCCGTTGGGGTTCTCGCCATCCGCATAGCGAAACACCACGCGCCCTTCGCCTTCGAGGCGATCGAGCGTGTCGTCGTCGGCGGTGTAATTGCCCTCGCCATGCGCCACCGGAAACACCAGGCGCTGGCCGTTATCGTACTTACGCGTGAAGACGGATTGCGTCTCCGTCACCTCCAGTGGCACCGGGCGGCAGACGAATTTCAGGTCGGCGTTGCGCATCAGCGCGCCGGGCAGCAAGCCCGATTCCGTCAGCACCTGGAATCCGTTGCAGATGCCGAGCACGGTGACGCCCTTCTGCGCTTTGGCGATGACGTCCTGCATGGCGCGCGACAGGGACGCCATGGCGCCCGAGCGCAGATAGTCGCCATAGGCGAAGCCACCCGGCAGCACGATGAGATCGACATCGGGGATTTCGGCATCGGCGTGCCACACCATGTGCGGCTTCTTGCCGGTGATGCTCTCCAGCGCCACCGCCGCATCGCGATCGCAGTTCGAAGCCGGGAAGACAATGACGGCGGATTTCATGCGAGCACCGGAGAACAACCTCCCCCTTGTGGGGAGGTCGAAAAATCCGAGCACTGCGAAGGATTTTTCGGGTGGGGGGCAAAGGTTCGGTGCGGACGTACCCCCCACCCGAAAACGCTTCGCGTTTTCGACCTCCCCACGAGGGGGAGGTGAACTTCTGCCGTCCCCATCACGGCTTCTTGGGGGCGGGTTTGGCCGGCGCGGGGGCAGCCATGCCGCCCTTGCCGGGCTTCGTCGCGGCGACGGTCGCCTCCTGCATCGCGGCCTGGGCAGCGCCCATGATCTTCTCGCGGCGGATCGGCATCAGGTCCTGCATCACCTTGGGATTCTCGGTCAGCATCTTTCGTCCCGCCGGCGAATGGTAGAATGCCGCCATCGCCTTCAGCTCCTGAACCGTGAAATGGCGGGTCAGCACCTCCGCCTCCAGCTCGGAGACCTCCTTGAAGTTGGGCAGCAGCTTGGCGCGAAACACCTGCTGAAACTTCGGCACGTCGAGGTTCGGCTGGCGATGTGCCGCCATCTGGGTCGCCATCATGGTGAGCCGATTCAGCTGCTGGTCCATACCGGAATCCGCGTTGACGGCAGCGAGATAGTCCTTGGCGGCCGCGAGTGCCGCGGGGTCCACCTTCGCCGGCCGGGCCATGGCCGCGGCCTTCGGCGGCGGCGGTGCCGCCAGTGCCGGGCCTGCCAGCAGGAGCGCGCAGGCAGCTCCCATGATGAAATGCTTCGCTCCAGAAATCATATTCGACACCCCTTGTGTGTTTTCACGATGTTGATGCGGCGCGCGGTTCACGGCGCCTTGAGTTCGATCTCGTACTTCTCGATGACCGTATTGGCGAGCAGCTTCTCGCACATTTCCTTTAGGCTCGCGCGGGCCTTTTCGGCATCGTTTTCGGTGAGCTCGATGTCGATCACCTTGCCCTGGCGGACATCGCCGACGGCGGCGAAGCCGAGATTGTTCAGCGCATGCCCGATCGCCTTGCCTTGCGGATCGAGGACACCGTTTTTCAACGTGACGAAGACTCGCGCTTTCATTTGCGTGTTGTCGCTCCTCATACCTCCCCTTGAGGGAGGGTCGAAATTTGCGAGCGCAGCGAAGCAAATTTCGGGGAGGGGTGATCGCGGGCATTTGCCCCTCCCCGAAAAATCTTCGCGCTGCCGCGCTTCGATTTTTCGACCCTCCCTCAAGGGGAGGGTTTGAATCTATTTTGCGCCCGTCATGCTGAGGTGCGTTGCGCAGCAACGCCCCGAAGCACTACCGCACCAGCACCGGGCCCTTGGTTTCTCCCTGCACCGATTCGGGCATGATTCCCAACCGCCGGGCCACTTCCGAATACGCCTCGACCACACCGCCGAGATCGCGGCGGAAACGGTCCTTGTCCATCTTCTCGTTGCTCGTGGCATCCCACAGGCGGCAGGAATCCGGGCTGATCTCGTCGGCCAGAACGATGCGCATGTAATCGTTCTCCCACAGCCGGCCGAACTCGAGCTTGAAATCCACCAGCTTGATGCCGACGCCGAGGAAAAGCCCGGACAGGAAATCGTTGATGCGGATCGACAGGTTGACGATATCGTCGAGGTCCTGCGGCCCGGCCCAGCCGAAGGCGGTGATGTGCTCCTCGCTCACCCACGGATCGTGCAGCTTGTCGTTCTTGTAGAAGTACTCGATGATCGAGCGCGGCAGCACGGTGCCTTCGTCGATGCCGAGGCGCTTCGACAGCGAACCCGCCGCGATATTCCGCACCACCACTTCCAGCGGGATGATCTCGACCTCCTTCACCAGCTGCTCGCGCATGTTGAGGCGCTTGACGAAGTGGGTCGGCACGCCGATGGCGTTCAACTGGCTCATCAGGTATTCGCTGATGCGGTTGTTGAGCACGCCCTTGCCGTCCAGCACGGCCTTCTTGGTGGCGTCGAAGGCGGTGGTGTCGTCCTTGAAGTACTGGATGACGGTGCCGGGCTCCGGCCCCTCGTACAGGATCTTGGCCTTGCCCTCGTAAATCTGCCGGCGGCGTTTCATGGTTCACGTTCCTTCCCGCCCCAAAAGCGAAACGGGGCCGAAGGGCGTGGCGCGCCCTTCACCCCATCTGGGGGCCCAATCTAGACCCGGACCCCCAGCGCGGCAATGATTCGGTCGCGCAAGCGGCGGGTTTCACGCTAAACTTCCGAGGAGTGCGGGACGATCCCGCTGATATTGTAGGTATTACAAGGGGTTGGCATGAGCGGAGCGTTCGGAGATCGCGAGAAGGCGTTCGAGTCCAAATTTGCCCATGACGAGGAACTGAAGTTCCGCATCGTCAACCGGCGCAACAAGCTTCTGGGACTGTGGGCGGCGGAGCAGATGGGGATTTCCGGGGCCGAGGCGGACGCCTACGCCAGGGCGGTGGTGCAGGCCGATTTCATCGAGCCGGGGCACGAGGACGTGGTCCGCAAGATCCAGAAGGATTTCGCGGCGAAGAACGTCGCCCGCTCCGATCACGCCATCCGGCTGAAGATGGACGAGCTGTTGGCGGTCGCCACCGACCAGGTGACACACGAGGTGAAGTAGGCCGTGCAGGTCGTGCAGTCCTGCGCCAAACTGATCGGCTGGGGCCGACGATGAAGCGCACCGTCCTTAGGAGCCTCCGCGTCTCTCAGTACGAAACTATCGTCTTCAATAGGCAAAGGTCAGGTAGCCGGCGGCACGGGGCAACGGGAATGAACTCGAGGCGCAAACCTGAATGTGAGTCGATTGAGCTGTCTGCACGTCAACATAGCCGTTGGAGTCCAGGGACATGAGGTGATCTCCCGGGTTGGACGAGGAATGGTTCTGGGTCCCGGCCGCAAAATCGACGCCGGCCCACACTATGGTGTTTTGGGTATTCCCGCGGAATAGCGTGACAATCCCTTCGCCGTCATACGGATACATGATCATCGTTCCCATCGTCAGAACCGGCCTATTGTTGGCAGGTATGGCAATCGGATGGCTGCAGGAACCGGCTGCGACATTGTACGACACAGTGCTGATGGTGTCGGCCGTCAGCCCTTGTGCGCCACCCGTGAACGC
Organism: Rhizomicrobium sp.; assembly: GCA_036500585.1. GTDB lineage: Bacteria > Pseudomonadota > Alphaproteobacteria > Micropepsales > Micropepsaceae > Rhizomicrobium. The sequence continues at coordinate 13,004 of DASYBT010000238.1, forward strand.
GCACACCAGAGTGGCATTGATCAACACCGCGTAGAATAGCTTCGCTGTCGTCATGGCGAGCCCCACCTCAATAGAGGAATCTCAGGTAACCGGTGGTACCTTCGCCGGTTTGATTGCAGACTTTGAGATGCGTGGAGGTCGCTACCTGCAGGTCGATACCCTTCAGATGGTCGAGATACATGATGTGGGACGTAAACGGAGAAGAATTTCTTTCATTCCCTACTGCCGCATCCGTCCCTGCCCATTGCAGCACGTTGTTCTTGTCATCGCGCAGCACCACATGAGCGGCGCCGGTGTATTCCTCAATATTCGCCCCCATCACCATCACCGGTTTGTTGTTGGCCGGAACAGCGATTGGGGCACTGCAGCTCAGGCCGTCAGCGCGGTAATAAATCTCGCTCTCGCGCGCCTGGCCGCCGATATGCACAAGCGTCAAATACCCGGCGGCGTGTGCCACGGGGCTGCCACTCACATTGCACACCTGGACGTACCCGGGCTTCGCGGTTTGCACCTGCACAAACCCGGAGGAGTCTAGTGCCATGATAGGGCGGCCCACCCCGAAGTCCTCATTCCATTCGGCGCCGTTTTTGTAGTCGGTGCCCGCCCAGTCGAATACGCGAATGTCGCCGGTGTTGGTTTGAAGGGTGACGCCGCCAACGCCCTGCTGGCCGGCGCCGATCATGGTTCCCATTAAGAATATTGGGTCCTGAGCGTTCGCGAGGATGGGCGATGTGCAGCCTCCCGGCACCAGGCTGTAGGGAATCATCGTCTGACTGGCGTGCGCCGATTCATTCGTGGCAAGTGCGGCAAACCACAGACCCATCGCCGTGGCACATATAAGCTTTGGTCTCATCGGGCCCCCGCTTCTGCGCAAGGAAATCGCCTGGCTGCCAATCATCTTTGCATAAGGGCTCGGCAGAGTCACCGCGATTGAAGCCGATTTTGCATTCGAAGCGACGCGCGTATTTTGGTATTCGCAGTGTCACGAATGAGCTCTACGGCAGCGGTAATTGAGGAGGTGGCCCGCTAGATCCAGAAGGATCTCGCGGCGAAGAACGTCGCCCGCTCCGATCATGCCATCCGGCTGAAGATGGACGAGCTGTTGGCGCTCGCCACCGACCAGGTGCTGCACGAAGTGAAATAAAGCTCTCCCAACACTGCACGAGCGGAACCATGCCGCCGAGTCGCAGGCATCCTATCATCGCGTTGCATTGTTGGCGCGGTGAAAGCAGCCGAAGGCGATGCACTGTCGAGCCCCGGCGCAGCGGGAAAGAAGGAGAGCGGCAGGCGCCAGAGATCGGGTGTGGCGCCCGCGCGCAAAGCTCAATACATGAAGGTCAGGTATCCGATGGCATTTCCATAACGGTTGCTGCTGGAGTTGCACACCTGAATGTGCAGAGAGGGCGCAGTTTCCACGCTTATGTAACCCCAGTAGTCCAGATACATAATGACGGCCGGGCTGGTGAAGGTTTCCTGGAATCCCTTTTCGTATCCGTAGTAGTAATCCGTGCCGGCCCAGTCGAGGAGTGGATCGCCACCTGAATTTGCCCGCAACAGCGTCACCTGCCCCTCGCCGCGGTCGAGGTAGGTAATTGTGGTGCCGGCCAGAACCACTGCCTTGTTGTTCGCAGGGACGTTAATCGGCTTGCTGCAGGCGCCCGGCGCCACATTATAACTGACGGTGTTTTCGTCGGCCTGCGCAGATGCCGCAAAGGCCAGTGTCGCTGCTGCGGCCGCCGCCGCAATCGCGTTCTTACGTGTCATCGAGATCCCCTAACATTACGCGAGCGGACCCATCCGCTCAGATGAAGAGATTGTACCATGCGTGTTGGTCGCTGTGAAAGCATCCGTATCGGAGTGCGACAGAAACGGCCTACGTTTTCTTTGTCTGCGCCTTCACGGATTCGATGCGGGCTTCGATCTTCTCCGGGTCGCCGAGGAATTTGGCTTCGGCGGATTTGAAGTTGGAATCGAGCCGATAGGCGCGCGGGATTCCCGTCGGCAGATCTAGCCGCACGATCTCTTCGTCCGAAATGTTCTCGAGGTGCTTCATCAGCGCGCGCAACGAATTGCCGTGCGCCGCGACCAGTACACGTTTTCCCGCACGAAGCTCCGGCACGATGGCGCTCTCCCAATAGGGCAGCACGCGCGCCAGCACATCCTTGAGGCTTTCGCTTTTCGGCAGCTCGTCGGCCGAAAGACCCGCATAGCGCGGATCGGTTTTCGGATAGTCCAGCGGCGAGTTCACGTCCGCCGGTGGCGGCGGCGTGTCGTAGGAGCGGCGCCAGATCTTCACCTGCGCCTCGCCGAAGTGCTCGACCGCCTCGAGCTTGTTCTTGCCTTGCAGGCTGCCGTAGTGGCGTTCGTTGAGGCGCCAATGGTTGGTGACCGGAATCCACATCCGGTCCATTTCCTCGAGCGCCAGCCAAAGCGTCTTGATGGCGCGCGCCAGCACCGAGGTGAAGGCGAGGTCGGGCTCGAAACCTTCGCGCGCGAGCGTGAGGCCCGACTCGCGCGCCTCCTCGATTCCCTTTTCCGACAGGCGCACATCGCGCCAGCCGGTGAACAGGTTCTGCTTATTCCATTCGCTCTCGCCATGGCGGAGCAGGACGAGTTGATAGGGTTGGGGCATGACCTTTGCTTCACCATCGCGCCGCCGAAAAAAGGTGACCGTAACGAGCGGCGCTATCGATGGCCACGGTCAAGTTCTCGCGCCAGCCGCTTCGACCGGCAAGCCGAGCGCTTCTAGCGCGAAGTACAACCTCCGCAACAGCCGACGCGAAAGCTGTGGCTGGAATTCAATGCTAGGGGTCATGCCGCGTGATCAAGGAGACTCGGCGCTTATTTGCCAAGGCAGAGGCATCAGGCTGAAGTCTGGCCCAAATGGATGGGGTGGGGCGGCCGAGTTGGCCCGGCCGCTCCTCGCCTTGGTCAATACATGAATGTCAGATAACCTTGCTCTGCGAACGTCGCCACGTTGCACACTTTGATATGCGCCGGACCATCGGTTTGCACGCTGACGCCTCCGCCGTAATCCAGATACATTATGATGGAGCCGGTGCCGCTGGTGAAGCCGATTTCCCTGCCATAGTAATAGTCATCTCCCTCCCAGCTCAGCAGTTGGCTGTTTGCTGTGGCCCGCTGCAGGACGACATGGCCCTCGGCGCGGTCACCATACGTTATCGTCGTTCCTGCAAGAATGACCGGCTTGTTGTTCGCCGGTACTGCAATCGGCTTGCTACAGGTGTTCGGCTGCAGATTGTATGAAACCGTGTTCTCATCGGCCTGTGCTGCGGTAGCCAAGCCAAACACGGTGGCCAATGCGGCCACCAACGCTCTGATGGATATCATGATGTTCCCCGACTGGCCGGCGAGACCACCCCGCCGCGCGATGCGAGGCTATCATGACAGCACGCAAATGAAACCGGGCGGCATTGCAAACGCGGTTCGCGCGGCCGTTCAGTGGTGGTGGAAGGTCTGCATCACCTTCATGATTGCGGGGCCCAGGATCACTACGAACAGGCAGGGCAGGAAGAACACGATCATCGGCACGGTGAGCTTGGCGGGCAGGGCGGCCGCCTTCTTTTCCGCTTCCGACATGCGCATCTCGCGATTTTCCTGCGCCGTGACGCGCAGCGCCTGGCCGAGCGGCGTGCCGTATTTCTCGGCTTGGGTGAGGGCGGCGGAAATCGCCTTCACGCCGTTGTGGCCGCAGCGCTTGGCGAGATTCTCGAACGCGACGCGGCGGTCGGGAAGGTAGGACAACTCCGCCGTGGTCAATCCCAGTTCTTCGGCAAGCTCCACCGACTGGACGCCGACCTCGGAGGCGACGCGGGTGAACGCGGCCTCGATCGACATGCCGGACTCGACGCAGATCAGCAGCAGGTCGAGCGCATCCGGGAACGCCTGCATGATCGAGGTGCGACGCTTCGATATCTTGTTCGACAGGAAAATGTCGGGCGCGAAGAATCCGAACGCCGCGGCGCCGAACGCGACGCCCCATTTCTTCCACGGCGCCCATCCGAAATGGGCGATGACGAATACGTAAAGCAGCGCCAGGCCGAACAGGATGAACGGCATCACGAAGCGGAAGAACATGAAGGTGACGAGCGGCGCCTGACCGCGGTATCCGGCTTGCGTGAGCTTGTCGCGCGTGTTCGACGATTCGAGAATGTTGGAGAGCTTCAGCCTCTCGATCGTCTGCTTCATGAAGTTGATCGGCTCGGTGCGCAGCGATGTGCGCTTGCTGAGCGCGGCGTGATGCTTGGCGCGCAGTTCCTCGCGCTTCTCGGACACCGCCTTCATGCGCGAGCCGAGAGACTGACGCTCGAGCAGCGGCAGGCCAAGCGTGACGATGGTGGCAAAGGCGAACACGCCGACAATGGCCGTGACGAGGAAATCCCGATCGAACAGGATGTTCAGGACGCCGAGATCGTTGATGCTGTTCATGGCGCGCTCAATATTTGAAGCTGATCATTTTTTTCATCACGGCAATCCCGGCCCCCATCCAGATCGCGCAACCGCCAAGCATGATGTTGCCCATGCGCTCGGTGAACAGCATTTTGATGTAGTCTGGCGTGGTGAAGTACACGAGCAGGCCGACCACCACCGGCAGCGAGCCGATGATGCCGGCCGAAGCCTTGGCTTCCGACGACATCGCCTTGATCTTGCCTTGCAGACGCTTGCGGTCGCGCAGCACGCCGGAGAGGTTGGACAGCGCTTCCGACAGATTGCCGCCGGACTTCTGCTGGATCGTCATGACGATGCCGAAGAAGCTGACTTCCGGCGTTGGCATCGATTCGTACATGCGCTTGAGCGCCTGATCGAGGGTCACTCCGACCTTCAGGCTTTCGACCAGCTTGGTGAATTCGCCGGCGACAGGCTCCGGCATTTCCTTCGCCACCATCTTCAGCGCTTCGTTGGTGGGAATGCCGGAACGGACGCTGCGCACGATGGCATCGATGGCGTTTGCGAATTCCGCCGTGAATTTCTTCTGCCGCCGCTTCTTCAGGAAGTTGAGCGTCCAGCGCGGCAATCCCAGGCCGACTGGAAGCACGATCAGAAGGTCCACCAGCGGCTTTTGCCGAGTGAGCATGCATACACTGAGGGCAACCAGACATGCGATCGCGCAAACAATCCAGTACGTGCGCACGGACCACGTCAGGCCCGCTTGCTCGATGCGGCGGCGCAGGCTCGGTCTCTGCTTGTTGGCAGCCTGCTGTTTTTCCAGTTCCTTGAGCAGCGACTGCACATTCTTGCGGCGCTGCTGATTGGCGTCGGGGACAAAACGCGGGCCGCCGCTTGCCGTCGGCTGCCCTGCCGCCGAGGCAAGCCGCTTCTTCGACGTCTCGCCGGACGGTCCGACAAAGGCGTAGGCCACGCCGCCGAGGCCGAGCAGCCCGAACAGGGCCATCAGGATCGTGAGAAACGAGCCCATCAGCGCCTCACTGGTTCAATTCGTCGAGCGCCTCGGCGAGCTCGCGTTCCATGCCGAAATAGCGGGCGCGCTCCCAGAAGCTCGGCCGCACGATGCCGGTGCCGACATGCTTGCCGCTCATGCGGCCGGTTTCGTCTTCGCCGGTGATCTCGTAGTTCAGGATGTCCTGCGTGATGATCACGTCGCCTTCGGTGCCGACCACCTCGGTGATCTTGGTGATGCGGCGCGAGCCGTCGCGCAGGCGCTCGGCCTGAACGATCACGTCGAGCGAGCCTACGATCATCTCGCGGATGGTGCGCACGGGCAGCGAGAAGCCGCCCATGGTGATCATCGATTCCAGACGCGTCATGGCTTCACGCGGGGAGTTGGCGTGAAGCGTGCCCATGGAGCCGTCATGGCCGGTGTTCATCGCCTGCAGAAGGTCGAAGGCTTCCGGTCCGCGCACCTCGCCCACGATGATGCGTTCGGGGCGCATACGCAGACAGTTGCGGACCAGATCGCGCATCGAGATCATCCCCTGGCCCTCGAGGTTGGGCGGGCGCGTTTCCAGCCGCACCGTATGAGGCTGCTGCAGCTGAAGTTCGGCCGCGTCCTCGCAGGTGATGATGCGCTCGTCGGCGTCGATGAAGGCGGTCATGCAGTTCAGCAGGGTCGTCTTGCCCGAGCCGGTACCGCCGGAGATCAGAACGTTACAGCGCGAGCGGCCGACGACGCCGAGCACCCGCGCACCCGGCGGACTGATCGAGCCGAAACGGACCAAGTCGTCCATCCGCAGCTTGTCCTTCTTGAACTTGCGGATGGTGAGCGTGGGGCCGTCGAGCGCCAGCGGCGGGGCGATGACGTTGACGCGGGAGCCGTCGAGCAATCGCGCGTCGCAGATCGGCGAAGATTCGTCGACGCGGCGGCCGACCTGGCTGACGATGCGCTGGCAGATGTTCATCAGCTGCGCATTGTCGCGGAAGCGGATCGGGGTCAGCTGCACCTTGCCGGCCACTTCGATGAACACGCGGCCGGCGCCGTTGACCATGATGTCGGAGATGTCGTCGCGGGCCAGCAGCGGCTCGAGCGGTCCATAGCCGAGCACATCGTTGCAGATGTCCTGCAGCAGGTGTTCCTGCTCGGCGATCGACATCACAACGGCTTTGATCGAGATGATCTCGTTGACGATGTCGCGGATTTCCTCGCGCGCCGAATCCGGATCGAGTTGTGCGAGCTGCGCCAGATCGATGGTGTCGATCAGCGCGTTAAAGATGGTCGTCTTGATCTGGTAATAGTCTTCCGACCGCTGATCCGGCACGCGCGCGGCATAGGGTTTGGACGGCGCGGGCACGACCTGCGCCATGTTCGTCTGCGGCCGCGGCGGCGGAGCAGGCATCGCGGTTCCGTTCGCTTCGACGGGCTTGGGAGCCGGAGCCGCAGCGATTTTCGCCGGCGCGGGCTCGAGCCGCGGCGGCGGAGCACTCTTCGGCATTTCGGCGGAGCGTTTTCCGAACATGGGGTTCACGCGCTCTTACGGCCTTTGAGGAACGAGGAGAAAATCGGCAGCACGCCTTTGTCGTCGCCCGCCACCGGCAGGCGTCCGGTCACCATCTGCGCCAGGCGCGAAATGCCGTCCGCCGTCTGCGAGCGCGGCTGAACCTCCATCAGCATCTGCCCGTTGTTGGCAGCCGAACCGTAGAGTTGCGGCTCGAAAGGCAGGATCAGCGCCGGCTGCACACCGACCGTGGCGACAAAATCCTTCACCGGAATCTCGGGGCGCTTGGACATGCCGACCTGGTTCATCACCAGCTTCGGCGGCGGATCGTTGGGCCGATTCTGCTTCACCAGATCGGCGACCGCCTTGGAGGCGCGCAGGCTCGCCAGGTCCGGCGTCGCCACGATGACGATGTCGTCCGACGCCAGCACTGTCTGGCGGATCCACGGCGCCCAGTGATGCGGCAGGTCCACGATGACGCACGGCGTCACCTGGCGCACGCAATCGAGCGTCGCCTCATAGGCATGCACGTCGGCATCATAGGCGCGGTCGAGCAGGGCCGGTGCGGTGAACAGCGACAGATGTTCGCTCGACTTCAAGAGCAGGCGGTCGAGCAGCACATCGTCGAGACGTTCCGGCGCCGTCAGGGCTTCGGCCACACCTTGGCCCGGCTCCTCGTTGAAGTTGAGCCCCAGGGTGCCGAAGGACAGGTCGAAATCGACGATCGTCGTGTTGATGTGGAGCTTCTCGGCGACGCACCAGCCGACATTGTGCGCCAGCGTCGAGGAACCCGCCCCGCCGCGCGCGGCGAAGAAGGTGACGACGCGGCCGACCGGCGGCGCTTCGGGATTGAGATAGAGGCCGGAGATCACCTCGATCAGGTGCAGCGGATTGACCGGCGCCACGAGATATTCGCTGACGCCGCGGCGCATCAGTTCGCGGTACAGTTCCACATCGTTGACGCGGCCGATAATGACGACCTTGCTGGCGGGATCGCACACTTCCGCCAGGCGGTCGATCTCGTCCACCGCCGCGGCGCCCTGCAGCCGCGTCTCGACGATCAACAGATTCGGCGTGATCTTGCCGGTGTAATGGTCGACCGCAGCCTGCAATCCGCCCAGCTGAACGGTGACGTTCGTTTTCGACAGCCTGCGATCCGAAGCGGCGCGCTGCAGGGCGGCGCCGGTGTCGGGAAATTCGCAGAATGCGTGGATGGAAATCCGCGGCACGGGGCGCTCATGCGGCGCCGCACCGAAGGGTTCCTCACCTGGCGTCTGTGGCTTGCTCATATCACCCGCCTAATTGCCAATTCCCGATCCCGGAGCGGACTGTTCCGTCGGGGCATCCGATGTGTGTTTCGCCTGCTGCGAGGCTTCGCCTTTTTCATAATGGCCCATCACAGCCGTTCGCCGCGTCGTATCCGCGGCGTCCATGCCGCGCGGGCCTTCCAGATCGCGCGGATCGGCGACCATGGCGGCGATGTTGTGCTGCGTCGAGCAGCCGAGATCCGGCATCGGCAGATTGTCCGCGGTGTCGGCCGCGTTCTTCGACCAGTCGCCGCAAGGCGTGGTGTGCGCGGTATAGCTCACGAAGCTGATCTCGACGCGGCCATCGCCGTTCGTCACGGGATGCGAGCCGACGAGAATGCGGTTGCGCGGCACGCCCATGCCGGCGAGGCGCTCGCCGAAATAATGGATGGCGCGCTCGGAGTCCGGACCGTCGGGCGGCGAGATGCTGATCGAGCCGTCGCCATGGTAGAGGTAGTCGCGCGCGAAGCCGTCGAGTTTCGCCGCATCTTCCGGCATCAGTCCGGCCTCGCTGCCCGAGAAGGAGACCCGGATCGCGCGATACTGCGGTTGAACCGTGATGGGATGGATCACGTCCGGATCGGTGGTGGTGACGAGATCGTTGCTCGGCGCAGCACAGCTTCCGGCGGCGAGCACCGCGGCGAGAACGGCAAAGCGCATCAGATGGTTGTTCATGGCCACTCCTACTCGACGATAAAGCCGACGTTGCCGTTGGCTGCGGATTTGAGACCCGTCGGTGCTTCGGGCGGATGGACCGCGTTGAGGCGGCCCATCAGGATCGTCTCGGCGTCGGCCGGCGGCACGAAGCCGTCGGTCGGCAGCGCCAGGCGTTTCTCGCTCGTCGGATTGACGAGGAAGGCGCTCACGACCACCACGAGCTCGGTTTCGTCATTCTCGTAATCGCGGCTGCGGAACAGCGCGCCCAGCACCGGCATGTCCTTGAGGCCCGGAAAGGCGTCGAGCTGCTGCTTGGTCACATGCTGCAACAAGCCGGCGATGGCGAAGCTGCCGCCGGAGGGAAGCTCGACCGTCGTCTGCGCGCGACGCACGTCGAGTGCGGGGATCGTCAGGCCGGGCGTTGTTATCACCTGGCCGTTGACGAGCTGCGTCGAACCATTGAGCGTGAAAGCACCGGTGTTGGTCAGCTCGCTCACTTCTGTCGAGATCTGCAGGGAGATGCGGTTCTCGCTCAGCACGACCGGCGTAAAGGAAAGGCCGACGCCGAAATCCTTGAAGGCGATCGAGACGTTGCCCTGCTGGTCGCGGCCGGACGGGACCGGGAACTCGCCGCCGGCGAGGAATCGGGCCGTTTCCCCGGAGACGGCAGTCAGGTTCGGCTCGGCCAAAGTGCGCACGAGCCCCGCCTGTTCCAGCGCCTTGAGCACGCCATTGGCGCAGAGATGTGTGGTGATGCTCGTGCAGGTCGGCCCCACCTGCGCGCCGGATGCATCCGACAACGCGCGGCCGAGCAGGCTGAACGGATTTGACGTGGACGCCGCAATCGGCACACCCCAGGCGTTGATCGCCGCATTGAGGTCGATGCCGAACTGCTTGGCGATCGAGCGCTGCATCTCGGCGACGCGAACCTTTAGCATCACCTGCTCGTTGGCCTGGATCTTGATCATGTTGACGACCTTCTTCGGATCGCCGGCGAAGCTCGTTGCCAGGTCCTGCGCGCGCGTCGCTTCCTGCGCGTTCGACACGGTGCCGGTCAGCACCACGTTGTCGTTCATCGCTGACACGCGGATATCCGAGCCGGGGAAATTCTCATGCATCATGCTGCTGAGATCGGTCACGTCGCGCTCCACGCGGATATCGATCGACAGGATCTGGTGTCCCGCGCCGTCGAAGAAGAACGCGTTGGTCTGGCCGGTCTTCTCGGCCAGCAGGAAGATGCGCCGCGGCGTGCGCACCACGGCATCGACGATCTCCGGGTTAGAGACCATCACATCGCGCGCGTCGGTATCGAGCTGCACAAGCGCGGCCTTGTTGAGCGCCAGCGTGATGCGCTGGGTCACCGGTCCGTTGCCGTGGGTGGAAACGTTCACGACCTTCTGCGCCACCGGCTCGTGACGGGTGCCTGCGCCGGCAGCAGCCGGGAAGCCAAGCAAAGTCGCGGCAATCAGGATGGCCGCAAGATGTCCGATTCGCATGACGCCCCTACTCCGGTTTTTGCGGCATGTTGCCGCCGCGTGCCATTCCGTAACGGATGACCGCGACCACACCCGTGTTCTCGGTCTTCTTCTTTTCGTTGGCGGCAACGTCGGTCGCGCCGTTGTCGCCCAGGGGCCGCAGCGCCAGCTGGATCGTTCCGGCGGCGGTGGCGGCGGCGACCTGCTCGCTTTGCTGGGGTGAGAGCTCCAGGGTCGCGGTCTTCGCGAGCACCGTTTTCTGGTCCTTGTCCTGCGTCGCGGTTTGATCGACCGCCAGCACGCGCACGTCGTGCAGCAGCGTGCGCGCCAGATAGAGCTTCGGATTGTCGGAGATCTGGATCGTGACGATGACGTCCACCCGGTCGTTCGGCAGGATGAAGCCGCCGGCGCCGGATTCGGTCGAGATCGGGATCGACACCGCGCGCATGCCCGGGCTCAAATCGGCGGCCATGAAGCCGGCGGAGTCGGAATGCACGATCTTGGTGTTGGTCAACGGCTCGCCGGTCAGGATCGGCGCGCGGGCAACCGTGCCCTTGACGATCTGATCGGGGGCGGGGTTGCCCTGCTCGGTCAGGAAAGTGGAGTCGACTGAAGATTTTGGCCAGTCCTGCCAGCGCACCATGTCCGGTGTGACCGGCGTGCCGGGCTGAATGTTCTTCGAGGCGACGAGGACGGCTGAGGTCGCAGCCGGCACCACCGCGGCTTGTCCTGACGGCGTGCCGCCGCCGAGCATGTTGCGGGCAATCAGCGCAGCCGCGCCCGCGACGAGGGCTGCGAGCGCAAGCACAATAAGACGCGAGCGGTTCATGGGGTCTGCTCCTTGTGTCCCAATCCGAGCACAGAACCCTTTAGAAAAGGCTTAATGCGGCGGGGCTCATTCAACCGAGCGTGCGGTGAAAGATATCCGTGTACGGAAGAACGGCCAGGGCGCCGGCAGCTAGCGCGACGCCGTAAGGGATTCCGCCCTTGGGTTCGTGCAGCCGCGCTATCCAGCCCCGGTTGGCGAGAAAAAGCGGGAGCGGCCAGGCGCGGATCGTCAGCAGGAGGAGCGTGAGCGCGCCGCCGAACACCGATGCGATCAGCGTGTATTGCAGCAAATCGTGCAGCCCGAACCAGCTTGCAGCGGCGGCAAACAGTTTCGCATCGCCGCCGCCGATGTAGCCAAGCGAAAACAAGGCAAATCCGACGAGCAGCGCAAGGAAGGCGGAGAGCGCATGCATGGCAAGCGTGTGTCCGGACATTCCTGAGACGATGGCAAAGACGATGAAGGCGGCAAGCAGCAGCCCCGAAACAAAATTTGGAATCGTGTAGGTGGCGAGATCCCATCCCGCGGCCACCACCAGCAGGACAATGAAAGGCGCGAAGACAAAGACCGCGGTCATCTCACCCTACGCAAATGCGAACGGCCGCCCCTTGCAGGGCGGCCGTTGCGTAACGACAGACGCAGCCGCTTACAGCTTGTTGGCGACCGTGCTGAAGGTCGTCTGCAGGCCAGTGCCGAGCGCCGTGACGGCGCCGATGATCACGACCGAAATCAAGGCCGCGATCAGGCCGTATTCGATAGCCGTCGCGCCGGACTCGTCCCGGACGAAACGGGAAAACAGGTTGCTCATGAAAGCCTCCGCTTGTTTAGACACCCTAGGACGTCCAAGAAGAGTCCGCGTCTTTGGACGGCCTCAAGATTGGACTTCACGGGCGACCTTACGCGCGTTCATTTAACGGCAGTTTAAGAGCGGCGCGGGCGCACCGCGTACTGTTGTGCCGCTTCGGCGCAAAATCGCGTACCGCGCCGTATTTCGAACGTCCTTCTTCCGATGGCGTTCACCATGCGCGGCGAAACCCGCCGTTCGAAAAATGAATGCGGCCTCTGCTGCTCTTGCAAGCGCGCGTTCCCATTCTTGGTCGCTCGCACTTAAACCTTCCTTTACAGGCGCTCCGCTAGGTTTGGCGAAGAACCGATAAGGGATTCCCGCATGCGCCGCGCGACTTCGTTCTTGCTTGTTTCGGCGGCTTTCGTGGCCGCAACGTCTGCCTCAGGCGCGCCGCCCGCTCTCCGGGCCGCTTCGCCGCAGCCCATCGCAGTGAAATCCACCGTGGTGGTGGCAACGCCGAAGCCCGTCGCCGTGAAATCGACCGTGGTGGTGGCGCCGAAGCCCGTCGCCGCACATCACGTCGCGCGCGTCGCGCGCGTCGTCGTCCACAAACGCTTCGCCGTTCGCCACGCCGCGCCGCACGGAATTGCGGTCCCGATGGACGAGGTGCGGGTGATCCAGTTCTCGAGCCCCGTCTCCACCGTTTATGTCGGCAACCCGACGATCGCCGATGTCAGCATGATCGACAACCGCCACGCTTTCGTTCTCGGCAAGGGATTCGGCGCCACCAATCTGGTGGCGCTCGATACCGATGGAAAGCAGGTCGTGAATGACGCGATCAGCGTCTACGCGCGAACCGGCAGCACCGTCACCTTGATGCGCGGTGCGGCGCAGACCACCTATGCCTGCGGTGGAGCACGGTGCGAAAACACGCCGATGCCCGGCGACGACAAGGACAGCTTCGATGTCCGCATGGGGCAGATCGAAAAGCACCAGGACATGAACGTCAAAGCCGCCAGCGAAGGCCACTAAGCCCACATACGACTAATGTCGCCGCGGAGAACGATGCATGTGGTCCGACGGGAGCCTTCAGCACGTCAAGTCGGACTGTCTCGATAGCATCAAGCGGACATTTGCCGATCACGTTCCGCTCTACCTGGTGGCTGTTGCATACATCCTTGTCGCGGGTTGTCTGACCGCCTTCTACGGGCTGCCCCTGCCGTTCAGCTCGGCGCTATTTTTTCTGATCACCCTTCTTGAGGTGGGAGCTGTGGTGGGCGGCATCGCCGCGTTGCGCCACCTTTGGGTGATCTTCCGCAAACGAAGCGAGCGTCCCTTCTCGCTGCTCGCTCAGAAATTGCTCGCCTCGTTCCTGGTCGGCGACAGGGTCGGTAATCTCGCTCATGGACTAGCGGCCTTCACGCCGCTGATGGTCGTCTTCGCTGCCTTGAAGCCAGACATCGCGCGAATAAACCCTTTCTCCTGGGATCAGCAGCTCATGCAGACCGGCCTGGTGCTGGGCTTCGGAAAGCATTTCTGGCAGATTCTGCAGCCGGTTTTTGGCCATCCTGCGATCACGACGATCCTCAGCTTTGCCTATGCGGCGTGGTTCTTCGTGATGTTCGGCTGTTTGTTCTCCCAGCTGATCTCGCCGCGGACCGACCGCCTCCGGATGCAATTCCTGCTCGCGTTTGCGTTTGCCTGGTTCTTCGGCGGATTTGTGATTGCGACGATCTTTTCGTCGGCCGGACCGTGCTTTTACGCTTATGTCGTGCACGGCCCCAATCCCTACGCGCCGCTGCTTGCGTATCTCAACGAGTCGAGCCGTCACTGGCCTATCTGGACCGTGCAGATTCAAAGGGATCTGTGGCACTCCTACGTTACTGGCAGTGGCGATCTCGAGGGCATCTCCGCGATGCCGAGCATGCACGTGACGATCGCAGTTCTGCTGGCCCTGTTCGGCTGGAGGGTGAGCCCACGTCTCGGGGCCGCACTGACGGGCTTTGCATGTCTCGTCTTCCTCGCCTCCATCTTGCTGGGCTGGCACTATGCGGCGGATTGTATCGTTGGAGCGGGATTAGCTGTGGCTTTCTGGTGGATGGCGGATAGAGCCATCGCGGCATGGGCAAGCTTTTTGGCGCGCCGGCGGATGCTCCCGATCGGGAAAGCCGCCACCGTGAGCTCGACCTAATAGAGCCACGGAAGAATGCGGAATGTTCGAGCGCTGTAGGCTCGATACTCTTCAAAGCTCTCCTTCAGCACCTTCTCCTCGAAATGCATCCGGTATAGCTGACAACAAAGCTGCGCCGTGAACACGACCGGGGTCCAGATAGAAGGGAATTGCAGGGCGGCGCCGAGGAAAGCGATCTGTTCCCCCAGATACAGCGGATGGCGAACGATGGAATAAGGTCCCTTGGTCACGAGGCGCCGCGCCTCCGGCATCATGCTGAGCGACCGACCAAGAAAGAGGAGGGCATACACGGCGAAAGCTGTTCCGCCGAGGATCACCGCGGCGGAGAGGGCGAGGATCCAGGGCGAGTGTTCGCGCTGCGGAACCATCAGCAATACGGAGCCCAGATATGTTCCGAGAATGGCGATGATCCGCGGAAGCATGCCGCGCGCGGTTCCTCTGGGCGGCCGCCGCGCAAACAGCAGGCCGATGACGACAATTGCGAACAGAACGAGGGCCGATTTGGAGAGGATTGTCAGAACCAGCGTAAGATCCGGGCCGGCGGTGAGCTTTCTCACTTGGCCGAACAGAAACTCAAACTGGGCGATGGCGCTCAGTCCATACAGGACCACAAGCGGAATGGCCGCCAACAGATCGTAGGCCTTGGTTCCGCGCCGCAGCTCTTCGCGCAGACGGGCAGCGGATGGGGGAGATGCGAGTGCGCTGTCGTTCATCCCGCGAGTTTGCGATGGCAGCGGTTAAAACTCAGGAAAGCATCCGGCCGGCAGGATTTGCGACGGCTACTGCGCCACGCGCAGCTGGGTGATCTGTGTCGCAATCTGATTGAACGTCGTGATGATCGAGCCGGAGGTCGTCAGATCGAAGTACTTGCTCGAATCGCTCGCGCAGTTCTGCAGCACCGTGGAGCTGCCCTGCGTTCCGGCGAGATCGACGAACACCGTGTAAACCGTGATGTTCGCCGAATGAACGTTTGTGCAAATCCGATTCATCCGGTCGTCCACGCTGTTGGTGCCCGTGCTTTGGTCGATGCCGTTGCCGTACCAGCGGTCTTGCGTGTTGAACCCGTCGCTGAGCAGGATGATGATTTCGTGGGTGTCGCCGGGAAGCGTGCCCGCATTCAGGGGATTGCCGTCGGTCAGAGCCTGCCAGCCCCATGCCAGCCCAACGGTCTGGTTGGTCGATCCCTGGGCAGTCATGGCGTCGACCTGACTGCTCAGGCTGGTCCAGTCGTAGCTCAAGGTGCCGAGGTGTCCCGGCGGGCAGGACTGTGCGTTTTCCGCGGGGAAATCGGTGCTGGTGCCGGTCGGCGTGGTGTTCTGGATGTCGTAGCTCTGGGTGCGATCCATGATGCAGCCGGTCCAGGTCGAGTGCGCATTGGCGTACCAGGTGTGGCTGTAATTGTTGGCCTTGCAGACTTTGCTGCTGAAGCTTCCGGTGCAGGAGCAGTTCACGTACCCGTTGCATGTGGCATTGCTGCCGGACGAAACCGTTGTCTTGGTGCCATTGTACACGCTGTCATAGCAGCCGTTGTAATAATGGCCGTTGTGGCCGCCATTGAATCCGCTGTGCTGCGAGCCGTTGTAGTAGCCGCCGTCATCCACTCCCGGGCAGATGCAGCCGGTCCGGCTCGTCCCATTGATGGTGCAGGTCGACAGGATGGTGGACGAGCTTGAGGCTCCGTTGGTGGGCCCCGTGGTGCAGCCATAGCCATAGGGGCTTGTCGTGGTGCCATACGGGCATGTATCGCCTGGGCCCTTGGTCACCGCCGGCGTCGAGTTCGGCGGCGCCGCGGCCCAATCCGTCCAGTCGATCCAGGTGACACCGGCGTAGCCGGTTCCGAGATTCACGTCCTTGCTGAATGGGATGATCGAGACCTTCACATCGCCGGGATGCGCCGCGGCGTTCTGCAAGATGGTGAGGAGCTGATGCGTCGCGGATTTCAACGCGCTGATCTTGCTCGTCCCCGTGGAATCGGTTTGTGTCATCGAGCCGGTGTTGTCGAGCACCAGCGAGACCCACAATTTCGTCTGCCCCCAAACGACCTCGGAACTCGCCGTCACGCTGATGTTGTCGCACTTCGTGCAGCCGATGATGTCGGCCACGCGCACCAGCACCGTCGGCATGGATATGCTGGTGCCCAAAGTGACCGACTGGTTGGCGATCGTGACCGACACCGGCGCCGGCGTTCCGAAGCTCGAATCGGTGGTGTAGTTCGCATTGAAGTATTTCTGGGCGAGCGTCTGCAGGTTCTGCTGCGTGTCGCCTGTGTCGCTGCCGACGGCAAGGCCGGCGGCGTCCAAAGCCTGGACCATCCGCGCCCGCACGATCATCGCGCGCGAGAGGTCGAGGCCCGCGCCTGCCGCGACGCAGAGCGGAACCAGCGAAAGCCCGAAGATGATCGCCACATTTCCGCGCCGCGAGCGCCGGAACGCGCGCAGCTTGCAGTCCAGGAAATGACCGATGTCGCCGAATCGCATTGCCGTCAACCCGAAAAACTCCACCGCGAACAATGCCAGCAAACAAAGAAATTTTCCGTTGCGATCCGTTGGGATGGTTTCGCAAAACTTTACGCTGGCTCACATCCATTCGTCCCAAGATGAGACAAAGGCGGTTACCTCGCCTTCACCGTGATGCAAGCTTTGGCTTCGCTTCGGCACAGCCCCGATCTAAGGAGTAGACGGGAAAGTGTCTTGAGAGGGCGCCTTGCGCGTGCGCGAAGCGATTGTCGGGTTCGTTCGCCACGGCCGCGCCTTCGGCCGCGATCGCCGCGGCGCCACCATTGTGGAATTCGCACTGATCGCGCTGCCGTTTTTCCTGCTGCTCGGCAGTATCCTTGAAGTCGGAATCCTCTTCACCGGCAGCGCCATGCTGGAGAAGGCAACCGCCGACGCCGCGCGAATGGTGCGCACCGGCCAGGTGCAGGGCGCCAACATGAACTCGACGCAGTTCAAGAATCTGATCTGCAACGAGATTACGCCGGTGCTGAGCTGCAACGGTCTGCAGGTCGATGTCGAATCGTTCGCGTCCTTCGACAACATCACGATCACCAATCCCATCGGCTCCAACGGAAACCTCAATGGCGGCCTCAGCAGTTACAACGCAGGGAGTGCGGGCAATATCGTCCTTGTACGGACATTCTATCAATGGGACATCATGATGCCGCTGCTGAAGCCGTTCTTCAGCAACCTTTCCAACGGCGATTACCTGCTGACGTCCACCGCGGCCTTCCGCAACGAACCGTTCTGAGGGCGGCGATGAAACAGGGTGCGATCGGGCGCTTCATCAGGAAAACCGAAGGCCTTGCCGCCATCGAGTTCGCCTTCCTTGCGCCGCTAATGATCATCCTGTTCTTCGGCACCGTCGAGCTCTGCAATGCGCTGATCTGCCGCCAGAAGGTGACGACCGTGGCGGCCAGCGCATCCGATCTCGTGGCGCAGGATTCGAGCATCACAGGGTCGCAGGTCAGCGACATCTTCTCTGCGCTGAATTCGATCATCTATCCGTACCCATCCTCGGGAGCGGCGATCATCATCACCAGCATCAAGAACGATCCGAACCACGCCGGCCAATACGTCGTCGACTGGAGCGTGGCGCAGAACGCGACACCCCGCTCGCAAGGGGCAAACATGTCGGTGCCGAGCGGCCTCATCACGTCCAGCGGCAGCGTCATCCTCGCCGAGATCACCTATACTTACACGCCGGTCACGACCGGATTCTTCACCGGTCCGATCACGATGAGCGACTCATTCTATTCGCGTCCGCGCAAGAGTCTGCTCGTCGCGTATTCGCCCTAAGACGAAGCGCCGGATTTCGCGGCAGGATGCGGACGCATGAGTCCCTCCTGCGCCACCGAGGCCACAAGCCTGCCATCGCGCGTGTAGATCAGCCCGCGATTGAATCCGCGCGCACCCGACGCGCTGGGGCTGTCCTGGACGTACAGCAGCCAGTCGTCGGCGCGAAATCTGCGATGGAACCACATCGCATGATCGATGCTGGCCATCTGGATGCTGCTGGAGAACCAGCTGATGCCATGCGGCAAGAGTGCCGTGTCCAGCAGCGTCATGTCGGAAGCGTAGGCGAGCACGCATTGCTGGAGAGCGATGCTGTCGGGCAGCGGATCGGTCGCGCGCACCCAAACCGACTGCTGCGGCGGCCGCTTCTCTCCGCCGAAAATGTCGCGGCGGTCGACCGGCCGAAGCTCGATCGGCCGCTTGCGCAGGAAATGCTCGCGGTATTGAGCCGGCACCCGATCCACCACCTGGCGGCGGAAATCGTCTTCGCTCGGCAGATTCTCCGGCGGCGGAACGGCTGGTGGGTCCATCTGGTGCTCATACCCCGGCTCCTCGATCTGAAAGGAAGCCGACATGTGAAAAATGGGCCGGCCGTGCTGGATCGCGACCACACGGCGGGACGTGAAGCTCTTGCCGTCGCGGCTCTGGTCTACCTCATAGAGAATCGGGACTTTCGGATCGCCCGGCAGCAGGAAATAGGCGTGTAGCGAGTGGCAGAGCCTGTCCTCGACGGTGCGGCTCGCTGCCACCAGCGCTTGCCCCAGCACCTGACCGCCGAAGACGCGCTGTGAAGAATCCTCCGGGCTGCTTCCGCGAAAAATGTTGACCTCGATGGCTTCAAGGTCGAGCAGCTCGACGAGTTGCTGAACGGGTGTGCGCGGATCTTGAGGCGAGTCCATGAATCACCCCATATCGGCCTGTGCCGGGGCGGGCAAGCGGTCACGGGTGGGCCTGCAACGCACGTTTGATAGGACAGAATTCCAGAAGGTTCCCTTCCAAATGTTGCAGGTGGGTCACAGGCGCGCGCGAATTCCCGGCGTCGAAGCAGCTTTCGCAGGGGCAACATAGACATTCCGGCGTTACATCGGCCAAGATGCACGTGTAGAGAGTTCATGTGCCGGACGTCACGGCGGGGGGGTCCCTGTCCGTCGGTTTCTTTGCAAAGAGGGTAACGATGAAAATGCGGATGATCGCCCTGGCGGGCGTAGCGGCTCTGGCACTGTGCGGCCCTGCTGCCGCCAGTGATGCGGTAGGTTGGTATGTCGGCCTGGGAGCTGGCTGGGATCATTTGGGCAACACCCAGGTCAAGTTTAATCCAGGCGGTCCAGATGAATTGCTCCACGGCAACGATTCGGCGCTGCTGGCGGCGACGGTCGGCTATCGGCTCCCGATGAACATCCGTTTCGAGGGAGAAATCGCCTGGGATCGTCATGACCTGACGGACAATGACAACAACAACGACCCCAACGACGTAGGCGGTGAGCATGGTCGATTGACCAATATCACGGCGATGCTGAATGTGCTGTACGATTGGCACCTCACCAAACGCTGGGACTTCTTCTTCGGCGGCGGCGCTGGCGTCGGCCGGGCCGATTTGGAAACCCATACGAATGACGGATTCCTGTTCGCGGGTGGAAAGCACTCTGGCTTTGCCTGGCAAGGCATTGCCGGCTTCGCCTACTCGATCACCGATGACATGGATCTCTCGGTTGACTGGCGCTATCGCTCGCTGACCGTCAACAAGACCTATGGAACATCGTTCGGCTATCGCGATGACGCGGGACTCTTCCATCTCTACACGCCGACATTGAAGAAGAATAACGAGCAGGTCGTGATGGCGAGCCTGCGGTGGTATCTGTCGCCGCCGCCCCCGCCGCCCCCGCCGCCTCCGCCACCACCGCCTCCGCCGCCGCCGCCGGCTCCTCCGGCGCCCCCGGCAGTGAAGACCTTCATCGTCTTCTTCGACTTCAACAAGTCGAACCTGACGGCTGAAGCGCAGGGTGTTGTGACGGAAGCCGTAAAGGCCGCGAAGGAGCAAGGCTCGGTGCGGGTTCTCGTGACGGGTCACACCGACACGGTCGGCTCGCACAGCTACAACCAGGCTCTGTCCGAGCGCCGCGCATCTTCGGTGAAGGACGAGATGGTGCGTCAGGGCATGTCGCCTGACTCCATCGAGACGGTCGGCAAGAGCTTCGACGAGCCGCTGGTCCCGACGGGACCGGGCGTCCGCGAGCCTCAGAACCGCCGTGCGGTCATCGATCTCGGCGGCGGCAGCGGAACCTGACCGGCGCCTGAATCAAAGGAACAAGGGCGGGCCTCTGGTCCGCCCTTTTTCTATGGCGCGACAGGGCTCGCACGCGCGCAAATTCAGAGCGAAGCGATGGCTCGCTTCGCTGTCGTAAAGTACCGATGCTTTATTGCTATTGCTGCGCGGTCTGTGCCGCCAGGCCGCCCGCGTTCGTAGCTGCCGCGGTCGCTTGGGGACGCTGCTGCGGTACGATCCCGGAAACGGTCGCGGTTGCGGTCGCCGGCGCAACGGCGCTACCGCTGCCGACTGTCGCCGCAGGCTGCGTCAGCGCAACGCGAAGATCGCAGGAACTGACCGGGCTCTCCTCCACGACCTGCACGACGGACACGAAGTTCACCAGCGCAGGCTTCTGCGGCATGAGAGCGGTAGCGAACATCGCGCCGGTTTGCTGGCAGTAATTGACGTTATCGTGGATGCTGCGGATCGAGGAGTCGTTCGCCAGCCGGGTCTTGAAGGAATGGTATTCCGCTTCGCCCTGCCGCGCGCCGTAAAGCCGCTTGAACATCTTCGCCAAGGTTGCGTCGGAGGCGCGCAACTCCGGACCGAAATTCGTCTGGAAACTGTTGAAGCGCGCGATCTCGTTGCAGGTCAGTGCGGCAACCATCAGCTGCTGCTGCACGGCCGCAGCCTGAATGGCCGAGACTTCGTCGGCCTTCGCACATTTCGGCGACGGCGCGATCTGCCGCGCCGCGGCGCCCGTCGCAATCGTCATGACAGCTGCCAGCGCGGTCGCGCCGACCTTGTAGCCTGGAATCACACGCATACCCAACCCGCGGAAGTTCTTGCCTCAGCGGCCGCACATTAGCATCGCCGCCAGGCCGCCGCTAATGCTTTGATGACGTTGGATGAATGAATCCGTATAACCAGCCTATGCCTGATCCGCGAAAACCTCCCTCAAATGATATTGCCCACGCCGTCGATCTCTCTGGCGAGAATGTCCACTGGGACCTGCGGGATTCGATGTCCTATGCGGACTATCTGGGGTTGTCCGACCTGCTTTCCTGTCAGCGCCCGCTGACGGAAACCCACGACGAGCTCCTGTTCATCACCATCCATCAGGCTTCGGAGCTGTGGATAAAGCTCTGCCTGCATGAGATTGGCGCCGCCATCCGCCACATCCAGGCCGACGATCTCGGCCCGGCCTTCAAGATGATGGCCCGGGTGGCGCGCGTGCAGGTCAATCTCATCCAGTCATGGGAGATTCTCTCCACCATGACGCCGTTCGATTACTCGAGCTTCCGCTCTGCGCTGGGCAAATCCTCGGGATTCCAATCCTTCCAGTACCGCATGCTGGAATTCCGTCTCGGCAACAAGAATCGCGACGCCGCGCGCGTGTTCGAATCCAATCGCGCGGTGCACGCCGAAATCACGGCAGCGCTCCAGTCCCGCAGCATCTATGACGAGTCGCTCGCGCTGCTGGCGCGCCGCGGGTTGGCGATCCCAACCGACAAGCTGGAGCGCGACTTCGCCGGGGCCTACACATCCGATCCGCGCGTCACCGAGGCGTGGCGGCAGGTCTATCATGACGCCGAAACGCACTGGGATCTGTACGAACTCGCCGAAAAGCTGGTGGACCTCGAGTACCGATTCCATCTCTGGCGCTTCAGCCACATGAAAACCGTGGAGCGGATCATCGGCGGCAAGACAGGCACCGGCGGCACCTCTGGGGTCGCCTACCTGCAGAAAGCCTTGTCCTTGCGGTTCTATCCGGAGCTCTGGGACGTCCGCACCGAAATCTGAGGTGCGGGGAACTCTCGCAACCTTCCGGCGCTCCAGCCGTTGCCGCACCACAGGCCCACGCGGGGGAATCTGGAGGGAATTCATGAACTTGCGCGTAATCTTGCTGGCTTCGGCCGGCCTAATGGCGGCCACACCGGCTCTTGCGGAGGACGGCTGGTACGCCGATATCGGAGGCGGCTGGGACAATCTCGACCATATTCGCGTCAATGGCGCCTCAACCCCGACCAACCTCAAGACCGGTAACGGTGTGCTGGTCCTCGGCGCATTGGGCTACAAATTCGGCGGGTTCCGCATCGAGATGGAGCCAGGCTGGGATCGGCACGGCCTGGATTCGGTCGAGGCGGGTGGCGGCAGCGCGCCGATCGGCGGCCATGTGCGCGTGCTGTCGGCGATGGCCAACGGTCTCTACGACATTCCGCTGGGCCCGCGGTTCAAGATTTCGCTTGGTGCGGGCGCCGGAATCGGCGGTGCAAGGCTCGAGGCAACCGATCCCTTCATCGGAACGCTCACGGAAAATCGCCACGGATTTATGTGGCAAGGCATCGGCGGGATTTCCTATGCGCTGACGCCGACGCTCGATCTCGGCATCGACTACCGCTATCGCAGCCTGCAGGCCCACTTCGACGATGGGCGGCTGCACTCCGGCAATATCAACGAGCAGGTCGTGCTGGCGAGCTTCCGCTGGTTCTTCAATCGTGCCGAGCCGCCGCCACCGCCGCCGCCGCCACCAGCGCCGCCGCCGCCTCCGCCGCCCCCGCCGGCGCCCCCGCCAGCGGTGAAAACGTTCGTGGTATTCTTCGACTTCAACAAGTCGAACCTGACGCCGGAAGCCACCAGCGTGGTGCAGGAAGCAGTGAAAGCCGCGCAGGCATCGGGCGGCGTGCGCATCCTCGTCACCGGCCACACCGATACGGTCGGCTCGCACAGCTACAATCAGGCGCTGTCGGAGCGCCGCGCGTCTGCCGTGAAGGAAGAGATGGTGCACGAAGGCATGAGCGCCGACGAGATCGCCACTGTCGGCAAGAGCTTCGACGAGCCGCTTGTGCCCACCGGACCCGGAGTGCGCGAACCGCAGAACCGGCGCGCCGTCATCGATCTCGGTGGCGGATCGCAGACCTAAGTTTCGTCAAGCCTCAGTGACAGGGCGGGCCGCTCGGCCCGCCCTTTTGCTTTGGCCGAAGTTTGCGTCGGCCGGCGAACGTGGATTAGCTCTCGCGAGGCGAGGAAATCATGGGTGCGCTGTCGCATATTCGTGTCATCGATCTGACCCGCGTGCTGGCGGGGCCGTGGGCGACGCAGATCCTGGGCGACCTCGGCGCGGAGATCATTAAGATCGAGAAGCCGGGCGAGGGTGACGAGACGCGCCGCTTCGGTCCGCCATTTCTGAACGGCGCCGACGGCGCGCAGGGGGACGCCGTCTATTTCCTGTCCGCCAACCGCAACAAGAAATCTGTGGCCATCGATATCGCAAAGCCGGAGGGCGCCGCGCTGGTGAAGCGGCTCGCCCGCCGCGCGCATGTGGTGGTCGAGAACTTCAAGACCGGCGCGCTGGCCCGCTACGGACTCGATTACGCGTCGCTGGTTCAGGAGAATCCGGCGCTCATCTATTGCTCCGTCACCGGCTTCGGACACGATGGTCCGTACAAGGACAAAGCCGGTTACGACTACCTGATCCAGGGCATGGGCGGACTGATGAGCATCACCGGCCAGCCGGACGGCGCGCCCGGCGCCGGCCCGATGAAGGTGGGTGTTGCCGTTTCCGACATCGTCACCGGACTCTACACGACCATCGCAATTCTTGCAGCATTGCTGCATCAGGCGCGCACCGGCGAAGGCCAGGAGATCGACATGGCGCTGTTCGATTGCCAGGCGGCGGCGCTCGCCAACCAGGCGATGAATTTGCTTGCCGGCCGCACGGTGCCGGCGCGGCTCGGCAATGCGCATCCCAGCATCGTTCCGTATCAGGTGTTCGCGACCGCAGACGGATTCCTGATTCTCGCCGTCGCCAACGACCAGCAGTTTGCGCGGTTCTGCAAGGCCGCCGGTGTCGAGCATCTGGCGTGCGATGCGCGCTTTGCCACCAATGCCGCGCGCGTCGGCAATCGCGCCGCGCTGGTGCCGGTGCTCACCGAATGCTTCAGCGCGCGCAGCAGCAGCGAATGGATTGCACTGCTCGAACGCGCCAATGTGCCGTGCGGGCCGATCAATCGAATCGATCAGGTGTTTTCCGATCCGCAAGCGATCGCGCGCGGCCTCATCACCACGATGCAGCATGCATCCGGTCCGCTCGATGTGCCGGCGAGTCCGCTGCGCCTTGCCAAAACGCCGCCGGATTATCGTCTCGCGCCACCAACGCTCGGCGAACACACCGACGAGGTGCTGCGCGAGTTGTTGCACATCGCGCCGCAAGATTTGCAGCGACTGCGCGACGCAAACGTGATTGCCTGAGCAATCCGTGACGCGAACATTGCGCGAGTGTGTCGCCACAATGCGCCTTAGTTCGTTCGCGGCGGATCATTTGCGATGCGCTTCGCGTTGCCATTTATCCAACGAATGGCTTTGCAGATGAAATACCAGCTCTATTACTGGGGCGGCATACCGGGGCGTGGAGAATTCGTGCGTCTGGCATTGGAAGACGCCGGCGCCGCCTACACCGACATGGCGCGAACGGAAGATGGCGAAGATGAGATGATCCGGATCATGCAGGACGACGGGGCTGCGCATCCGTCGTTCGCGCCGCCGTTCCTGAAGGCGGGGTCGCTCACCATCGGCCAGACGGCGAACATCCTGCTTTATCTCGGCGACAAGCACGGTCTGGCGCCGAAATCCGAATCAGGCCGTTTGTGGACGCACCAGCTGCAGCTCACCATCGCCGATCTCGTCGCCGAAATTCACGACAGCCATCACCCGATCGCCGGCAGCCTCTATTACGACCAGCAGAAGGACGAAGCTTCCCGCCGCACCCGGCATCTGCGCGAGGAGCGACTGCCGAAGTATCTCGGCTACTTCGACCGATTGCTGGAAAAGAACGGCGGCTGGCTCGCCGGAAAGCGCCTCACCTATCCCGACCTGTCGCTGTTCCAGATTGTCGAGGGTTTGCGTTTTGCCTTTCCCGGAACGATGAAGAAGCTGGAGCGGCGCTACCGAGGGCTGACGCCGTTGCGCGATCGCGTCGCGGGCCGCCGCCGGATCGCCGCCTATCTCGAATCGGACCGGCGCCAGCCGTTCAACAATGACGGCATTTTCCGCCACTATCCCGAGCTGGATGGTTAAGGCGTCTTCCACCATACAAAATCCGGTTCTCGATCCCTGCAACTGAACATCGGGCGCTCGCATTTATGTGGTGGGGAGAGAAGCGCCAATGCGCGCCGCAGTGCTGTTGAGTTTATTGCTGCTACCGGCCGCCGCGGCCAACGCCCAGCCGGATATGGCCCGGGTTCCTGTCGACGAGTTCGCGGACGCCGGCCAGAACCGGCCAGATCTTTCCCTTTCGCCACGGCAGCTGTTCAACGGCATGCGGCACGAGCGCGAGAGACCGCTGTTGCTTGGCGGCGAGCCCGCCGCAGCACCGAACTCGCAACCGGCGATCTCCGTCATGCCGGCGGCGTTCGATCCGCACGCCTTTCCTGGCCGCAGGAAGCATTCGTTGTCGCCACGCTACCGAATCGGCGGGCTGAGGCTGTTCGGCGGGTCGCTGGGCGGCTCCATCGGCACGCGAAGTGCATCGGTTTCGCTGAGTTGGCAGACGGATCGCTAGCGTCGCCACTTTCCCGGCACGCGCCTATGGGCTAATGCGGGCGCGCGGGCGAAGCCGGAAGCTTCGCGCAGGCTGTGAGGACGAGGATGTCGTACAAGGTAGCGGTAGTCGGCGCGACGGGAAATGTCGGTCGCGAGATGCTGAGCGTGCTGGCCGAGCGCGCCTTTCCGGCGAGCGAGGTTTATGCGCTTGCCTCCACCAGTTCGGTGGGCAAGAGCGTCTCCTTCGGCGACAAGATCCTGAAGGTGAAGGCGCTCGATTATTTCGATTTCCGCGGCATCGATCTGGCGCTGATGTCGGCGGGTTCGGCCATCTCCAAGGTATGGGCGCCGAAAATCGCCGAAACCGGCTGTCTCGTCATCGACAACGCCTCCTACTGGCGCATGGACCGCGACGTGCCGCTGGTGGTGCCGGAGGTGAATGCGGGTGTGCTGGAGACCGGCATCAAGAAGGGCATCATCGCCAATCCCAACTGCTCGACGGCGCAGCTTGTCGTCGCGCTGAAGCCGCTGCACGACGTGGCGACCATCAAGCGCGTGGTAGTGTCCACCTACCAATCCGTTTCCGGCGCCGGCAAGGAGCCGATGGACGAGCTGTTCCGCCAGACGCGCGCCGTGTTCGTCGCCGATCCGATCGAGTCGAAGCTGTTCACCAAGCAGATCGCCTTCAACGTCATCCCGCAAATCCAGGAGTTCAAGGATTCCGGCTACACCAACGAAGAATTCAAGATGATGGTGGAGACGCAGAAAATCCTCGATCCGAATATCCAGCTGGTCGCCACCTGCGTGCGCGTGCCGGTGTTCATCGGCCATTCGGAGTCGGTGAACATCGAATTCGAAAAGCCGATCACGGCGGAGAAGGCGCGCAACATTTTGCGCGAGGCGCCGGGTGTTCTCGTCGTCGACAAGCACGAGGATGGCGGCTACGTCACGCCGGTGGAAGCCGCCGGCGAAGATGCCACTTATGTCAGCCGCATCCGCAAGGACCCGACGGTAGAGCACGGACTTGCCATGTGGGTGGTGGCGGACAATCTGCGCAAAGGGGCGGCGCTGAATGCGGTGCAGATCGCCGAATGCCTGATCAACCGCAAGATTCTCGACCGCGCGGCGTGAGCAGTCATCGCGCCTGATGCCGGAGCGGATTCTCAAGATATACAACGCGGCGGTCGCGAAGGGCGAGCTTTCGCCTGATGAGGCGCAGGCCTCGGCTGCGGCGCGGCTGCAAGCCCTGGCGACGCAGTTGCGCGGGTACCGGCTGCAGAAACGGCTGTTCCTGCCGGCGCCTGTGCCGCCGCGCGGGCTCTATCTCTGGGGCGATGTGGGACGCGGCAAATCCATGCTGATGGATTTGTTCTTCGACGCCGTCTCGGTATCGCGGAAAGCACGCGTTCACTTCAATGCCTTCATGGTGGAGACGCACGCGCGAATCCACGAAGAGCGCAGCCGCGGCGGCGACGATCCGATTCCTGCCGTCGGCCGCAGTATCGCGGGCGAGGCGGCGCTGCTCTGTTTCGACGAATTCCAGGTGCGCGATGTGGCCGATGCGATGATCCTGGGCCGCCTGTTCGAGCAATTGTTCGCGCTTGGCGTGGTGGTCGTCGCCACCTCGAACACGCCACCGCGTCGTTTGTACGAAGGCGGGCTGAACCGGCAGCTGTTCCTGCCGTTCCTCGCCATGATCGAGCAGCGGCTCGACGTCGTGGAACTGAACGGTTCGCACGATTATCGCCTGCAGCGCCTGGCGCAGGTCAACACCTACATCACGCCATTGGGCCGGGAAGCCGATGCGGCGATGGATGCCGCCTGGCTGCGGCTGACAGACGTTGCGCGTGGCGCGCCGCAAACGCTTATCGTCCTCGGCCGAAGCTTGCGCGTGCCGCAGGCTGCCCGCGGAACGGCACGCTTCACATTCGCGGATTTGTGCAGCAGGCCGCTCGCTGCCGCCGATTATCTGGCGATCGCGCGGCACTATCACACGGTGCTGATCGACCATGTTCCGATCATGGGCCCCGACCAGCGCGATGCCGCACGCCGCTTCATTACCCTGATCGACACCTTGTACGACCAGAATGTGAAGCTGATCTGCTCGGCCGCCGCCGCGCCCCACGAGCTCTACCGCGCCGGTGACGGCGCCGATGCGTTCCGGCGCACCGCCTCGCGCCTTGTCGAAATGCAGAGCGAGGATTACCTCAAGCGTGGTCACGCCATCGGCGGCGCTTCGGTTGAGCGCGCGGATGGATCATCCGAGCCGGTGTTGGCATAATCTCCGCGCCCATGGACAATCTGTTTTCGACCGCGCTCGTCATTTTCGCCGCGATCCTCGCGTATCGCTTCCGCGCGGCCATCTTGCGGCCGTTGCAGCGGTTCGATGCGCGCAATGTCGCCCGGCACCGGCAGGAGTTCCTCGACAAGCGCGATCATCTTGCGCACTACAAGCACACCTTGCAGCTCGCCGAAGAGCAGGTGGAGGAGGTGGGCGAGGTGCCGGCGGTGGACGAACGCACCGGTCAGGCCGTTTCGCGGTATGTCTTCGAAGGCGAACAGTTCCTGTCGCGCGACGAGGCGGAAGCCGCCCGCCAACGATCCATCGTGGCGAAGGCGCGGCAGTTCTATGTGGAGCTCCCGGCCGCGCTGGCCAGCCGCCGCAAGGAAACGCTGCACTAGATTCCGGAGATCACCCGCAGCGCGCGTACTCGCGAGAAATCGCGATCATGCGTCACAAGCGCTGCAGCGTTGATCGCAAGTGCGCTGGCGGCTTGAACCGCGTCGGCCAGCTTCAGTCGCAGGGAGGCCCGCAGTCTTGCGGCGCTTTCCGCAATGTCGCTATCGAGCGCAACAGTCTGCCAGGACTCCAAGACCGCCCGGTACTGCCGGGCCAGAACTTCGTCTCGTGCCTGAAGCGGACCGGTCAATACTTCCGCAATTGTGATGGTGGTGACGGCGAACCGCACCTGCCCTGCAGCATGCGCGTCAAACAGCGTAATGAAACGTGCTGCGAATTTCGGATGTCCTTCCAGCACGTAGATGATGGGCGGCGAATCCATCAAGAGCAGGGCGCCAGCCGGGAGGCCGACGACGGTCAGCGCTCCCACTCCCCGCGCAGCTTGTCGATCTTTGCGGCGCTGTTTTTGCCCCATAGGCCACGGCCGGACGCCGCCAACGCGGTCAAGGGCTGCTGCTCGCGAACGCCGGCCATGTATGACCGGATTGGAACCAGAGCCGCAACCGCGCGACCATGCTTGGTGATGATGGTTGACCGGCCGCGCTCGGCCAGGTCCAGAAGTTCCGGGAGCGTGTTGCGAGCCTCCTCGGCACCTTTGTGTCGCGTCTTCATCCGTGAACTGTACGGCGCCGTACAGAATTGTCAAGCGCGCTGGGGGACAATCACGCGGGCGCACCGCGCATCAGCCGCGGCAGCTTGCCGAGATCGCCGCCGGCATTGCGCATGAAGGCGCGGCGCAGCGGACCGATGGCGTCCACCAGCCCCATGCCGACATCGCGGATGGCGCGCAACGGTGCGATGTCGTTGGAGAACAGCCGGTTCAATCCGTCCGTCGCCGCGGCCAGCGCAAACGAATCGAAGCGCCGCCAGCGTTCGTAGCGCGCCAGCGCCGTGGAATCGCCGGGGCTCAACCCAAGCCGCACGGCTTCGACAACGCATTCGGCGAGTGCGGCCGCATCCTTCAGCCCGAGATTCAATCCCTGTCCGGCAATCGGGTGAATGCCATGCGCCGAATCCCCGGCCAGCGCGAACCTTGCCGCCACGTAGTTGCGCGCGAGATGAAATCGTAAGGGATAAGACCAGCGGTCGCCGACGACCTCGATTTTTCCAAAATGATCGCCGAAGCGGCGCGAAACCTCTGCCGCGAACGCTTTCGCGGGAAGCGCAATCAGATCGGCGGCGCGAGACTCGCGCTCCGTCCACACCAGCGACGAACGATTGGCTGACTGTCGGCCTACCGCTTCGCTACTTGAGGCCGGTGTCATCGGAAGAATCGCGAACGGGCCGGATGGCAGGAAGTGCTCGTAGGCCGTGCCGTTGTGCGGGCGTTCGTGCTCGACGGTCGCCACGATTCCGGTTTGCGGATAGCTCCACGCAATGGTGCGGATGCCCATTTGCTCGCGTAAGGGCGAGGCACGGCCGTCGGCGGCGACAACCAGCGGAACGGGAATCGTGCGCCCGGTCGAAAGCTGCGCTTCCACCATTTCATTGGTGACGTGAATCGCGCCGACGGAGGCGGGCGATATCAGCTCGATGTTCTCCTGCCGCGCGACTGCCGCAAACAGCGCATGGCGGATATATCGGTTCTCGGCGATGACGCCCATCGGTTCGCCGATCTCGCGGTGATCGAAATGCAGCGAGAAAGGGCTGGGATTGCGATCCAGCGCAGCATCGGTGACGAGGATATCGAGGATGGCTTGCGCGTGCGGCGCGAGGTCGTCACACACACCAAGCGCCTTGAACATCCGCACCGCCGAATAGGACAGCGCGCTGACCCGGCCGTCGAAGGCTTCGTTCACCATTGACGACGCGGGTACGGGATCGACGATGGTGACGCGCAAGCCGCCTTGCGCCAGCGCCAGCGCCAGGGTCAGCCCCACCATGCCGCCGCCGGCGATCAGGACGTCAGGATTGGCGTGATCCGTCTTGTTGCCCATGTCGCGTGAAACCTAGGGCAGGTTCTGCTTGTCCACCAGCCGCACCGGCGCACGGCGCGAAACCGGCGGCGTTCCGCTACACTCGGCCGATGGCAATCTTGCGCCGACCGATCCTGATCTCCGCCTGGTCCAATCGCGTCGTCCTCGACGCGGTGAAGGCCGTTGCATGGCCGAGCGAGGTTTTCGTGCTGCAGCCGGGCAAACCCTCGGCACGCAGCTTCGTCGATGCGGCGATCGCGACGGCGGACTGGCCGCAGGCCGATGTCATGCTTGGGGCGTCGGTTGTCGACAATCTGCATGCCGTCACGGTTGGCGCCATTTCGAACATCGTCGCAAAGCGCACGGGAAACCCGCGGAGAACGGGGTTCTCGGCGGCCGATCCAATGGCGGAAGATCTGGCCGATTGGCTGCTGGATGTTGCACGCGATCCCGCGCGATTTCCCATCCCGGTGAAGCAGCTGTCGTATGTGTTCGCCAGCGGCGGTCATCGCGCGCGCGCCATCGCGCGGACGCTGAGTCACATAACGCATCGTCCCATCGCTCGGGTGATCGATGTCGGAACCGCCGCAGGGATGATTCCGTGGCTGCTGCGCGCCGACCTTCCGCACGCGGCGGTGTTCGACCTGTTCGAGCCGGAAAAGAAGTTTCACGCGGCATTGGATCGCCTGTGGCGGCATCGCGGCCCAACACAAAGCTACAGCCTCTCACACACTCCCGCAGAGCACTCGGAATTTGGCACGAGCGCCGATCTCATCATGCTGTGCCAGTGCCTCCTGCATCTTTCGCCGGACCAGCGCCGTGCGGTGCTGCAGCGGGCGTGGCATGCGCTTAATCCCGGCGGCGTGCTGCTGGTGAACGAGAAATTGTGCGATGCTGCCACACCGTCCTCAGAACGCGGCGATCTCGTCCATCGCGATGAGCTGTTGTCGATCATGCCGGGTGCACCGAGCGTGTTCAGCCGCCGGAGCGACTGGACGAAGCCCGAAGATCTTCGCCGCGTCAGCGCGAGCGCGCTCGGCTATTCCGGAATCGTTGTCTCGATTCGTGACAGCTAGGGCGCAGTCGCTCCGCACGCCTCGCAATGGCGCGCGAGTCGCACTCCGGTTAGATTCTCGCCGACCAGGAATCTCGAGGCATTATGTTCACCGGCCGACTCGCACAACTGCCGCCTTCGATGTTCGCTATGCTGGCCGAGCTGCTCGATCCGATTGAGCCGGGCGCGCCGCCGGTTAGCCTGTCGGTCGGCGATCCGCGCGGGAGCGTGCCCGCCTTCGTGACCGAGGCCATCAACCGCCATGCGCATCAGTTCGGCGAATATCCGCCGATCAACGGCACCGCCGATTGGCGCGAAGCGGCGGCGGATTGGCTGAGGCGGCGTTTTGCGCTGCCCGACAACGCTATCGATCCCGACAAGCATCTGCTGCCGCTCAACGGCACGCGCGAAGGGCTGTTCCTCGCCGCCTTCATCGCCATGCCTGAGGTGAAGGGGAGCGGCAAACCCGCCATCCTCATCCCCAATCCGTTCTATCAGTGCTACGCGGCCGCAGCCGTCGCTGCCGGCGCGGAGCCGGTGTTCGTTCCGGCGACAGCGGCAACCAATTTTCTGCCGGATTACGCGTCACTGCCGCCGGAGCTGCTCGACCGCACGGCCGCCATCTACATCTGCTCGCCGTCCAATCCGGAAGGCGCGGTGGCGA
Source organism: Rhizomicrobium sp. (assembly GCA_036500585.1). Lineage (GTDB taxonomy): Bacteria > Pseudomonadota > Alphaproteobacteria > Micropepsales > Micropepsaceae > Rhizomicrobium. Next base: position 45,109 of record DASYBT010000238.1, read on the forward strand.
GTGATGACTATTGGCGAACACTGTTCGCTCTTGCCGACAAGCACAATTTCACGGTGTTCGCCGACGAATGCTACGCCGACATCTATTTCGACAAGCCGCCCGCGTGTGCGCTGCCCGCGCGCTACGCACAATCCGGCGATATCGAGCGTCTGCTGACCTTTCATTCGCTGTCGAAGCGATCCTCTCTGCCGGGCCTGCGCTCCGGCATTGTCGCCGGCGATCCGAAGCTGATCCAGACCTTTCGCGCCTTCCGCAACTACGCGGCGCCGCAGGTTCCGATGCCGATCATGGCCGCCTCGGCCGCGGCGTGGCGGGACGAAGCCCATGTCGCCGCCAACCGCGCGATGTTCGCCGAGCGCTTCCTGATCGCCAGGCGCGTGCTGGGTAACCGCGCCGGGTTCCGTACTCCCGAAGGCGGCTTCTTCCTGTGGCTCGATGTCGGCAATGGCGAAGAGGCGGCGCTGAAGCTGTGGCGCCAAGCTGGCATCCGAACCCTTCCCGGCGCCTATATGGGCCGCGAAATTGAACCGGGAAAACCCCGCACAAACCCTGGGTTTTCGTACCTTCGCATCGCGCTTGTTAGTGATTTGTCAACCATTGAAGGCACACTGACGAGGATGGGTGAAATTCTCACAGCTGACGGCTCGCCATGAGCGCGCGCGGCCGCCGTTCGAGCGGCGTGTACCAGCCGCGCTCGCGCAAGCAGGTGTTTGCCGATGCGATGGCGGAGGCGCGCGCCACCCTGGCCCGTGCCACCCGCACCGCCATCTTCCGCGGCACCGGCGCGCTGGTGTTCCTGATCGCCTGCTGCGGACTGCTGGCGCTGGCGAGCTACAGCGCGCAGGACGCGAGCCTCGACAACGCCACGGGTCGCGACTTCGCGAATCTGTTCGGCGGCTTCGGCGCCACGGCGGCGAACCTGATGCTGCGCAGCTTCGGCATTGCGTCGCTGGCGTTTCTGGCGCCACCGGCCATGTGGGGGGCGCGCGCCATGTTCGGCCTGCCGCTCAGTCACGCGTTGTGGCGTGCCGCGGCGTGGCCGTTCGGCACGGTGTTTCTCGCCGGCGGATTGGGACTGCTGCCGCAGCTCTCCGCCTTGCCCGCCGGCACCGGTGGGATGCTGGGCTACGGTGTAATTGGTCTCGCCAATCATGAAGGCGCGCTGCATCACCTGCCATGGCTTGGATTTGCCGTGCCGCTCCTTCTCCTCATAGCGGGATTTCCGCTCGCCATCATCGCCATGGGTTTGCGCTTCCGGCTGCTGTGGCGCGCCAGCGTGAACACGGCCGCGTTTTTCGTGTGGGTGTTCAGCCTGGTTCATTGGCCCGCGCTGCGCAGCGAAGATCGCACGGAGGAATACGAGGACACCGGCTACGAACCGGCGCCACCGCCGAAGCCAAGACCCGATCCCTACGCGCTCGACGTGAAGCCGGAGCCTGTGGCCGCCACGAGCGCGCGCGATATTCGCGTGCGCCGCGACGAGAAGGCGAAGGCGGCCGCGCCGGCGAAATCCGCGCGCCAGCCCGCGCTCAATCTCGGCACATCGGAATATCAGCTGCCGCCGCTGGGCCTGCTCGCCGAGCCGGTCCACGTCCGCGATTCCACCGATATCTCCGACGAAGCGCTGGCCGAAAACGCCCGCATGCTGGAAGCCGTGCTGGCGGATTTCGGTGTGAAGGGGCGCATCCGCGATGTGCGGCCCGGCCCGGTGGTCACGCTCTATGAATTCGAACCAGCGGCCGGCGTGAAATCCTCCCGCGTCATTGCGCTGGCCGACGATGTGGCGCGCTCGATGTCGGCGGTGGCGGCGCGCATCGCGGTGATCCCGGGGCGCAATGTCATTGGCATCGAGTTGCCGAACCATCATCGCGACACGGTTTTCCTGCGCGAGCTGCTCGCCAGCGCCGAATACGAAAAGACGCGCGCGCCGCTGATCCTGGCGCTCGGCAAAACCATCGGCGGCGATTCCGTGATGGCCGACCTCGCCAAGATGCCCCACCTGCTCATCGCCGGCACCACCGGCTCGGGCAAATCGGTGGCGCTCAACACCATGATTCTGTCACTGCTCTACCGCTGCCCGCCGGACCAGACCAAGCTCATCCTCATCGATCCCAAGATGCTGGAGCTTTCCTCCTACGAAGGCATCCCGCATCTGCTAGCGCCCGTCGTCACGGAACCCAAGAAGGCGGTGGTCGCGCTCAAATGGGCGGTGCGCGAGATGGAAGAGCGCTACCGCAAAATGTCGAAGCTCGGCGTGCGCGGGGTGGAAGCCTTCAACGAACGCATCCGCAAGGCGCGCGACAAGGGCGAGCAGCTCAAGCGCACGGTGCAAACCGGATTCGATCGCGACACCGGCAAGCCGATCTATGAAGACGAGGTGCTCGAGCTCGAGCCGATGCCCTACATCGTGCTGGTGGTCGACGAGATGGCCGATTTGATGATGATCTCCGGTAAGGAGATCGAAGGCGCAATCCAGCGCTTGGCGCAGATGGCGCGCGCCGCCGGCATCCATCTGATCGCGGCCACGCAGCGGCCGTCGGTTGACGTCATCACCGGCACCATCAAGGCGAACTTCCCCACCCGCATCTCCTTCCAGGTGACGAGCAAGATCGACAGCCGCACCATCCTGGGCGAGCAGGGCGCCGAGCAGCTGCTCGGCCAGGGCGACATGCTCTACATGATGGCGGGCGGGCGCATCGGCCGTGTGCACGGCCCCTTCGTCACCGAGCGCGAAGTGGAAGAGGTGGTGAAGTTCCTGCGCGAGCAGGGCCGGCCTGAATATCTCGACGCTGTCACCGAAGAGCCGGACGAGGACGGCGACGACCCGTTTTCCGTGTACGGCAGCGGCAATGGCGGATCGGGCGACGATCTCTACGACAAGGCGCTCGACATCGTGGCGCGCGAGCGCAAGGCCACGACCTCCTACATCCAACGGCGGCTGGAGATCGGCTACAACCGCGCCGCGCGCCTCATCGAGCGGATGGAAGAGGAAGGCGTGATCTCCCGCCCCAACCACAAGGGCCTGCGCGAAGTCCTCCTGCCGGAGCACGGCGAGCGGTAGGCGGGATCCCTGCGCGGTTGACATAGCGCCGCTTCGATTGTAGAAACGTTTCTACAAAGAGGTCCGCCCATGGCACAAACCACGCTTTCAAGCCGCGAATTCAATCAGGACACCAGCCGTGCCAAGAAGGCGGCCGAGAATGGCCCGGTTTTCATCACCGACCGCGGCCGCCCCGCCCATGTCCTGATGACCATTGATGAATACCAGCGCCTCGCGGGCCGTCAAAGTATCGCCGACGCTTTGGCCATGCCGGGTAGCGAGGATATCGAATTCGATCCGCCGCGCCTCGACATCAAGCTTCGCCCCGTTGATCTGACTTAATGTTTTTGCTGGACACGAATGTCGTGTCCGAGCTGCGCAAGGTGCGTAGCGGCAAAGCCAATGCACAGGTGGCGCGCTGGGCGGACACGGTTGACGCAGCTGCGCTCTACATCTCGGCCATTACGGTTCTGGAGCTCGAAGTGGGCGTTCTGCTCCTGGAGCGGTACGACACGAAGCAAGGTCAGATCATGCGAACGTGGTTGGAAAATTATGTCCTGCCGGGATTTGCCCATCGCATCCTGCCGGTCGATGCCGCTGCCGCCCGGCGATGCGCTCCATTGCATGTTCCCGATCCGCGGCCCGAACGCGACGCGCTGATTGCGGCCACCGCGCTGGTGCATGGGCTCACGGTGGTGACGCGCAACGTGGACGATTTCTCCTCGACCGGCGTCCGCCTGCTCAACCCGTGGGACGCGCCGGAGTAGGACCGCCTCGCACACCTCCTCTGCAAATTCGAAGCCATCTCCCCAATTAGGCGTATGAGAGACGAAGGCGTGATCTCACGCCCCCCAACCACAAAGGCGTCCGCGAAGTCCTCCTGCCGGAGCACGGTGAACGGTAGGCGAAGCTTCAGTGCAGCGGCGTCACCTCAATGTTGCTGTGCAACTCGCCGGCCGGCATGGTCACGGTGATTTTGCCCTTGGCGGCGTCGCCCGGCATCTTCGCTTCCAGATACGTGTCGGAGACGACGCGGAATGCCGCGCTCCGGCTGCCGAACGA
>DASYBT010000239.1:0-9448 GCA_036500585.1 Rhizomicrobium sp.
CTAGCCGTTGGGGTGCATGACAACCTTGATGCAGCCGCCCTCCTTGTTGCGGAAGGTCTTGTAAGCCTGCGGCCCTTCCTCAAGCGGCAGCCGGTGCGTGATGACGAACGAGGGATCGATCTCCGCCTCCTCGATCTTGTGCAGCAGCTTCTGCAGATAATTCGGCACGTGAGTCTGGCCCATCCTGAAGGTGATGCCCTTCTGGAACGCGGCACCGAGCGGCACGTGATTGAGATACCCGCCATAGACGCCAGCCAGCGAGATGGTGCCGCCGGCGCGACAATTGCGGATCGCATCGCGCAGCGCCTGGATGCGGTCGGTGGCGAGACCTATGGCCGCTTCCGTGCTGTCGAGCACGGCGCCGCCGGAGTCATGACGATGCGCTTCCATGCCGACCGCGTCGATGCAGCGGTCCGGGCCGCGCCCGTTGGTGAACTGGTTGAGGCGATCGTACACGTCCTCATTTTCGAAATTGATCGTTTCGGCACCGGACTTGCGCGCAAGCTCCAGCCGCTCCGGCACGCGATCGATCGCGATGACCTGGGCAGGCTCAAACATCAGAGCGCTCTTGATGCAGAACTGTCCAACCGGTCCGCAACCCCACACCGCGACCGTGTCGCCGGGCTCAATGCCGGCATTCTCCGCGGCCATGTAGCCCGTCGGGAAAATGTCGGTGAGGAACAGCAACTGATCGTCCGGCAGGTTGCCAGGCACGTTGGCCGGCGCGACGTCGGCATATGGCACGCGCACATATTGCGCCTGACCGCCAGCGTAGTGGCCCGTCAGGTGAGAATAGCCGAACAGGCCGGCGGTGGTGTGGCCGAACATCTTCGCGGCGGTTTCAGAGTCCCGGTTGGTGCGCTCGCACACCGACCACAGACCCTTTTTGCAGAAGAAACATTCGCCGCAGCAGATCGTGAAAGGAACGACGATGCGATCGCCGACCTTCAGCTTCTTGTTCCCGGAGCCGACTTCCACAACTTCGCCCATGAATTCGTGACCGAGAATGTCGCCGGATTCCATCGCCGGAATGTAGCCGTCGTAGAGGTGCAGGTCGGAACCGCAGATGGCAGTGGAGGACACTTTCACGATGGCATCGCGGGGGTCTTCGATGATGGGATCGGGAACCGACTCGCAGCGGACGTCGGCCCGCCCATGCCAAACCAGCGCTTTCATGAATTCCTCCGCGGCAATTGTATCGTCAGGGTAACAGCGGGTTGTCGCGAATGTTCCGGCGAACGCGAAGTTTGCTGCGTTCGCGTCGGGAACCGGCGAACCCGCGCGCACTTATCTGATGATGCTTTTCGGGAGTGTATCCAACTCGTGGAACATGCCATCCATCTGCTGATCGGCTGGTTCAGCCTGCCCGTGTGGATTGGCACCGGCTTTGCCGATTACATCGCACACCGCATAACTCACATCGAGCGAACGAGCGGCGTGGGCGAGTCGCTGATCCACCACGTCATGATGGCAGAGGTGGGATTGCCCATCATTGCCTCCGCCTTCTTCCGCATCGATGCCGCCATGGTTGTGCTGTTCATCGTCTGCTTCGCAGCGCACGAGATCACCGGCAATCTCGACATCCGCTATGCGGAATCCCATGGCCGCCACGTGGGACCGACGGAGGATCAACTCCACAGTTTCCTGGAGATCATCCCGCTCACCGCTGCGCTGCTGATCCTGCTGCCGCATTTTGGGCAGGTGCTGGCGCTGTTCGGGCTGGGGCCCGAGCACGCCGACTTCTCGGTTGCTCTGAAGCAGCCGCCGGCGATGTGGAAGATCGTGTTCACCGCCGCAATGCTGGTGATCTTCATCATCGGGCCGTACACGGAGGAAACCATCCGCACCTGGCGCTATCAGCGCCGATCGGTCGCGCTCAAGCCCGCAGAGTAGCCGCAAAACAAAACGGGCCGCTCTCGCGGCCCGTTTGTCACAGCATGTATTCCGAAGCTCAGGCTTCGGCGTCTTCGCCATCCGTGCGCGGGCCGGCGCCTTCCTCGAACAGGGCTTCGGCGTTGGCCTCGGCCTCCACAGCGGCTTCTGCTTCCGGCGTGCGTTCGGCGAGCACGTCCTCGCCGCGCGCCTGACGCTCGGCTTCGTCCTCTGTGCGTGCGACGTTGATGGTCACCGCGACGCGCACTTCCGGATGCAGCACCACATTCACCGGGGCAAGTCCGATGGACTTGATCGGCTTGTCGAGCGGAACCTGCGTGCGATCCACGGAAAATCCGCCGGCGGAGATCGCATCGGAGATGTCGCGCGGCGAAACGGAGCCGTAGAGCTGACCGCGATCGCCCGCCTGGCGCAGCAGCATGAAGGTCTTGCCGGCGAGCTTCTCGGCGACCTTCTGCGCCTCGCTTTTGCGCTCCAGATTGCGCGCTTCGAGTTGCGATTTCTGCGTCAGGAAAAATTCGCGGTTGGATTTGGTCGCGCGCAGCGCCTTCTTCTTGGGCAGCAGGAAGTTGCGGGCGAAGCCGTCCTTCACCTTCACCTCGTCGCCCATCTGGCCGAGCTTCTCGACGCGTTCGAGCAGGATCACTTGCATCGCCGTTCTCCTACTTCACCACGTATGGCAGGAGCGCCATATAGCGCGCCCGCTTGATCGCCTGCGCAAGCAGCCGCTGTTTGTTCGACGACACCGCCGTGATGCGCGACGGCACGATCTTGCCGCGTTCGGAGATGAAGCGCTGCAGCAGCTTCACGTCCTTGTAGTCGATCTTGGGCGCATTGGCGCCGGAGAAGGGGCACGTCTTTTTGCGCCGGAAGAATGGACGCCTTGCGCCGCCGCCACCGCCGCGTTCGCCACGATCACCACCGCGATCTCCACGATCTCCGCGTTCGCCGCCATAGCTCATTGCACCGTCTCCTCGGCCGCGGCAGGCGCCGCAGCACCTTCAACCTTGCCGTCCTCGCGCTCGCGCTTGTTCTTGTTCGAGGATTGCTCGAACTTCTCGACCTTCACGGTCATGTGGCGCAGCACGTCTTCGTTGATCTTCAGCTGCCGCTCGAGTTCCTGTACCGCGCGCGACGGCGCGTTGATGTTGAGAAGCACGTAGTGGCCCTTGCGGTTCTTCTTGATGCGATAGGCAAGCCCGCGCAGGCCCCAATACTCCTGCTTCTCGACCTTGCCGCCTTCGCCTTCGATGATGGTCTTCAGGTGGGTCGCCAGCGCGTCCACCTGCTGTGCGCTGATATCCTGGCGCGCGATCAGGAGATGCTCGTAGAGAGCCATTGTCGTCCCTTGTCCTCGCGCTGCGGGACGAAGGCGGGCAGGGTGCCTACGCCTTTGCCTCGGTTCGACGGGACGCCGGACCATCCGGCATGGGCCAAAAAGGCCTCCCGCGACCGCAGCCGCTGATGAAGGCGGGGCTTATAGGGGATGGGCGGATGCCGAGCAAGCCCGAGCTTCGAGCCGCCCCCTCAGTGCCGGAACGGATGGCCCTCAGGGCTCCAGCTTGAACACCGTGCCGCCGCCCCCTGCGCCACCGTAGACCGTCATCCCAAAGAGCTCACCGGAAGCGCCAATGCTCACGCTGCCCACCGGCGTCTCGCCATCCGTACATTGATCCTGGCAAAAGCTGTGTAAGGTGGAAAAGGTCCGCCGATGTAACTCAAAGACGGTCCCCCCGTCGGGGACATACTGACCCCCTGCCGACGTTGTTCCGTAGATATTACCTGCGGAGTCGATGGAAACGGGTGCGGCCGGTATTGCGCCGTCGGCGCAGCTATCCTGTGCGCAGAAGCTGTAGAGTACCTTTTGGCGCCACCTTTTCTTCGCCGGCGTCAGCTGGAAAATCGTTCCTCTGCCAAACTGACCGCCGAATTGGGTTGTGCCAACGAGATTGCCTTGCGCGTCCTGGATCACAGTTGCGCGCGGCTCCTCGCCATCGCTGCAGTCCGTCTCGCAGAAGGTGTGAAGAACATTCCGGAAAATGCTCCGGCATTTGACCGCACTTGAAACACAACCCCGTCATTTGCCGAACCACCATATGTCGTTGTTCCGAACAAAGAGCCGTCCGACCCCACCACGAGTCCGGCCGGTTGGGACCCGTCGGTGCATGACGACAATGAGCAGAAATTATACAGCACCTTCTCCTGTCGCGCGCTCTCGCCCGAAACGTAGTCCAGCTCGAATGCCGTTCCGTAATACCCAGAGCCGCCGTAGGAGGTCGTGCCGTAGAGTGGAGAGACGCCATCGTAGAGCGCGCTGGACGATTGACCGGCGTAGCTCAACAGATTGCCGAAGGACGGATTCTTGCCCTCGCTGCACGACGAGGCGCAGAAGTCGTAAAGCGTCACCAGATCGTATTTCGAATGGCTGGCGTCGGGCACGAGTTCAAAGACGGTGCCTTCGCCGAATTTGCCGCCGTCCGTCGTGGTACCGTACAGGTTGCCATTCACGTCCATGATAAGGCCGCTTCCGGGGCCAGAGCCGTCTGAGCAATTCCGCTTCGAACAGAACTTGTACAGGATTGTGAAGGTCTCGCCACCCGGCGTCAGCTCGAATGCCAAGCCTGCACCCTCTTTCCCACCACCGCGAGCGGTGCCGTACAGATTGCCGGAGGCATCCTCAAACGGAGGCGCAATGCCGTAGGCCCCATCGCGGCAGTCGGCATGTTCGCAAAAGGTATGGAGGGTCGTGAACGCCGATGCCGATGCCTTGCTGAAGGGAGCAAGCAGGCACACAGCTGCGAGCAATACAGCGCACAAGGCGGTGCGCGCGGTGAGACTTTCCGGAAAAGATTGCGGACTCATGCACTGCCCCCCGGGACGGCACGCAGAACTTTATCCGACGAAGGCAACCGGGCCAAGCCGAAGCATCCTCGCGTTGCGCCAAACGCTCATGGGCTAAGTGCCGCTAGCCCGGGACCAGGTCCGGAGGCATTGGATTGATTGGGATAGCTCAATCCATTGGACAACGCGGGCTGGATCGCACAAGAATGAACGTATACGGAAGGACAGCGTGGGCCATGGGCGCGGGAACGAAGTATGGCCTCGTCATTCTCGGGTCGCTGATGTTGTCCGGCGTCGCGCTGGCCGCGCCGGATTATCCCGCAGGGGCCGAGCATCTTGAGCAGGCTTTGCTGGCAAAAGTGGATTCCACTTGGCAAGCCTGGATCAAGCAGGAGACGCGCAATTCGGTCTCCGCGGGGATGCTGTCGGAAGATCGGGCGCGCGGCTTGGCCGAACGGGCTCGGCAGGGAACGGGCCTCGATCTCGATACCCTGAGTTTCCTGATCTCGATGCAGATGGCGCGGGACGCAAACGCCGATCTCGAGGCGGTGATGAGCCATTCCCGGGAGCAATGGGAGGATAGCCAGGAACGCAGCAGCATGGCCCACAACAAGCCCCCCAGCGCCACCGCGCTTTCATCCGGGACCCAGCAGATGTTGTCCAATCAGCCGCACACGATTCCGGTCATGCGCTCGAACCCGTCGCCATTGCTGCAAACGACGCCCACGGCAGACATCGATGACGCCATGCACCTCGACTTACAAACTGCGATGGATCGCGAAGCGGAAGCCGAAGACACGTTGAAAGCCGCGTTCGCAAAGGCGCCGAAGACAGCCCGCGCTCCCTGAAGCCGCAATCCCACGCAAGGAACACCGCTGAAAGACGAAGGGCGCCGCATTGAGCGGCGCCCTCGTTCGTCACGGCTCCGAGGACTTTGCCTTTGCGGAGCCGACCGGCCCGGCGGGCGGGCCCGTCTTTTCGCCCCTGGCCTCTTCGGCTGGGCAGAAGGACTATCCTGCGATGCGACTGGCCGGTCAATTCGCAACCCGATCACGAATTGTATTTCGCGCTGCAGCGAAGCGGGGAACACGCAAACGGGCTCAAGTCTTTATATCGGAGACGTGAGCTCCGGTTGCCATGGCTAATACGGATTTGAAAGATTGGTTGAACCGCGCAAGGGCGCGAATCCGCGCCGGCTGGAATTCGGCGCGTGCGCGCGCGTCTGCGAAGCAGTGCACCACAGAAACATCGCGCGGGCCCTCGGCAACACGGGGGCCGATCCGCGCGCTGAAATGGGGCGGCGGCATTCTCGGCGGCTTGGTGGTCGCGCTGATACTCGTTCTCATTTTCATGCCGTGGAATTGGCTGCGCGGCCCCATCGCGCGCTACGCTTCGCATCGCCTGCACCGCCAGGTGACCATCGCCGGGAACCTGAACGTTCACCTCTTCTCCTGGACGCCGCGCGCCGATGTGGGAAGCATTCGCATCGCCAACACCAAATGGGCGGGCGGTGGCGATATGGCGGAGGTCGGGCATCTTGCCGTCAGCGTAAAGCTGATGCCGCTGTTGTTTCGCTGGCATATGATCATGCCTCTCGTAGCAGTGGAGAACGCATCACTGCTGCTGGTGCGCGATGCCAATGGCCGCGCGAATTGGCAATTTAACAAGACGCGAAGCAACAGACCGCTGAAGCTGCCGGCCATCCAGCGTTTCCTGATCGACGGGCGCGTCAGGATCCTCGATGCGAAGCGGAAGCTGAATTTCGTTGGACAGGTCGAATCCAGCGACAGCACAACGAGGCGAGGCATAGGCTTTCAGCTCGTCGGCCAGGGATCGCTCAATCGCTCGCCGTTCTCCGCCGAGGTGCACGGCGCACCCCTTCTGAACGTCGACGTATCCCAGCCGTACCCATTCACGGCGGACGTTCATGCCGGTTCAACGCACCTCGTCGTGCGCGGCGACGTTCAGCACCCGTTCGACCTTGGCGGCATCGATGGCGCGATGACGGTGACCGGCCACGATGCGGCGAACCTCTACTACCTCACCGGACTGGTCCTGCCCAACACGCCGCCCTATCGCGCGAACATGCACATCGTGCGCGATGGCGAAATTTATCGCGTCACCGCCCTCTCCGGGTTGATGGGCCAGAGCGACTTGTCCGGCGACATGACGATCGATGCTTCCGGCGAAAGACTGTTTGCCCGCGGCGAACTGGCTTCGCGCCGCGTCTATATGAGCGATCTGGGTTTTCTGTTTGGCAGCGAACGTGCGCGTGTTGCGGCGCCTGCGAGCACCAGGAAGGCCGCGGCATCCGCTCCCGGAATCACCTTGGCAGGCGCCAAGAGCGCAGTGCAATCCACCTTGCTGCTGCCCAACGCACCGCTGGATGTCGATCGCGTTCGCCAGATGGACGCCGATGTCACGTATCGCGCCAAATCGATCGTCTCGCGCGATTTGCCGTTGCGCAGCATCGCGGTGCACGCCCGGTTGAATGACGGCCTGTTGCGGCTCGATCCGCTGCACGCCACGCTGGCCCAGGGCACCATTTCCGGCAAGGTCAGGTTGGATGCGCGCAAGCGCATTCCCGTGACGGCCGTCGACCTGCGCGTGCGCGACATCAAGCTGCAGGACCTTGTCTCGAAGGTTCAGGGCCAGCCGCCGATCGAGGGAACGCTGGAGGCGCGCGCCATCCTGACCGGTGCGGGAAATACCGTGCACCGTGCTGCCTCGAACGCGAATGGATCGGTCACCTTCGTTGTGCCGCACGGGCTGATGCGGAAGGCGTTCGCCGAATTACTGGGCATCAATCTGTTGAACGGCGGCATTGCGCTTCTGACCGGCGATCAATCGCAGACGACCATGCGCTGCGCAGTGGCGCATTTCACGGCAAGCAATGGTGTGCTCACCGCCCGCAATATCGTTCTCGATACCGATGTCGAGGTTGGCACCGGCAAAGGCGATGTCGATCTGCGGAATGAAACCGTGAATATCGAACTCTCCGGACAGGCAAAGCATTTGCGCCTGTTGCGGCTGAACGCGCCGATTTCCATCACCGGCTCCCTGTCGCATCCCAAGGTGGGCGTGGAAGCCGGCAAGGCGCTCGGCCAGGGCGGCCTGGTGGTGGGACTCGCAGCGCTGGTCTCGCCCCTCGCGGCTATCCTGCCGATGATTGATGTCGGCATGGCGAAGGATGCGAACTGCGGTGGGCTGATCAGCGAAGCCAAAGCCCACGGCGCGCCTGTCAGCAAACATGCGATGCTGCAGACGACGCCTGTGGCCGCTGACGCGCACCGTCACTAAAGAAAAAGGGCCCCGGATCGCTCCGCGGCCCTCGTGATCCGAAGATCAGATCACCAGTAGCGCCATTGGCAGACGCGGCGGTGATGCCACCGGCGGCAATCCTGATGCCGGTGATGGTAGCGGCGACCATGCCACATCCAGCCGCCATGTCCGCCGCCGACGTTCACCACAACAGCGGCAGCCGAAGCAGGCAGTGCCGGAAGTGCCGCAAGCGAGGCTGCGCCAATCAGCGCCGCCACTGTGGCGGCCATAACAGTTTTCATCTTGAAGAACTCCCCTGTTCGAATCAGGCTTAACATTTAACAGAATTTCAGCGGACCCAGAAGCGGACGCGGTGCCGCGGCGTACCTTGACTAGCTGCGCTATGGCTGATTTGTGTCCCGCCGCATGACGCGAGCATTCATCTTTCCCGGACAGGGCAGCCAGGGCATCGGTATGGGCAAGACCTTGGCCGAGGCTTTTGCGCCAGCCCGAGAGGTTTTCGAGGAAGTCGACGAAGCGCTCGGGCAGCGCCTCTCCCGGCTGATGTGGGAGGGCCCGGAAAGCGACCTAACGCTCACGGAAAACGCACAGCCGGCTATCATGGCCGCCAGCATGGCGGTCGTGCGGGTCTTGGAGCGCGAGGGCGGGCTCGATTTCGCCCGGCAGGCGCGGCTTGTCGCCGGGCATTCGTTGGGCGAGTACACGGCACTGTGCGCTGCCGGCGCTTTCACTCTCAGCGATGCGGCGCGGCTGTTGAAGACGCGCGGCCAGGCGATGCAGGAGGCCGTGCCGGTCGGCGAAGGCGCGATGATCGCCCTGCTCGGCGCCGAGGTCGAATTGGCCGAAGCAGCGGCGAAGGAAGCCGTGGCGGCTGCACCGGAGACGGAGAAGAATCCGGTCTGCGTCGTGGCCAACGACAATGCGCCGGGGCAGGTCGTGATCTCCGGCACCAAAGCAGCGGTGGAACGCGCGGGCGACATTGCCAAGTCGAAAGGCGCCAAGCGGGCGATGATGCTGGCGGTGAGCGCACCATTCCATTCGCCGCTGATGCAGCCCGCCGCCGACAAAATGCGCGAAGCCTTAGCGCAGGTGACCATCCGCTCGCCGGCAGCGCCCATCGTGGCAAATGTCACGGCGACCGAAGCCAGCGAACCGGAAACGATCCGCCGCCTGCTGGTCGAGCAGATCACCGGTCGTGTCCGCTGGCGTGAGAGCGTGATGATGTTCCGTCATCTCGGTGTCGGCACCACGATCGAATGCGGCGGCAACAAGGTGCTGACCGGCATGGTCAAGCGCATCGACCGCGAGCCCGAAACCGTCAGCCTCGATACGCCTGCCGATATCGAAGCGTTTGCGAAGACACTGTGAGTATACCCTCCCTTGTAAAGGGAGGGTCGAATTGCCGAAGGCAATTCGGGGAGGGATCATGCTA
>DASYBT010000240.1:0-15347 GCA_036500585.1 Rhizomicrobium sp.
CGCAAGGCCCCAGCGGTCCAGCAGGATCTGCGCCGCCAGTACCAACAGCAGCCAGCCCAGCGCAAGTCCCACAACCAGCGCCGCGAGAGCAATGATGCCGGCCTCGGCAAAAGCAACCGACGCGATCGATAGGGGGCCCGCTCCCAAGGTGCGCAGCAGCGCCAGGTCGCGGGTGCGCGCATTCATCGTCGCCATCAGCGCGGCTGCGGCGCCCGCCGCGGCGATCGCCACGAGAAGAAGCCCCAAGGCGATCGCCGCGTAGGACAAGGGGCGGAGATAACTCATCAGGCGCGCGATCTCGAACGACGGGCTTGCCGCCGTCAGCGTGGGATTGGCATTGATGAGGCGCGGCACCAGCAGCGCTGCCACCGGCGTGCGGTACGATGCGACCACCGCGGTCGCCGCATCGGGAAGATTCGCGTAAGTCTCGGTTACGCCGGTTTCGGCGGCTTCCTCCTCCGCATGTTCGCGATGGATGTAGCGCACGGTCTCGATATCGCACAGCACCAGCCTGTCGAGCACTGATCCGGTTGGCTTCAAGATGCCGACGACGGTATAGGGAAACTGCGAATGCAGATCGCCGCCGGCGGCGAGGCCGTGCGCGCCGACGAAATGCTCTCCCATCTTCAGATGAAGCGCCTGAGCCGCGCCGACGCCCAACACCGCCTGTAGCGGTTTCGTCCACACATCGCCTTGCGCAAAATCGGCGTGATAGATCGCGAAAATGGCGGGCGTCGTACCGACGATGCGCCAGCCCCCGACATTATCGCCGAGCGCCAGGGGCGCGGCTTTGCGCACCAGCGGGTGATGAACCGCCGCCATCGCGGCCTTCTCCGATACCAGCCCTTGCGGATCGGAGACATGCAGCGCGCAGCACAGCACCAAATCGAGGGGCGAGCCCTTCGGTCCGACGACGAGATCGACTCCGCCCCAGGAACGCTCCGCCGCGTCGGGCAACGCATCGAAGGCCATAAGCGCGACGAGAACGGCGGAGATGCCCAATGCGCCGACCAGAATCGAGAGCAAAGCCTGGCCCCAGCGGCGCCTGACATAGGCAGAGGCGAGCGAGAAAGGATTCACGACACAGTCTCCATTCTGCGCATCCGCCGGATTTGCGATTTTCGGATGGAATCCGCCGGTATTGTAGCATGTCGCGCCGCGATGCCTAGCGGCCCTGCTCTGACAGTATGTGGTGTTCGCCGACGAGCGTTGCGGATTTGCGTTTTCGCGGCGAAAGCGATTAGGCTCGAATTCAGCTGCTGGACGGTTTCTTGATGCAAGGGGCGAAAGCGCCAGTCATTCGATCTGCTGATTCCGCTTTATCGAAGTGGCGGAAGAGTGGCGGATTCAACTTCTTTCTCCTCCTTGCCTTTTTCTTTCAGAGTTTCATCGCGCAGACTCATATTCACGGCGTTCCGCAAGGATCTCCTTACACGGTGAGCGCTGCGGCTGGTGCGACTTCCAGTCCCATGCATCATGTTCCGTCCAAGGATAAAGGCGAGGCGAACTGCCCGTTCTGCCAGGCCGTTCTGCATGCCGGCGCATTCTTTGCCCCTCACGCACTCTTGATCTTGCCGCCGTCGCAAACGTTCGCGTCTGCGGCGCCGTTCTCGTATGCGGTCGGGACTGTCAGCGAGATCGGCCACGACTGGCAGCAGCGCGCCCCGCCACTGATCTGACCGGACGCGTCGCGCGTCCCCTCGTCAGAGGATTCGAAAGCCATACATCGGAGCGCTCGCCAGATTGCGAGCCCGGCGTCGATGCGCCGATGAAAAGACATTGAGGATTACTGCGTGTCGCAACGCGACGAAAACCGCATCGCTGAGGAAGCGCCTGGACTGTCGTTGCTTTCCGGAATAGTCCTTTTCTGCGTCGGCCTTGCGATGTTCTGCATCGTGCGGCTGCGCGCCGGACTCGACATGCCGTTGGGACGGCTTCTCTACCAACTCTCTGCCGTCTTCTTCGTAACGGCTGCCGTCTTCCTTTCTGTCGCGCTGACTGCGCGGGCTCGGAAGCTCAAGCCGCAGGAACGCAAGCGATTTACAACTCGCGGCAGCAAGCCGTGGCCCTTTACGCTGGAGAGATTGCGGCCGCGCTACGCTGCGCTCCGGACCAGCCTCGCCAATATCGATTGGGTCGGTGATTGGCTGCCCCTTTTTGCCGCCGCGGCGCCAAGCCTGTTGGCGCTCTATGCACTCTCCAAAGCTTGGACCATCGCCGGTCCTGAACCGTCCGCTCCGTCCGACCAATGGCTCGCCGCGCTCCTGACCATCACGGCCTTTGCGACCTTGGTTTACGAGCGACACTTCGCGCAGATGCCGGAATGGCGGCTGCCGGAGGCCGCCTCGATTGCCAGAATCCTGCGCCTCCCCATTCTGGTTTTCCTGCTGCTGGCGATCGCCGCGATCGTTCGATGGCTGGCGCTCTCGTGGTGGCCGCTGCTCGAACATGTCGTGGACATCATCGTCGGACTCGTGGCGCTTGAACTCGTCCTGCGCAGCTTTGCCTATCTCTTTATTCCGCTAGCGCCTGTTCAGACGCGGCGAAGCCATGCTGACAGCTTTCTCGCCGGTCTCATCCGCCCGCAATGGCCGGACCTTGAAGCCATCAACAAGACCATCAACGAGAAATTCGGCATCGACTTCGCGCGCAGCTGGGCGCTTTCGTTTCTTCGCCGCGCAACGGTTCCGATGCTTCTCGCAATGGTGCTGCTGTGCTGGCTGCTGACCGGAGTGACGGCGCTCGGCCTCAACCAGCGCGCCGTGTACGAAGCGTTTGGCAGACCGCAGGCCGTCTTCACATCCGGCTTGCATGTGCATCTGCCGTGGCCGTTCGGCGTCTTGCGGCCTGTCGAATACGGCGTGGTGCACGAAATCCCCATTCTGTTTTCCGCCGCCGGAAATGTCATGGTCGAGGCCGGCAGGCAACCGGCGCAAGCCGCTTCGATCGAAGGCGAACCGCCGCCGAGTGCAGACCGGTTGTGGACTGCGGATCATCCCTCGGAGGCCAGCTACCTCGTCGCCAGCATCGCAAACGGCAAGCAAAGCTTTGAGGTCGCGGATATCGATCTTCGCATCGTCTATCGCATCGGTCTGTCGGACGCCGCCGCGCGCGACGTTGTCTATAACGTCGCGTCGCCGGACAGTGTGATCCGCGCCACGGCCGGCAGAATGCTGGCGCGCTACTTCGCGCGCTACACGATGGCCGATGTGCTCGGGCAGAACCGCGACGCCTTCATCCGCGGCTTCGAACGCGAACTTCAGGCGCGGCTCGCATCGCTCGACACCGGCATACAGATCATGGCCGTCGTGGTGGAAGCCATCCATCCGCCCTCGGATGCGGCTGCCTCCTACCAGGGCGTGCAGGCCGCGGCGATCCGCGCGCAGGTGGCGATCGCAACGGCGAAAGGCGACGCCATCTCGCGGACCAGCGATGCCCAGCAACAGGCGATCCGGGCTCGCAACGAGGCGGCCGGCCAGGCGGCGGAGCGCATCGATCAGGCGAAGGCGGCGCTCTCTCTCTTCAACGGCGATCACCAGGCCTATCTCGCGGGCGGGGACGCGTTCCTGTTCGAGCGGCGGCTGGAACATCTTGGCAAGGGGTTGGGGATTTTGCCGCTTGTCATCATCGATCACAGAATCTCGCATGACGACGCTCTCACGCTCGATCTGAGACCGTTGTCGGCCGGCGCGTCCAACTACGTTCCCGAAGAACCCTGAACTCGGAAAACTAAATGGTTCACGATCACCACCATAATCATCACCATCCCCATGCGGCTCCGCCGGGAGACCGAACTCCGCTGTGGCGCAATCGCCGCGTGATTGTGGCGGCCGTCATCGTGGTCATCTTGGCGATCTCTGCGTGTTTGGTTCAGATCAGCCCCGGCGAAGCCGTCGTCATCACCCAATTCGGCAATCCGGTGCAGGTTTTGACCACGCCGGGTCTGGCGCTGAAGCTGCCCGCGCCCATCGACAACACGGTGTCGGTCGATCTGCGCATGCGCACGACATCGAGCGGCCTGCATGACGTTGGAACGCGCGACGGGCTACGCGTCCTGGTGCAGGCCTATATCGCCTGGCAGGTGCCGGACGATGCCGATCATGTGCGACAGTTTCTGCGCGCCGTGCGCAACGATCCGGCGATCGCCGCGGAGCAGTTGCGCAGCTTCATGGGCTCCGCGCTTGAGATCACCGCGAGCAGTTTCGACCTGTCGGACCTCGTCAACACGCAACCGGGTCACATCAAGCTGGATCAGTTTGAGAACGCGCTCAAGAACCGGATGAACGAGCAGGCCCTGAAGGTCTACGGCGTCAGCGTGCGGCAGGTCGGGCTCGAACGCCTCACCTTGCCGGCCGAAACCCTGACCGCAACCATCGAGCGCATGAAAGCCGAGCGCGACACGGTGGCGGCGCAGCAATCCGCCGAAGGCCAGCGCATCGCCGCGCAAATCCAGTCGGCGGCAGATCGCGACTCCCGCGAGCAAATCGCCCAAGCGAAGGCGGACGCAGCCGACACCGAAGCGAAGTCTCGTATCGCGGCGGCCGAGATCTACAAGCAAGCCTATTCCAGCGATCCGCAACTCTACATGATGCTGCGTTCGCTCGATTCGCTCGATGCACTGGTCGGCAGCAACACGAGCATCATCTTGCGCACCGATGCGGCGCCGTTCCGCGCGCTGGTCGACGGGCCGGGCACATCGGCCGACCCATCCAAGGGCCGCAAACCATGAGCGATGTGGCCGCAGAGCTGCGGGAAGTCGGACCGCTCGGCCAATCGGTCGCCTATGCGTTCCGATTTCTCTTCGTCGCCGCATGCATCATCGCAGCCGGATGGTTTCTCTCCAACATCCATCAGATTCCGCCGGACAGCCAAGCCGTCGTGGTCCGCCTCGGAACCATCGCGCGCATCCAGGGCCCGGGTCTTCTGATCGCGTTGCCGAAGCCCATCGAGACGGTCGTCGTGCTGCCGGCACGCGACCGACAGATTCCGCTGTCGATCTCCCGCTTCATGGAAGGTCAACCCGGAGGGGTGTCGGAAGGATTCGATCTCAATTCCGACCCACGCCTCAACGCGGGATTTCTGCTGACGGGCGACCCGGCGGTGGTGCACCTTCAGGCGCAGCTTTATTATCAGATCACCGATCCCGCCGATTACATGATCGCCCAACAGCACGTCGCGTCGGCTTTGCAGCGTCTCTTTATCGCCAGCGCAATCTCCACGCTGGCTGGACGCGATCTGGACTCCATCCTCGTGGCGCGGCCGGAGATTGCGTCGCGAGCCGGAGAGGCGTCCCGGCGCGAACGATTGCGCGGCGATTTGGTCAGAGCGGTGAACCGGCGGCTGTCGGATCTCGCGGCCGCTGGTTCCAGCCTTGGAATTGCCGTCAGCCGCGTCGATCTGGTGCCCGCGATTCCGGCGGAAGCGAAATCGGCCTTCGACAATGTGCTGGTGGTGTCGCAGAGGGCGCAGACGCAGACGGCGAACGCGCGCACCTACGCACAGACGATGCTGCAGGAAACCGATCGGGAAAAAGACCGCACCTTCACGGATGCCACCGCGGCCGCTGACGAGCGCATTTCGAATGCGAAGGTGCAGACGGCATCGATTGCGGCGCTTGCCAAACAGACCGAAGGCATGTCGCGCGAAATGCAAATGTCGCGGCTGTACTACGACCGCATCGGGCCATTGCTCAAGAAAGCGGGTCGCGTGCAGGCCGTCGATCGGACCGGCGCTGCTCATGTTCTGTTGCCGGGTTCGGTGCGATGAACCTAGCCACGCCACTCCCGGACGAATTCGTCCTTCTCAACGCGGCGGAGAAACGCAAGCTCGCCTGGCGGCTTGTCCTGTCGTTGGCGGCGGCCGGGTGCCTCATCGTTTCCGTCGCGTGGAAATATCTGGCCCCGGCGCAGGGCGATGTCGCCGAGCTGGTTGCCGGGATCGCCGCCGTGCTCGTCGGCGTGCCTGCGCTGACCGCAGCATGGCGGAGTCTCCGCTATCCGGACCTGCACGGCATCACCGACCAGCTCATCGCGCTCGCGTTCATCGCTGCCTGGGTAACGGGAGATTTGATCACCGCAACCTTGCTGCCGCTGATCATGATGGTCGGGCACATTCTGGAGGAGCGGTCACTCCTCGGATCGCACGAGGCCATTCATGCACTGACGAAGTTGACGGAGACCACGGCGCGGCGGATTGGCGAGGACGGCGAAGTTCAGGAGATTCCGGCATCGCTGTTGCGGCCGGGAGATCGCGTCGAGGTTCGCGCTGGCGACGGCGTTCCGGGCGACGGCCTCGTCGAGACCGGCAGCTCAAGCGTCGACACCGCCACGATCACCGGCGAATCCGTTCCGCTGGATGTCGGTCCCGGTTCGGATGTCTTCAGCGGCTCCATCAACCTCGACGGTTTGCTGACAGTGCGCATCGTGCGGGTCGGTGAGGAGACGACGCTTGGCCGCGTCATTGCGCTGATGCAGGAAGCGGAACGCACCAAGCCGGCCGTCACCCGGCTTCTGGAACGCTATGCCGAGCGGTACATGATTTTTGTTCTGCTGCTGGCCGCTTGCCTGTGGTTCCTGACCGGCAGCACGACCGTGATGCTCGCGGTGCTGGTCGCGTCGTGTCCATGCGCGCTCGTTCTCGCCGCGCCCGCCACGTCAATTGCCGCCATCGCCGTTGCCGGCCGCCACGGCATTCTCGTCAAGGGCTCGGCCTTTCTTGAGCAACTGGCCTCCGTCGATTCCGTCATGTTCGACAAGACCGGAACCTTGACGCTCGGACAGCTACGGCTCACCGGCGTGACCTTGGCGCCCGGCGCCAGGAAAGACGACGTGATCAGGCTTGCCGGCAGCCTGGGCGCAGCCAGCAGTCATCCGGTCAGCCGCGCCTTGGCCGGCGAAGTCTCCGATCACCAGCGCCTGCCTTTGACCGACATGCACGAGACGCGCGGTCTCGGCGTGACAGCCCTGCTCGGGCACGAAGAGGTCGCACTCGGCCGTTTGGAGCTGTTCCGAAGCCTCGGCATCGCGGTCACGCCGCCGGCGCATGAGGGCCCGGTGGCCGGAGTGTCGAAGGGCAAAATCTTTCTGGGCTGGCTCCTGCTCGCCGATGATATCCGGCCCGAAGCAAAGAGCGCCATCACAGAGCTGAAACATCTGGGCCTTCAGCGGCAATTGATGATCACCGGTGACCGCTCGCAGGAGGCGCATCGCGTCGCGGCAAAGCTCAATCTGCACGATGTGCGGGCCGAGGCGTTGCCGGCACAGAAAATGGATCTGGTGCTCGCGGAAATCCGGCATGGCCGGCGCCCGATGGTGGTGGGCGACGGCATCAACGATGCGCTGGCGCTCAAGGCCGGAGCCATCGGTGTTGCCATGGGCGCGCAAGGGACCGATGTGGCGCTGGCCTCCGCCGACCTCGTCCTGATGAGCAACGATCTGCGCCGGCTCGGCACCTGCATCCGGCTGAGCCGGAGGTGCCGCGGCACCATCCTCGTCAACGTGGGTGTCGGTCTGGGGTGGACGGTTTTCCTCGTCGTGCTGGCGGCTGCGAACATGCTCGGCCCGAGCGGCGCGCTGATGGCCGCCATCCTGCACAACGCCGGCACCCTTGCGGTCATGGGCAATGCCGGACGCCTGCTGAAATTCCAGGACCGGCCAACCGAAGCTTGAGAGGACGGAAGCGCTCGTGGTTCGTCCGACCTGCAGGGAATGCATGTACGCTAGGCCGTGTCTGCAGATGGTCAGCAAGTCAGTCTGTGCGCATGAATCGAAATCGGTTATCAGGAGGAAAGTGCATCATGGCTGGAATCGCGACTAGGGCGGCGCTGACCGCTGGCTTGTTTGCCGCGATGATATTGAGCGCCCGCGCCGATCCCACGGATCGCACCCTGATGCGTTACCCGA
Source organism: Rhizomicrobium sp. (assembly GCA_036500585.1). Classification (GTDB taxonomy): domain Bacteria; phylum Pseudomonadota; class Alphaproteobacteria; order Micropepsales; family Micropepsaceae; genus Rhizomicrobium. The sequence goes on from DASYBT010000240.1 coordinate 7,902, forward strand.
CCTTGCACGGCAACACCATCGTGTTCGAGGCGCATGGCAATCTCTGGCAGGTGTCGCGCAACGGCGGCACGGCAAGCCGGCTGACGGCCGATCCGGGCTACGACTTGATGCCGCGTTTTTCGCCCGACGGGAAGTGGATCGCGTTCACCGCCAGCTACCAAGGCAACCAGGATGTCTATGTTATTCCTGCCGGAGGCGGCGCCGCGCGCCGGCTGACCTTCCATTCCGATGTCGTCGACAAGGCGCCGACCCGCTGGGGCCCCGACAACATGGTGGTGACCTGGACTCCGGATTCCAAGAACATCGTGTTCCTGTCGCGGCGCATGGCCTGGAACAGCTGGTACGCCCGCGTGTTCGAAGTTCCTGTCGGCGGTGGATTGCCGACTCTTCTGCCGCTCGATCGCGGCGGACTGATGACCTACAGCCCAGATGGCCAGTCGATCGCCTACAACCGCATCTTCCGCAATTTCCGCACCTGGAAGCGCTACGATGGCGGCCTGGCGCAGGACGTTTACACCTACAATTTCCCCACCAGGAAGCTTCAGCGCATCACCGATTGGAAAGGCACCGACACCGCGCCCATGTGGGACGGCGGCAAGATCTATTTTCTGTCCGACCGCGATGGAACGCGGCGCGAGAACATCTGGGTGTACGACCTCGGCACGAAGAAATTCGCGGAAGTCACCCATTTCACCAACTACGACATCGATTTTCCCAGCCTCGGCGTTGGCGGCAAGGCGGGAGACGGCATCGTCTTTCAGCAGGGCGGTTATCTTTGGGTCGTCGATGTGCCATCGGGCAAGGCGCACATGCTGAACGTACGCGTGCCCGACGACGGGACCCGTACCGGCGAGCGCTTCGTCGATGCCAGCAAATCGATTCGCGATCACGACACCGCAGGCCAGCCCGATTACGCTTTGTCGCCGAATGGCAAGCGTGCGGTGTATTCCGCGCGCGGTGATCTGTTCACTGTGCCGGCCGAGCATGGCGCCACGCGCGATCTTTCCAACACCAGCAACGCCGATGAAGACCATCCAAGCTGGTCGCCCGATGGCAAGCTCATCGCCTATACCACCGACGTCAACGGAGAGCAGCAGATCGCCATTCGCGGCGCCGAAGGCTTCGGGCCGGAAAAGATCCTGACCCACTTCACGTCTGGCTTCTACTACACGCCGATGTGGTCGCCGGATGGCAAACATCTGGCCATTGCGGATGGCAATCACCGGCTTTGGCTTCTCGATATTTCCGGCGGCGAGCCGAGGCAAGTTGCGCAGGACCAGTACAGCGAAATCCACGACCAGAATTTCTCGCCGGACGGGCGCTGGCTGGCCTTCAGCCTCAACGGCGCCAACCAGCAACGCGGAATCTGGCTCTACAATCTCGGATCGGGAAAGGCCACGCGCGTATCCGAGGCGCTGGCAAACGATTTTGGCCCGGTGTTCTCGCCGAACGGCAAATATCTCTATTTCGTTTCGACGCGTAATGAAAACCCCACCATGAGCGAAAGCGAGTTCAATGTCGCCACGCTCGACATGACAAGCGTTTACATCGCCACGTTGCGCAAGGGCGAAGCCTCGCCCTTCGCGCCGCGCTCCGACGAGGGCGCTTACGAGCCCAAGAAGGACGAGAAGCCGGCGCCGTGGAAGCCGGGCGCTTCGGCGCCTGTTGGCATCGATCTGGACGGGTTGATGGCCCGTGCGGTGCCGCTGCCGATTCCGCCGGCCCATGTCGTGAGCCTCGACGCGCGCGGCGACAGAATTTTCTACCAGGTCACCGGGCCCCAGATGATCGACGGACCGCTTCCCGGCTTCAAGCCGACGCTGCACGTCTATGATCTCGGCGAACGCAAGGACGATACCATCGTCGAGGATTTGGACAGCTACAGCCTTTCGGCCGATGGCGAGAAGGTGCTGTTCAAAAGGCTCAAGCCGAGCGGCGGTGAAGAAGGGGAAGGCGGCGGATATGCCATCGCAGACACCAGCCCACCCAAAGGCGACGAGAAGCCCAAGGCAAAATCGGTGGACGTGTCGCATATGCGCACGCGCATCGACCCAAGGCGCGAATGGGCCGAGATGTTCGCCAATGCATGGCGGCTGGAACGCGACCTGTTCATCAATCCGAAAATGAACGGCGTCGACTGGCCGGCGGTGCACGATCACTACGCCCGGTTCGTGCCGCTGGTGGGGTCGCGCGACGACCTCAATTACGTCATCGGCGAAGTTCAGGGTGAACTTTCCAATTCGCATACTTACGTTGGCGGCGGCGACGACGACGATCCCACCGAGCCAGTCGCCACGGCGATGCTGGGTGTGGACTTCGCCCTGAACCAGCAGACCGGGCGTTATGTTTTTGCGACGATCTATCCCGGCGACAACACGCGCAAGCAATATCGCAGTCCGCTGACCGAGCCCGGCGTCGACGTGCACCAGGGCGACACCTTGCTGGCCGTCAACGGCCAGCAGCTCAAGGCGCCGACCAATCCCTATAGTCTGTTCGTTGGCCTCGGCGACGGCCCCATCGCGCTGACAATCGGCGACGCCTCAGGCGGCCATTCGCGCACCGTTACCGTGCAGCCGATCGAGAACGAATTGTCGGTGCGCGAGAAAGCCTGGATCGACCACAATCGCGCCATGGTCGACAAGCTGTCCGGAGGCCGCGTCGCCTACATCTACCTCTCCGACATGGAATCCCTGGGGATGGAGCAATTCATCCGGCAATTCTATCCGCAGCTCGACAAGCGGGCGCTGATCGTCGACGACCGCTGGAATGGTGGCGGCTTCATCGATCAGATCATCCTGGAGCGGTTGCGGCGAATTCTGGTCGGCATGTCCACCAACCGCGAAGGCGCGGCCATGTCGATTCCCCAGCAACTGATCGACGGGCCGAAAGTGTGCCTGCTCAACCACTACTCGGCCTCGGATGGAGACATCTTCCCGTTCTACTTCCGCAAATATGGTCTCGGTCCGCTCATTGGTACCCGCACCTGGGGCGGCGTGCGCGGCATTCGCGGCTACTGGAGCTTTCTCGACGGCGGTTACATCACGGTACCGGAAGATAGCCTCTATGGGCGTCAATCGGAGTGGGTCATCGAGAACCATGGCGTCGATCCCGACATCGTGGTGACGACGGATCCGGGCGCGCTGCTCTCCGGGCATGATGCGCAACTCGAGGCAGGTGTCTCTTACCTGATGAAGCAGCTGGCGAAACATCCCGGCGGGCTGCCGAAGCCGCCGCCAGTTTTGCCGGCCTATCCGCCGCAAGGACAGGTGCCGCCGCCACACTTTTGATACCAACGGCGATTTGATTGCGGCGGCAGGGCACGGCGAGGGTAGATTGGCGTTGCTCCTCCGGGTCCGCTGGGCGAGCGGAGCTGAGCGGAGGAAATCATGACACTGTGCAGGTGGTTTGTTGCGGCGATGCTGGCCGTGGTTCCGGCCGCGAGCCATGCCGACGATAGCGTCCTGACCTACCACAATTCCAACCTGCGTCGCGGCGCCTATGTGGTGCACAAGCTCACCTTGGCGAACGCCGCCAATGTCAAGCGCGACACGGATTTCGCTCCGAGCATCAGCGGCCATGTCTATGCCCAGCCGCTGTTCTGGAAACCCAAGGGCGCCAAGCGCGGCCTCGTTATCGTCGCGACCGAAAGCAATTCCGTTTACGCGCTCGATGAGAGAACCGGCGCCACGGTCTGGCAGCAGCAGCTCACCGCCTCCGTGCCGCTCAGCCAGCTTCCCTGCGGCAACATCGATCCCATGGGCATCACCGGAACGCCGGTAATCGATCCCATCGCCAAGGTGCTCTATCTCGATGCGGATACGGCCACCGCAAACGGGCCGCGCCATCTCGTCTATGCGCTGTCGCTTGCCGACGGATCGGTTGTGCACGGCTGGCCGATCGACATGCAGGCCGCGATCACCGGCAAGGGAGGCGCCTTCGATGACTCGGTGGGCGAACGCAGCGCGCTGCTGTTCTTCAACAACAAACTCTACGTGAGCTATGGCGGCATGGCGGGCGATTGCGGCGGCTATCACGGCACGGTCGCGCAAATCGCGCCGGACAGCGCCTCCCTCGATGCCTACTGGCAGACACGCGCCCGCGGCGGCGGCATCTGGGCGCAAGGCGGGATCGCCGGCGATGGCCAGGCGCTCTACATCACCACCGGCAACACCTTCGGCGCCAGCGACTGGAGCGACGGCGAGGGGATCATCAAGCTGCTGCCGGGGCTCGCACACTCCACGCGCAAGAAGGACTACTTCGCACCGGCCGACTGGAAGACGCTCGACGGCAGCGATGCCGATCTTGGCGGCACCGAGGCGCTGCCGCTCAACATCGTCAATGGCGACGGCAAGGTGCATCGCGTGATCGCGCTCGGCAAGGACGGCAATGCCTACCTGACCGACCGCCGCAACCTCGGCGGCATCGGCGGACAGATTCAGACTCTGTCGGTTTCCAGCGGCGGCATTCGCACCGCGCCGGCCGTCTATGAGACGAAGAGCGGCACCATGGTGGCGTTCCAGAGTTCGCGCGGCGGCAGCTGCTCGAGCAGCAACATCACCATGCTGAATGTCGCGATCAGCGGCAGTTCGCCGATGTCGGTGGCGTGGTGCGCACCGTTCAGCGGCGGCGGAGCGCCGATCGTGACGACCACCGATGGCGCATCGAACCCGATCGTCTGGGTGGTGGGCGCGGAAGGCGACAACAAGCTGCACGGCTTCAATGCGCTGACCGGGCAGGCGGTCTATTCGGGAACCGACACGATGACCGGCCTGCATCATTTCCAGACGCTGATCGCGACGCCGAAACGGTTCTACGTTGCCGCGGACAACACGGTGTACGCTTTCACGTTCTAGAGCCCAATTCTCATACGGACACAAACCGTCATCACTCGGCGGCGCGCGTTTTCGCGCGCGGTCCGGGTGACCCATTTTTCGTTTTGCCAAGAGGGTCGCCCCGACCTCAGGCAGATCAAGTCCGGGGTCGGCTGCGCGATGACGGATGGAGGTGCGAGTCGAAGCCGGAGAAGCAACCGGTGAACCTCGCCTGATGTGCACATAGCAACGCTCCGGCCGGACCACCTTGTGGATGCGGATCACTTTGTAGACGATGCGTTGCCGCGGCGCGGGTAGGGCGGCCTTCAACACCGCCAGCTGTGCCTCGACCATCCGGGTGTAGAGCCCGACGGCGCGGCGGAAGTCGCGGAAGGCGGCGGTGTGGCGGCCGGTCTTCATCGCATTGCGGTTGCCGCGTGGCGCCCCGCCTTTGGGCTTCACGCGGAGCCGCGAGGTTCCTCCCCTACGCAGAGCGGCTTGTCCCGGCGTAGCCGAAGGCGAAGCCGGAGGGACCCCATTGATCTGATTAGAGATTTCGCTCGCGGTTGTTTTGCGATTTTTCGTAGGGACCCCTCCCCCCTCCTCATCGAGCAGAACAGGAATCTTCGGCAGGCGCAGATTTGCCAGCAGCAGAGTGGCGAGGGGATCGACAGGCGCCTTCTCCGGCCGGTTCAGCACCAGGGCAGTTTCGATGATCGCGCCTTGGAGCTGCAGGAACGCGCCGGTCCACGCCGAGGTCACGCGCCAGTCAGCGGCCGCCAACGCGCGTTTCTGGCATCCGTCCGCCAAATCGATTTGTCCCTGCAGCTGCTCCTGCAAGGCAAGCAAGTGCGCATTTGAACTCATGCCCAATAGTAGAACTAAGCAGATCAGTGCAATATTAATCCCTTATGAAGCTGTAAATCACCCACTTATTCTCATGAGAATCACGCAAGTCCGGGATTTCGCCCGCCCAATTTCTCCGCGATGATCGATAGAAATCTTTCTATCGAGCCCGCCGATTCCTGATCGATAGAGCGCAAATGACCGGGTGCTAGAATTTTGGTCGCTACGCGGTGCTGGTGAGCAGCTCGCGGATATTCGTCACTTTATGAGTAGAATAATGTTGACGTGAGGAGAATACGCCATATATTCTCCTCATCGGATGAGAAATATCGTGCCAACCTATATCCATGAACTGAAAGATTGGCCGCACTTCCGTTGGGCGGAAAAGGCAGTCGCCAGCGAATTGGCCACCGTGCGGCATCATCAGGGCCGCTTCCTCGGTCGCATGGAAAGTCTGGGTTTCAAGCTACGCGAAGAGGCGACGTTGCGCACCCTGACCGAAGAAGCGGTCAAATCGTCTGAGATCGAAGGAGAGGTGCTCGACCGGGCTCAAGTCCGCTCGTCGCTTGCACGCCGACTGGGAATGGATGCAGGCGCTCTTACCGCCACCATCGACCGCAATGTCGAGGGTATCGTGGAGGTCATCCTCGACGCCACGCGCAACTACAGCAAACTACTCACCGAAGAACGCCTCTTCGGTTGGCATGCGGCGCTGTTTCCGACCGGTTGGAGTGGACTGCACAGAATCGCGGTGGGGCAGTGGCGCAACCGGCCGATCGAGGTCGTGTCCGGGCCGGAAGGAAAACACCGCGTCCATTTCGAAGGACCGCCGGCCGAGCGCGTCGCCGAAGAAATGCGCGCCTTCCTGGAGTGGTTCGACAACAATTCGCTGGAGATCGACCCGGTGCTCAAGGCAGGCATCGCGCATTTCTGGTTCGTCACCGTCCATCCGTTCGAGGATGGCAACGGCCGCATCGCGCGCGCCATCGCCGACATGGCACTCGCGCGTTCGGAAAACACGTCGCAACGCTTCTACAGCATCTCGTCCCAGATCCGGCGCGAACGCAACAAATACTACGAAGGCCTGGAAGAGACTCAGAGAGGCGATCTCGACATCACGGCGCAGCTGCAGTGGTTTCTGGGCTGCCTCGACCGCGCTTTCGGGGGCGCGGAGGAGATTCTCCGCGTGGTGCTCGACAAGGCGCAGTTCTGGGCAAAACACGGCAGCGGGGCACTCAACGAACGCCAGCGCATCGTCATCAATCGCCTGCTCGACGGGTTCGAAGGCAAGCTGACGTCTTCGAAATGGGCAAAGCTCACCAAGTCGTCGCAGGCCACCGCCGGTCGCGACATCGACGACCTTGAAGCCAAGGGCATACTGAAGAGAGATGCCGCCGGCGGACGGAGCACGTCCTATTCCCTGGTGATGGAGGACCGTCCCTCAGTGCAGGCGAGCGAACAATGAACGCCCAACCCTGGTGGTTTTAGATATGGTTCCCCGTTCAAGGGATAATGACGGTCACCTACCTCATCGTTATTCAAACACTGAACCGTCGCCTCCGAAGTTGTCACGCCGCACAATGGAATTTGCTCGGGCAACCGTGGTTCCTGAATAACTCACCTCTGATCGCTTGGCGCATTGTGGGGTATTACATCTTCTCAGACCGGTATAAGCGACTCAGCGATCCGGCAGTGAACAGATACGCGCTTGTCGCAAAACTTCTGTTTGCGGGTTGTGCAATCGGATTCACCATTGCGCTACTTTGTTTTTTCGCCCGATCAAGTTAGC
>DASYBT010000241.1:0-25151 GCA_036500585.1 Rhizomicrobium sp.
AATTCTTTCAATGGGATCGTTTCGCTGGTTGGGCAGCCGACATCGCGGAGGTTTATCGGGAGATGTACTTGGGAGGTGGCACAATTTGACTTCAACTGCTGCGACACCCGCTGACCCACAACATCTGGTAGGAGCTGCGAATAAAAATTATCTTCAACTCCACTGCAGGGCACTCTTGAATAGTAGGAACTCCGTGCTAGATAGAACTTCGTAATAGCATGGGAGGCGGAAGAAGGGCGCGTCGTGGCTGATGGCTGAAGAATCAACATACACGCGCAAATTCCGTAAGGAACTGATGGCCGGGCTGTCCTCGCTCGTCCTGCTGGCGGTGCTCGCCCGCGCAGGACGCGAAATGTACGGGTACGAGATCGCCAAAGCCGTGAAGGCGGAAGGCGAAGGCGGGCTGATCTTCAAGCAGGGGGCGATCTACCCCGTGCTCAGGTCGCTGAACCAGCTGGGGCTGCTCGACAGCCGGGTGGAGGCATCCGCCTTCGGGCCGCCGCGCCGCTACTACGCGATCACCGACGAGGGCCGGCGCGCCCTTTCCGAGTGGCAGGGCGCCTGGAAGGACATGCGGGAATTCGTCGACGACGCGCTGGCATCCCAGGCGCACGGAGCGGTCTATGAAGCAAGACCGACCGCCTGACACGGTCCGCCATTACCTCGACGCGCTCACGCGCGCGATGCGGGCGCAGGGCTGTAAGCCTGCCGTCATCGCAGACGCGCTCGCGGATTGCGAAGAGCACCTGAACAACGAGATCGCGAGCAGCCCCGGACGCAGCGAAGCCGACGTGCTCGCCTCCGTCGTCGCGACCTACGGAACGCCAGAAGAAATCGCAGAGGAGTACAAGTCTATGGAAGCCGCCATCTCAGGACCGTTCCCCAGAGCCGATCAGCCGTCCGGCGAAAGACGCTACGGATTCTTCGGTGTGATCCGCGACCCGCGCGCCTACGGCGCCTTGATGTACATGCTGTTGTCGCTCGTCACCGGGATCTTCTACTTCACGGTGGTTGTGACAGGCATCTCGCTCAGCCTTGGGCTGTTCATCCTGATCATCGGCATTCCCTTTGCCCTGCTTTTTATTGGCACCACCCGCGTGCTCGCCCATGTCGAAGGCCGCATCGTGGAGGGATTGCTGCAGGTTCGCATGCCGCGCCGCTTGCCCCCGGCCACACAGGCCGACGAGTCCCTGCTCACACAGATCAAGGAAGCGCTGGCCGATGTTCGCACCTGGTCGTCGATGTTCTATCTTGCCCTCATGCTGCCACTGGGGGTTGCATACTTTACAATCGCCGTCACCGGCGTCGCGCTGTCGCTCGGTCTCACGCTGGGCTCGATCTGGAGCCTGATCACCGGCAGGAGCCAAGTGCAGATCAGCGATGTGCCGTGGCTCGAACACCTCTTCCACACCGCCCCCGGCCTCGTGCTTCTGGCCATCGCGGGCGTGCTTATCTTCTTCATCGTGCTCCACATCGCCCGCGCCATCGGCTGGCTGCACGGCCGGATCGCCGAACTGCTTCTGGTCCGTCTGTAGAATCCCTAGGACGAACCGCGCGAGATGCGCCGCCATCATTTGACGATGGCGGCGCATCCTCTTTTCGGAACAGGAGGTTTGGCCTCTGCCTTGCGACGACTCAGCCGCAGCAAAAGCGCGTCCCAATTTGGATCAAATCTGACGCTTAACGCGCTGGTAACGGTTGACGCGGCACATGTCAGGACGAATAAATCGCGCGCCCGTCTTCGGACGGGCAACGACGGCAAGGGGGGGGCATAATCTCCCGCCGGCACGATGGACAGGAGTTGGCGTGAAGCGTCCTGACTTCCGCGCAATCGCGGGCGTAACAGTCGGCTGGCAACGCTCCGCGAGCGCCGCCGCGAAAACACTGAACACAAACGACGGCCGCTGGGCTTTGGTTTCAACGTCGATGACGGTGCTGATTGCCGGCTCGATCACTTGGTTGGCCGCCGGGCTGATGCCGCCCAATTCGACCGGAGCCGTGCGCGACCGTTCGCTCGTGCCCTATCAGTTGTTCATGAAGCTTGTCGGGCACGATCCACAGAGCGCCGAATACGCGTCGCTGGCGCCCACCGGACCGGTTGCCCCATCGCCGCTGCAGGGCAATTCGTCCGCATCGCTGGACAATGCGCTCGCCGATGAAAATGCCAGCGATACCGACAGTGACAATGGCACCGATACGCGCACGGTCACCCTCGACCGCGGCCAAACACTGGCCAGTGCGCTGCTGGATGCGGGCGTCTCGCAGGAAGATGCCAATGCGGCCGTGCTGGCGCTCGCCAGGGTTTACGACCTCCGCGCGCTCAAGGGCGGCGATTCTTTCGACCTGTCGTTCACCACCATCCCGCAGGAGCCGCTCGCCCAAATCACCTACACGCCGCCTGCTTCGGCGCAGGACGAAGCCATCGATACCGACGAAGGCGGCAATGTCGAGGATCTCCCTTCTGCTCCGATCGGCAAGCTTTTGGCGCTGTCCTATTCGCCGAGCATCGACCACGACATTACCGTCAGCCGCGGCGCCAACGGCGCGTTCACGGCGCAGGACGTCCATAAGACTCTCGAGGCGAAGTATCATCGTGCCGGCGCCACGATCGATTCCAGCCTCTATCTCGCCGCGATGCAGGCCGGTATTCCGGCGGACATTGTGGTGAAGATGATCCACATGTTCTCGTACGAGGTGGATTTCCAGCGCGACATCAAGCCGGGCGATTCGTTCGAGGTGCTGTACAACTACTACTACACACCCGACGGCCAGCCGGCGAAGGAAGGCGATATCGCCTACGCCCAAATGAAGCTGGGCGGCCGCATCTTCGCGCTCTATCGCTATCAGCCGAAAGACGACACAGCCGACTACTTCGATTCGCAGGGGCAAAGTGCGCGCAGCATGTTGATGAAGACACCAGTTGACGGTGCCCGCATCACGTCAGGTTTCGGCATGCGCTTCCATCCGATCCTGGGCTATAGCCGGATGCACAAGGGCATCGATTTCGGCGTACCCGTCGGCACGCCTGTGATGGCGGCCGGTTCCGGTGTGATCAAGCAGGAGGGCTGGTCAAGCGGCTACGGCAAGCTCCTGCTGATCGACCATCAGAACAGCTATTCAACCGCCTATGCTCATCTGTCTCGCTTTGCCGCTGGACTGCATATAGGCAGCCACGTGCGACAGGGCCAGGTCGTCGCCTATAGCGGCAACACCGGCATGACCACCGGTCCGCACCTGCACTACGAAATCCGCATCAACAACGTCCAGGTAAACCCGGCGACCGTGAAGATCGCGACAGGGCACCGCCTTGCTGGCCGCGATCTGCGTGAATTCCTGATTGGCCGCGAGCATGTGGACATGGAGCTCGCCTCCATGCCGCTGGAAAGCAGGCTCGCGGACCGCAACAGCGAGCTGCGCTCCACCCGCGACTGATAAGCGGCCGACTTGACGGCTTCAGCGTCTTTGGCGAGCCTTTAGATCGCGCGGCGATGGGGTACTCGGGTGTTTTTCATCCATATCGGCCGGAAAAAAGCCGGCTCCTCCACTATTCAGCAATTCCTCAATTGCAATGCGGCGGCGCTTGAAAGCGCAGGAGTCATCTACCCGGAAACCGAACGTGAGAGGACGCGATCTCATCGCGGCCTGGTCAATAGTTTGAAACATGCACATCGCGGCATAATCACTGCGACCGGAAACCTCGGAACGCGTGAAGGGCTGGATGCTCTTCACCGGCTGGCCGTGGAGAATCCGGACAAGCGCTTCATTCTGAGTTCAGAGGGCTTCGAATCGATAACCGAGGAGCGGCTTCGCGTGCTCGCTCAAGCACTATCGCCACACAAAGTCCAGGTTGTCGCCTATATTCGAAGCTTTGTGGACCAGATGCCTTCCTTCTACAATCAGCAGACCAAATCCGGCAAAAACACCCTCGATTTTGACGAATTCTGCCGCAGTGAAGACTACGTCACAGATGGCTTCAGTCGCATTGGACTGTGGATAGGTATCTTCGGTTACGAGAATGTCCGGGTCATCGCACTTGAAACTCTTTCTGGGGAACACGCCCTCATAAGGAGCGTCCTGGAGGTCGTTGGGCTGAGATTGGAGGAAATCCCAAACGTCGATCCGGAGTCGCTGAAACCGATGAATATCTCCCTGGGTTGGAAATCGGTTGAACTCGTTCGAGCGGCCTTTCTTGAGGAAGGGCGAATTCGCATCGAACGACTTCGCGCGCGGCAACGATCGCAGGATGGACTGTCGCGGATAAAGAGGCGCAACAAGCTCAAGCGGGCATGTCGTGGCGCGGCAGAGCAGCTTGGATTAGCAGCCGAGAAGACCCAGTATGTCAGCGCGGAACAGGCGCGGCAGCTTTGGGCTCATTATATGGCCTCGGTCGACTCCTTGGGTCGCAGCCTCCGGCAGCCCATTTGCCTTCCTTCCCCCCGTGAAATTGGCGAGCGTCCGTTCTTGCCATCGGCAGAGCAAATTCCAATGGATGAGCGAACCCGGTTTGCGGAGCTCTTGGCAAAGGACCTCGCCGAGGGCCGCTTTCCCACAGACGCCACCGAGAGGATCGTTGCAGCCGTCCGGCACTAGTCTAGTCTAGTCGATTAGACTAGGCCGGAGGCCGTCAATGCAAAGCGTGGCTTGGCGCTTCGGGTTCGAGGAAGTCGTCACCCGCATCGAAGCTCTGGCCGTTGATGGTGAGGCCGTGCTTGCCGGCGCTCACCGTCACATGGGCGCCGTCGCCGATCTTGCCTTCCAGAATCAGTTCGGCCAGCGGATCCTGTAGCCGTCGCTGGATCACCCGCTTCAGCGGCCGCGCGCCATATACTGGATCGTAGCCGGCATTGGCAAGCCACTCGCGCGCCTTCTCGTCGAGCTCGATTTCGATCTTGCGATCGGCCAATAGCTTGTCCAGCCGCGAAATCTGGATATCGACGATCTTGTCCATGTTTGCCCGCGACAGACGATGGAACAGGATGATCTCGTCCAGCCGGTTGAGGAATTCCGGCCGGAAATGCGCGCGTACCGCTTCCATGACTCTGGCGCGCGCCGCCTTCGACTCCTCGCCGGTCAGGTATTCGGTACCGAGATTGGAGGTCAGGATGATCACGGTGTTCTTGAAGTCGACGGTGCGGCCCTGCCCGTCCGTCAAACGGCCATCGTCCAGCACCTGCAGCAGCACGTTGAACACGTCATGGTGTGCCTTCTCGACTTCATCGAACAGGATCACCTGATAGGGCCTGCGCCGCACCGCTTCGGTGAGCACGCCGCCCTCCTCGTAGCCGACGTATCCCGGAGGCGCACCGATGAGCCGCGCCACCGAATGCTTCTCCATGAACTCGCTCATGTCGATGCGAACCATTGCGCTGTCGTCGTCGAACAGGAATTCTGCGAGTGCCTTGGTGAGCTCTGTCTTGCCGACGCCCGTCGGCCCCAAGAACAGGAAGGAGCCGATCGGCCGGTTCGGATCCTGCAGGCCGGCACGCGCGCGCCGCACCGCGTTGGAGACAGCGCGGACGGCTTCATTCTGGCCGACCACGCGCCTTTCCAGCGATTTCTCCATGTGCAGCAGCTTGGCGCGCTCGCCTTCCAGCATCTTGTCGACAGGAATACCGGTCCAGCGCGAAACCACCTGCGCGATGTTCTCCGGCGTCACCGCCTCATTCACCAACGCGGCGCCTTCATGCTCCTCGATGGCTTTCAGTTTCTTCTCGAGATCGGGAATGACGCCGTAGGTGAGTTCGCCGGCGCGGGCGAAGTTGCCGCGCCGCTGCGCGATCTCGACTTCCTGCCGCGCCGCGTCCAGCTTCTCCTTCAGGCTCTGCGTGTCCTGCACGGATTTCTTCTCTTCCTGCCAGCGCGCCGTTAGTGAGGCCGACTGGTCCTCCAACTCGCCAAGCTCGCTTTCGAGCGCCACGAGGCGGTCCCGCGAAGCCTTGTCGGTTTCCTTTTTCAGCGCCTCGCGCTCGATCTTCAGTTGGATGATGCGCCTGTCGAGCTCGTCCAGTTCCTCGGGCTTGGAATCCACCTGCATGCGCAGGCGCGAGGCCGCCTCATCCATGAGATCGATCGCCTTGTCCGGCAGGAAACGGTCCGTGATGTAGCGGTTGGACAGCTGTGCCGCGGCGACGATGGCGGAATCGGTGATCCGCACGCCGTGATGCACTTCGTACTTCTCTTTCAATCCACGCAGGATGGAGATGGTGTCTTCCACCGTCGGCTCTGACACGAACACCGGCTGGAAGCGCCGCGCCAGTGCGGCATCCTTCTCCACATGCTTGCGGTACTCATCGAGCGTCGTGGCGCCGACGCAATGCAGCTCGCCCCGCGCCAGCGCCGGCTTCAGCAGGTTTGACGCATCCATCGCGCCTTCCGCTTTTCCGGCGCCGACCAGCGTGTGCATTTCATCGATAAAGAGGATCACCTTGCCCTGCGCCGCCGTGACTTCCGACAGCACCGCCTTAAGCCGCTCCTCGAATTCGCCGCGGAACTTCGCGCCCGCGATCAGCGACCCCATGTCCAGCGCCATCAGCCGCTTGTCGCGCAGGCTTTCCGGCACGTCGCCATTGACAATGCGCAGCGCGAGGCCTTCGGCGATGGCGGTCTTGCCGACGCCGGGCTCACCGATCAGCACGGGATTGTTCTTCGTCCGGCGCGACAGCACCTGAATTGTGCGGCGGATTTCCTCGTCGCGGCCGATCACCGGATCGAGCTTTCCAGTGCGCGCCAGTTCGGTGAGATCGCGGGCATATTTCTTCAACGCGTCATATTGGTTTTCCGCCGTCGCGGAATCCGCAACGCGGCCCTGTCTGAGATCGGCGATCGCCTTGTTCAAGCCTTGGGGGGTGACGCCGGCATCCTTCAGGATGCGTGCCGCGTCCGTCCCCTGCGCCATCGCGAGCGCGAGCAAAAGGTATTCAGCCGTGACATAGGAGTCGCCGGCCTTCTTCGCCGCCTGCTCGGCAGTGTCGAGCAGCCGGGCCGTTTCCGGCGCGAGATAGACCTGCCCGCTGCCGCCCTGAACCTGCGGGACCTTGGCAAGTGCCAACTCGTTTTCGCTGCGCACCTGATCGGGGCGGCCGCCGGCGGCGCGGATCAAGCGCGCGGCGAGGCCTTCCTCGTCGTCGATCAGCACCTTCAGGAGATGCTGCGGCAGAAGCTGCTGATTGTTGTTACGAAGCGCGAGGCCCTGCGCTGATTGAATGAAGCCGCGCGAACGTTCGGTGAATTTCTCGATATCCATGGCCATCCTCTCGGCGACGCGTCCCATCGGCCCCCGAAGCGGACCATGAACCGTCCCAATTGCCGCGGCCTGTCAAGCACCGCAGCGGACCATATGTGTGTTCTGGAATATACACTTGCAAGGGCAACAGCCCCCGCCTCACTCGGTGGCCGCTTCCGCCGCGTTCTCGTCTGCCTGCCCCTCCGCAAGCGAGAAAGAAGGATCGCTGGTCAGAGGCTGCATGCCTTCGCCGCCGTTTCCGTTTGGCGGCCGACCATTGCCGTTGCCGTTGTATTGCTGGCCGCGGTTCTGATTCGGATTTTGGAACTGCTGGGTCTGCGCCGCCGCCGCCATGATCCGATAGTAGTGTTCGGCATGCTGCAGGTAATTCTCGGCCGCCACCCGGTCGCCCGCAGAGTTCGCGTCGCGCGCCAGCTGCAGGTACTTCTCATAGACGTTAGAGGCGGAACCGCGGATTTTCACTTCCGGCCCGTTGGAGTCGAACGTGCGATTTCCGCCGCCGCTGACGCCTCCACCGCCGCCGCTGTGAGTATGACCACCTTGCGGCCTGCGGCCGCGCTGACGTGAGCGTGTCAACTGATACCCCTTTTTCCTATATGCGCCGATCGAAGCCGCGCGAGGGCAACGCCAATCAATCGGTCTCGGGTTTTTCCTCGCGCCCACAGGCGCGTCGTTTTGCTACATTGGAGCGCAGAACTCGTCTGTTCTCGTTTCGGAACCGGCGCCCTCAGCGCCTGTGCCACCCCTCGTGGCCGCCGGATTTCCGGCTGCTCCCTTTCCCCATGGGCGGAAACTATCGAGTCGCGTTCCTGTTTCCAACCTTTTTTTGAGCTTTGGACTGTCTTGATGGCTCGCCGCGGCTGACCACCACGCAACGCGGGATACCCGCCAGATCCGGAACGATGCGGTCCACTTCCAGGCCCGTGGCTTCCATGATCTCAGCCACCATATGGTGCTGGCCCAATCCGATTTCCAGATAAGCATGTCCGCCACGCGCCAGCGTGGTGGGGAGGAGCGAGGCGATCACGCGGCAGGCCGAGAGCCCATCCGGGCCTCCATCCAGGGCGCCTGGCGGCTCAAACGACCGCACATCGGCAGGGAGGCGGGCGATGTCGGCGGTTTCGATGTAGGGCGGATTGGAGAAGATCACTTCGAACTGGCCCTCGATGCCTGAGCCCCAATCAGCCAATTGGAGCGCGCAGCGCGAATCAAGATCATGACGCAACACATTATCTTTGCACCATTCCAGTGCCTTCGACGACTGATCGATTCCCGTCCCCACAGCGTTAGGCCGGTTCACGAGAAATGCGATCAAAAGGCAACCGCTGCCCACCCCAAGGTCCAGGACGCGGAGCGGCGCCTCCGGGTCGGCGAAATCCCTCAGCGCTTCTTCGACCAGTGTTTCGGTTTCGGGACGGGGGATCAGCACCCCCGGCCCTGCCGCGAAATCGAGCCCGAAGAACTCCTTTTGCCCGGTGATGTAGGCCACCGGCTCTCCGATCGCGCGACGGCTGATCGCGGCTTCGAAGGCCGAGGTTTGAGATTCCGACAAGTCGGCGGCAGGGGAAGAAAATTCACCGGCAGGCAGCCCGAGGCTGTGAGCGGCCAGCACTCGCGCATCGGCCCGCGCTGAATCGATCCCGGCAGCCTTCAGCGTCGCGATGGCCTCGGCCATCGCCTCCGCCAGGGTGGTCACGCCATTCCCGCTTCTTCGGCGGCCGCCAGCTTGTTCGCCTGATCTTCGGCTACCAGCGCATCGACAATCTCGCCCAGATCGTCGCCGGAGATGATGCGGTCGAGCTTGTAGAGGGTGAGATTGATGCGGTGGTCCGTCACCCGCCCTTGCGGGAAATTGTAGGTGCGGATGCGCTCGCTGCGGTCGCCCGAGCCGACCATGCTCTTGCGCTCGCCTGCCCGCTCCTTATCGATGCGCTCGCGCTCGATCTCGAACAGCTTGGCGCGCAGCAACTTCATCGCCTGCGCCTTGTTCTTGTGTTGCGATTTCTCCGTCTGCTGCGCCACGGCGATGCCGGTCGGCAGATGGGTGATGCGCACCGCGCTTTCCGTCTTGTTGACGTGCTGGCCGCCGGCGCCCTGCGCCCGATAGACGTCGATGCGCAAATCCTTGTCGTTTATCTGGACATCGACATCTTCCGGCTCCGGCAGCACGGCGACCGTGGCGGCCGAGGTGTGGATGCGGCCACTGGCCTCCGTCACCGGCACGCGCTGCACGCGATGCACCCCGCTCTCGAATTTGAGCCTGGCGTAGGCGCCGCGGCCATCGACCTCCAGGGTCGCTTCCTTGATGCCGCCGAGGTCGCTTTCGCTCATGCTCAGCAGCTCCACCTTCCAGCCCTGGAGCTGGGCATAGCGCTGGTACATCCCGAGCAAATCGGCCGCAAACAATGCCGCTTCGTCGCCGCCCGTTCCGGCACGCACTTCGATAATCGCCGAGGAATTGTCCGCAGCATCCTTCGGCAGCAGCTGCAAGCGCAGATCGTGCTCCAGCTTAGCCACGCGGCCCTTGAGGTCGGCGCCTTCTTCTTCGGCGAGACTACGCATCTCGGAATCCGTGCCGGGATCATCGGCCAGCGCGGCGGCATCTTTCTGCTGCTTGACCGCGTCCCGATATGCCTCGACCGAGGAGATCACCGGCGCCAGGTCGGCATGCTCCTTGGAAACCTTCGCGTACTCGCCCCCGCCGAGTTCGCCGGAGGCAAGCCGCGCCTCCAGCGCCGCAAAGCGATCGACGATCCGGCCAAGCGTGGCTTCGGGAATCATGGACTCAAAATGGCGGCGCTAGTGCGCCGGCTCAAGGGCCAGTGTGGCGACTGCGGCGCTTCGGGCCTCGATCTCGGCCGCGCGCTTCTCGCACAGTTCTACCACGTGATCGACCAGCTTGGTGTTCTCCAGCCGGTAGGAGGGTTTGCCATCGAGGTAGATCATACCGGCGCCAGCGCCGGCCCCGCCGCCGGTGAAGCCAAGCATCGTCTCGCGCGCCTCTCCGGGCCCGTTCACCACACAGCCGATGATGGACAGCGTCATCGGCGTCGCGATGTGCTTCAGCCGGTCTTCCAGCACGCGCACGGTGTCGATCACGTTGAATCCCTGCCGCGCACAGGACGGACAGGAGATGATGTTCACGCCGCGATGGCGCAGGTTCAAGGACTTCAGGATGTCGAAGCCGACGCGCACTTCTTCAACCGGATCGGCGGACAGCGACACGCGAATGGTGTCGCCGATGCCCGACCACAGCAGCATGCCGATGCCGATTGATGACTTCACGGTGCCCGGGATCATGCCGCCGGCTTCGGTGATGCCGAGGTGCAGCGGGTAATCGCATGCCTCCGACAGCGCCTGATAGGCCGCAACGGCAAGAAACGCGTCCGACGCCTTCACGCTTATCTTGAACTCGAAGAAATCGTTGTCCTCGAGAATCTTTGCGTGGTTCAGCGCACTTTCGACCATCGCCTCCGGGCACGGTTCGCCGTAACGCTCGAGCAACTCCTTCTCCAGCGATCCGGCGTTCACGCCAATCCGCATGGAGCAGCCGTGATCCTTGGCGGCCTGCACAACCTCTTTCACGCGCTTCGCGTTGCCGATGTTGCCGGGGTTGATGCGCAGGCATGCGGCGCCGCCTTGCGCCGCTTCGATGGCACGCTTGTAGTGGAAGTGGATGTCGGCAACGACGGGAATGCTCGCCGCGCGGGTAATCGTCTTCAGCGCCGCAGTCGACTCTTCATCCGGGCAGGACACGCGCACGATATCCGCGCCGGCTTCCTCGATTGCCTTGATCTGATCGATAGTTGCCTTCGCATCTGCTGTGACGGTGTTGGTCATCGTCTGGACGGAGATTGGCGCGTCGCCTCCGATCGCCACGGGGCCGACGTGAATCTGCCGCGACTTGCGACGATGGATATCGCGGTAGGCTCGAACGCTCATGCCTCAACCTTTCGCCTCAGCCGTGTCGCCCGTTCGTATAACGATCGGCAATGGCTTGTGGATCAAGCGAAAGCGCTGCCGACGGGTCGCCGGTCTTGCTGGCCGGTCCCATCGCCTGACCGTCAAGGTCGATTTCCACCGCATTGCCGTGTTCGGCTGTCAAGGTAAGGCCCGGGATATTGGGGACCCGGTACGTGTCGCCGGGCTGCAAGCTGCGATTGATAAACACCTTGCCGGCGGCATTCTGAACCAGGACATGGGTGGGCTGGCGCGCGCGCAGGACGACATGAGGGTTCACATTCTGCTGCCCGTATACCTGGCCAACCGGTAGGGGTGCCGAAGTCGGCGCGGTCGCCGCGGGGGGTGTCGCACCTTGGGACTTGTTCGGCACCGCCGCGCCGCCCGCCCGCTGCTGGACCGGCCGCTGAACCGCCGTCCGCTGCGGGTGGGGTATCAGCCGTTCGGGGACAGCCGCGACCGGTTCGCGCGTGACGATGCCCGTGACCGTAAGGCGGTAAACGCCGTAGGCGACTAGCGCCAGTACAAGCACGCCGATCAGAACCCAGCCATGCGGCAGGCGTCTCTCGTCCTCGGTCTCCGAAAATCCGGCCGTCCCGCTTTGCTCGTCCCGTCCCGCAATTTCGTTCTTGAAGCGCTTCACCGTCTGCTGCGGATCGAGACCCAGATACTCCGCATAGGCGCGCACGAATCCAACGGCATATGTGCGGCCTGGCAAGGCGGAAAACCGATCCTCCTCGAGCGCTTCGAGGTGGTCCTTCCGAATTTTCAGCATACGCCCGGCGGTCGCGATATCGACGCCCCGCCGAAGACGGGCCGCGCGCAAATCCTGACCGACCGTTTCCAACGGTGAGTCGGAGTCGGACGTGATCTCGCGCAAATGAATGCGGCGATTGCTGAGCTGGCCGCCCTCAGCAACCGTCAGATGCGTAACCTTGGTCATAGCCGCCAACATAAGCCGTCGCGCAGAACTTATCTACCGCAATGGCATAGTCAGCGATGCACGCCCGCCATCAACTCCCGGGGACGCGGCCGGAGCGCCCGACCTGCTGCGCGTGCTCGATTTCCTGTTGTGCCTGTTGCTCCTGAGCATTCCACTCGCGCTGGGTGTGGCATTCGCGATGGCTGCCGAGCAGGGTTCCAGTCGGCGAAGCCATGGTGTGGCAGACAACCTGATCGAGGTCCGCTTGTGTTGGCGTCGCGGGTGTCGAGGTGGTGGGCGCCGCGGTGGTCTGAGCCATGGCCGAAGCGGTCAGGGCGCAAGCAAACAGGGGGGCAATGGCAAGACTGGCAAAACGCATCGATAGTCCTTTCACAAGTTACAAAAGTTGAGCCTAGTTGTTTCCCAACTGATCGGCGGTCTGCTGGGCGTCGTCTACCTGCCGGGCCGCGTCGTGGTGGATGGCCACCCATTCGCGTGCCGTCCGGCACTCGCGACGGCCACCCAGCATGGTGCCGGTCGGAGCCGGCACGACGCGGCAGACCACCGTGTTGGGATTTCCTGCCGCTTCCGCGACCTGTTTGGGCGACGTGGCGCCTGAATCGGCAACGGTCGGGGTCATGGAGAACCCCGCCACGGTCGCCGCAAGAAGGCTCATCAACATTTCACAAGCCCACGATAGCCCATAGAAGGATTGAACAGTGCTTGTCACAAATCCGGCGGAAAAGCAAACGGGCACTCCGTTCAGACGGCCGACCCGGTTGCGCATCCCCGCTTGGCTGGCCCCGCATTAGCCGCGAGAAGATAACAGCTTACTTCAAAACGATGCCCCGTTCTGCGGCAAAGGCGGTCAGCCGCGGCCGCAGGCTGTGATCGGTTCGCGCGCAAAGACGGTCCACGAACTCCGCAACCTCACCGAGGTTGATGCTCCTCACCATCTGCTTGACCGGGCCGATATTTGCCGGCTGCATCGACAGCGTCCGCAAGCCCAGCCCTACCAGAGCCATGGCTTCCAGAGGCCGCCCGGCGATCTCGCCGCACAGGGACACCTCGCCATTGGCTTCGGCCGAACTCCGTACGATCTGACGGATCAGCGTCAGGGCGGCCGGATTTAGTGGATCGTAACGCCGCGCAACTCGCGCATTGGTGCGGTCCACCGCAAAGACGAACTGAAACAGATCGTTCGACCCGATCGACACGAAATCCGCGCTGCGGATGATCTGCGGCAGGGCAAACATCAGGGCCGGCACCTCCAGCATCGCTCCGACAAGGACCTGCTTCGGCTGGGGCTGATGCAGCAACCGCGCGCGCTCGCTTTCGCGGTCGATGAGTGCACGGGCAGCATTGAACTCCGCGACATCCGTGACCATCGGCAGCAGAACGCGCATCACCTGACCGGCATGGGCGGCAAGCAGGGCCCTGACCTGGTAGCGAAGCAATGCCGGACGATCGAGCGCGATGCGGAGGGCGCGCCACCCGAGAGCCGGATTTTCCTCGCGTTCCCATTTGCCATACGGCAGGATTTTGTCGCCACCCAGATCGAGCGTGCGGAACACCACCGGTTTGTCGCCGCAGCCGTCCAATACCTTGCGGTAAAATTCGATCTGGTCCGGCAGGCGCGGCATGGTCTCGCCGATCATGAACTGAAGCTCTGTCCGGAAGAGGCCGATCCCGTCGGCTCCGGACTCGCTCAAATGCGGCACATCGAGAAGCAGTCCGGCATTCATCATCAGGGCGATGTGAACACCATCCCTGGTCACTGCCGGCAGATCGCGAACCTCGGCAAGCTGGGCAGCGCGCTGTTCGCGGAGCGAACGGCGCACGCGAAAGGCACGGATGATTTCCGGCAGAGGGCGAAGCTGGATTTCACCACGTTCGCCATCAAGGACGATCTGGTCGCCGGCGCGCGCGTTGTCGACGATGCCCTCGACGTTGCCCACGAGCGGCAATCCCATGGCCCGCGCAACGATGGCCACATGCGATGTGGGAGCGACATCCTCGAGCACCAGCCCGCAGAGCGAATCCCGCCCGTAGTCCAGCAGTTCCGCCGGGCCCATGGCGCGAGCGACAAGCACCGAATCCTCGGGAAGCTCGCGAGCGGCGATGGAGCTGCCGTCGAGGTGACGCTGCAGTCGCCGCGCAAGATCCTCGAGATCGTGTAGCCGCTCGCGAAGGAGCGAATCCTCCGTACGAACGATGCGCAAGCGAAGCTCGTCCTGCACGCGCTCGACGGCAGCCTCGGCCGTCAATCCGGTGCGGACGGCGTCGCGCAGCTTCTGTCGCCAGCCCTGGTCTTGGGCAAAGAGGCGGTAGGCCTCGATCACCTCACGGCTCTCGCCGGTGAGGTCGAGCTCGGTGGAGCTCAGCATCTCGTCAACCGACACACGCAGCCGATCGAGCGCGTGGTCCAGCCGGGCGAGCTCGGCTTGCGGATCGTCCGCAATCATCTTTTCCACTTTGACACGCGGTTCGTGCAGAACGACACAGCCGATTGCCACACCTTCCGACAAACCCTCGCCGCCGAATTGCCGGGGACGATCCGCGCGAAGCTCCGGTTCATCCAGCTCGGCGGTGTCGAACAGCGTCCCTTGGGCCACGACCTCGGCGAGCACCATCGCCACCGTCTGCAGCGCTTCGACCTCTTCTTCGTCGTAAAGCCGGGCGGCGCGGTTCTGCACCGTCAACACGCCGTACACTTGTCCGCCGCGGACAATGGGAACAGCGAGAAAGGACCGGTACGGATCTTCGCCGGTCTCCGGCCGATAGGCGAAGCGCGGATGGCCCGGTGCATCGCTCAAGTTGACGGGCTCGGCGGTTTCCGCGGCCAAGCCGACAAGGCCCTCGCCTTGCTTCAGCCGGGTCCGGTGCACGGCCTCGCGATTGAGACCTTCCGTTGCGAACAGCTCATACACATTGCCGGCGCGGCGCAGGTAGATGGAACAGACTTCGGCCACCATGTTGGCCGCAATGACGGAAACGAGCTTGTCGAAGCGCGCCTGCGCGGTGCCCGTCTCCGCCATGATCTCGCGAATGCGGCGCAGAAGAGCACGCGGGCCGGCGGCGACATTCGGCATCAGGCACTGTCCAGCTCATACGCGGAATGGAGCGCGCGTACGGCGAGTTCGACATACTCCTCGGCAATCAGAACGCTGACCTTGATCTCCGACGTCGAAATCACCTGGATGTTGATCCCCTTTTCCGCCAGCGTGCAGAACATTTCCTGGGCAACGCCGGGATGCGTGCGCATGCCGATTCCGATGATGGAGATCTTCGCGACGTCCACATCGTGCGTGATGTCGCGGTAGCCGATGGCGGGCGCGGCTTTTTCCAACGCGTCCAGCGCGCGGTTGAGTTCGCTTCTGCTGCAGGTGAAAGTGAGGTCCGTCTTCTTGCCGTCCTCGCCGACGTTCTGCACGATCATGTCGACGTTCACGCCGGCATCGGCGAGCGGCCCGAAGATGGCCGCGGCGACTCCCGGTTTGTCGGGGATGCGATGCAATGTGATCTTCGCCTCGTCACGCGAGTAGGCGATTCCGGTGACCGGTTTCTTTTCCACGATGTCTTCCTCGTCGCATAGAAGCGTGCCGCCGGCTTCCGGATCGAACGTCGAGAGCACGCGAACGGGAACGCGATAAAGCATGGCGATTTCGACCGAGCGGGTCTGCAGCACCTTGGCGCCGAGCGATGCCATCTCGAGCATCTCCTCATACGCCACGCGATCCAGCCGCCGCGCCTTCGGCACGATTCGCGGATCGGTCGTATAGACTCCATCCACATCCGTGTAGATGTCGCAGCGGTCGGCTTCGAGCGCCGCCGCCACGGCCACAGCGCTGGTATCGCCGCCGCCACGGCCGATCGTGGTGATGCGGTTCTCCGGCGAGACGCCCTGGAAGCCGGCGATCACCGCAGTCCTGCCGTCGTCGAGCTGCGCGTTCAGCGCGGATGGATCGATCGTCTCGATCCGTGCCGCTGCATGCACAGCGGATGTTCTGACCGGGATTTGCCAGCCCATCCACGATCGCGCATTCACGCCGATCGCCTGCAGCGCGATCGTCAGCAACCCCGACGAGACCTGTTCGCCGGAAGAGACAACCGAGTCGTATTCCGCCGGGTCGTGAAGCGGCGCGAGTTCGCGGCACCACGCCACCAGCTTGTTCGTCTCCCCCGCCATGGCGGAGACGGTGACGGCCACCTGATTGCCGTGGTCCACCTCGCGCTTCACCAGACCGGCCACATGGCGAATGCGATCGAGATCGGCGACCGATGTCCCGCCGAATTTCATCACGATCTTCGCCATTCCGCCGAACTCTCTCGCGCTGCGCCGTCCAGTCTTTCATAGACGGGCCAGGCTCAACCGACAATCAGGACGGCAGCGCCGGTGTACGTCCGCATGGCAGAGGCGTTAACATGGCGAGCCATCATTCGAGGCGTTGATGCTGACGCGCAGCCCATCATCCGTCGATGCAGCCGAGGTCGAGAAATTCACCCGGCTGGCGGAGCAATGGTGGGACCATGCCGGCAGCTTTGCACCGTTACACAAGTTCAATCCGATTCGCCTCCAGTTCATCCGCGATGAAACTGCGGAGCATTTTGACCGCAGCGCCCGCACGGTCCGGCCATTCGAGGGGTTGTCGTTGCTCGATCTCGGTTGCGGCGGCGGTCTGCTCGCAGAGCCGATGGCGCGGCTCGGATTCGCGGTGACCGGCTGCGATGCCTCGGATGAAACCATCCGCGCCGCAACGGCGCATGCGGAGCACTCGGGTCTTTCCATCGAATATCGTTGCGCGACAGCCGAAGATTTGGCCGCGCGTGGAGAGGCGTTCGATGTCGTGCTCAACATGGAAGTGGTCGAGCACGTGCCGGACGTGGCGGAATTTCTCCGTACCTGTGCGAAGCTGGTGCGTCCCCGCGGCCTGATGTTCGTCGCGACGATCAACAAGACCCTCAAATCGCTGGCGCTCGCCAAACTCGGTGCCGAGTATGTTTTGCGATGGCTGCCGCCGGGCACGCACGACTGGAACCGCTTCATCGCGCCTGCTCGTCTCAAGGCGGCGCTCGAGGATGCGGGACTGCAGGTGAGGACGACCCAGGGGATGATCTTCAACCCGCTCACCTGGAACTGGGAATTGTCGCGCGACACCGACGTGAACTACGCGGTCGTCGCGACAAGGCCGTAAGCCGAGGCCAAGCCTCTCTCCCCATGGATGTCGGGGGGCCGCTACCCGTAGGGGCTGAACATCGCGGGACCGCAATAGGTTGATCGTTGAAGTCATTCTCGCAGCACCCCTCCCCCTGCGGCCGTATTCGTTTTGCAAAAAGTGGGAGGGGGGCTCCCCCCGCGCGGCATGGTGGTGGCGAGCCCTTCCCTGAGCGGGTTGTTTTTCGAATTTTCGTCCATTCGGCGGACGCCACACCACATCTTGTGGTGCGAAGCAGCCCGGAGCAGTTGAAGTCCAATTGTGCCACCCATTCCTCCCTCTCCCAGCTTCCGCGCACGCCACGTCGGACGCTGAGTCACGCCCTACACTGTTGTAGACAAACAACGAACTTGTCAAGAGCTGGCGCGGCCAGTGAGACGGATCAGGCGGTCAAACGGGCTATTCGGCAAAGCGTTGTTGCTAGAAAAAGGATCAAACTCTCCATCGTTCTAGCCGCCTCTTCGGGGTGACTAGGTTTGTTTGGCAACAGAATCAGCCGGTTAGCAGCGGAGTTCGCGCGGGCGCGGACTCGGGCTAGGAATTGACGATGCATTACGACCTCAACACCTTCGGCATGTGGTTTGGGGCGGGCCTTCTCATGGTAGTCGGAGGCCTGAACCAATCGGGCTGGAAGCACCGCTTCTTGGTCATTGGAATGATCGGAGTGGGCGGCGTTTTCATTGCGGCAGCGTTGCTATGGCCAGTTCTTCAGAAGGCATGGCCAGCTTTAGCGGCGTTCATGTCCAGTGCGGCCACCCCCACGACGTGGGTAGTTCTGCTTCTGCTTGCTGCCGCCTATTTGTTGCTGGGGCCGCAATTCAGAGCGGAGGTACAACATCAAGGTTCAACCCAAGGCGTCCCACGTCCGGCAGACCGCTCCGAACTTGTGGCACAAGGGAACTGGATGAAGGGAGAGGTCGCGGGAGTACAAACTCACATCGGCCAAGTTCAAACCGAACTTGCGGGGATTAACGAGACGATTGGCGATATCGAGCGCCAAATAGCCGTCAACTGGCCAAACTCTAAGACGGTTGCGGAAGCCTTTTCAAATCTCGCTCAGGCCATGCGCAGCAAGGCAGATGGAGTTGAGGGAGAAGTACAAAAACTTAGGGGGGCCGTTCTTGACGCGCACCGCGATCTCAAGAAATCGTTAGCTATCAGCGAGGCTATTTGCGCGTTAGCAATCTTTGATCGTGTGGTTTTGCGGGCGCCGGTCATTCCGCCAGTGCTAAATGAAGCCGACGAAGAAGAGGTCCGTAATTCTATCACGCTTTATGAGGCTGAGCTTCTTCGCCTAGGCCGCCGCGATACCTTCGCAAACATTATGAGAAACGCCGAGAAAAATACTGACGAGCAATTGGAGAAATCACATCCGCAGGGGTTCACTGCTGCCTTTAGGAAACGGCAGATTGCCGGGGAACAGGCACGGTTGCTGCTGAAATATTTTGCAGAGCAGAAGGGGGCCGCCGAAGAATTTCTGCGCGACAACGCGCCAATAGTCTCCGCGATAGCGCAAAAAAGGTTCGCGGCGTCCTCAGACCTGGAGACTTAAAGCCGCAACTCCCTAATCCCAATTGCCTCTGAGCATTGCAGCAGATAGGCGGCAGTGAAGGCCCCTCGGCTGAGCTTGTTGCGGACGTTCACTTCCTTTTCGGCAACGCCAATTCCGGCCAGTTTTTCGACCAAATCTGGCGCAGGTAAGGCCGTGCCGTTTTAGCTCTGATTTCACATTTCCGTGTGAGAAAATCCCGCGCTAGTTGGCTTCACTGAGGTCAGGCGGAAGGGCGGCGACATCGATCCCCTCTTCGACGAGATCGGCTGCTTCTTCCATCGTGGCCTCGCCGTAGATGTGCCGCTCCTCGGTCTCGCCGTAGTGAATCTTCCGGGCCTCTTCGGGAAAGCGCGGGCCCACATAGTCGGCGTTGTCCTGGATGTACTTGCGCAGGCCGGTCATGAACTGCCGCATCTTGCGCAGCTCATCGGGAATCTGCGCCGGAGGAATGGGAGCCGGCGTGGCGTTTTCCACGGCAACCGGCACCCCCGCTTGCTGGCGCTCGCCCACCGAACTCGACAGCGCCGGCGCCATCGGCGCCTTGCTCACCGCGCGCGAGTCGCACAGAGGGCAGCACAGACTGCCGTTCGCCGCCTGCTCGTCGAAGGCGGCCATGCGGGCAAACCAGCCTTCGAAGGCGTGGCCGTTGTCGCAATGGAGGCTGTAAACGATCACCTGGGGCCGGATTCCGATAACTCAACAATCAGCATAGAACATGGGGGTAAACGCCGGGTTCCGCAAGCAATCGCGAGGGCAGAGCGCAGGCGCCGGCGCGCTTATGGCCCTTCGAAGTCGTGGTCGTGCCGCAAGCTAGGCACGCGCTCGCGCGCGGACTTGGCAGCAGCGGGATCGATATCGGCAACGATCACGCACGGATCGGTGCCCGCTTCGGCGAGGATGTCGCCCCATGGGCCGACGATCAGCGAGTGGCCGTAGGTCTGACGGCCGTTGGCATGCGTGCCGCCCTGCGCCGGCGCGACCACGAAGGCGCCGTTCTCGATGGCGCGCGCCCGCAGCAGAACATGCCAGTGCGCTTTGCCGGTCGTTTCAGTGAAGGCGCTCGGCACGGTGAGCAGGAAGGCGCCGGCTTGCGCGTACTTCCGATACAGTTGCGGGAAGCGCAGATCGTAGCAGATCGACAGCCCTGCCCTGCCCCATGGCAGCTCCGCCACCACAGCGCGATGACCGCCGGCGACAGTGTTCGACTCGCGATAGGTTTCGCCGCTCGGCAGATCGACATCGAACAGGTGAATCTTGTCGTAGCGCGCCGCGATCCGGCCTTTGGGATCGATGAGGAATGAGCGGTTCGCAGTTTTCGTGTCGCTCACCTTGATCGCCAGCGATCCGATCAGGAGCCAAACCCCAAGCTCTTCTGCCAGCGCGCAGAATTTCGGCAGTGCCGGATCGCGATCTTCCGCGAAGCTCTTTTCCAGCTTGGCGCCGCCATCGGGCGCCATCAAGGTGGTGTTCTCCGGCGTAGCGATGAAATGGGCGCCCTTGTCTTTCGCCTCGCGGATCAGTCCGGTCGTGATGCGGATGTTTTCTTCGACATCGTCCGACGAGCGAAGCTGAACACAAGCCGCGCGAAACGGGCCCATGTCAGGCGCTCAGCAACGAGTCGAGTTCGCCCGCACGGTCGAGCGCATAGAGGTCGTCGCAGCCGCCGACATGGCGCTCGCCGATGAAGATTTGCGGCACCGTATAACGGCCGCCCGACTTCTTCTCCATCTCCGCGCGCGCGTCCGAATTCATGAACACGTCGACCTCGTCGATCGACACGCCCTTCTTGCGGAGGAGCGCCTTGGCCCGCACGCAGTAGGGGCAGATCGGGGTGCTATAGATCGTGACTTTCGGCATCGACTCGGGCCGGTTGCTGCACCTTCTATACATCGCGCGGAAGCGGCCGGGCAACGCGGGCAATCGTCACCACCAGCACTTTTGCCGCTCCGCCCCGTTTGAGAGCGCGCGCGCAGACTTCCACGGTCGCGCCAGTGGTCAGAACATCATCAACCAGGAGAATCACCTTGCCGGTCACGCGGTCGCGGTGCTGCTCCGGCACCCGAAAGGCCGCCTGCACATTGCGTCGTCGCGCCTTGGGCGACGGCATGTCGCCCTGGCTCGATGTCGGGCGTATTCGGATGAGCAGGAACGGCTCATAAGGCTTTCCGGCCGCCGCTCCAAGCCGCTGGGCCAGCACGGCGGATTGATTGTACCGCCGCCGCCACAGCCTTGTTGGATGCAGCGGCACCGGCACGATGCAGTCCGCCTGCGCGAGCAACTCTCGCCCGGCGTGCGCAAGCCAGGCCGAGAACAATTGCGCCAATTCCAATCGATCGGCGCGCTTGAGAGCCAGGATCGCGCCCTTGCTCGCGTCGTCGTAGTTCACGGCCGCGCGGGCTTGGTCGAAGACGGGCCGCTGCGCCAGACAGCTGGCACAAAGCGCATCGAGGCCGGGGTCGATGTCGAAAGCCAAGCCGCAGCAGGCGCAAACCGGGTCATCGACGAAGGTGATTTTGGCCCAGCACGTGGCGCATAGGCCGTGCGCCTCCCCCACCGGCTCGCGACAGACAAGGCAAAGCGGCGGATAAAGAAGTCCCAACGCGGCACGCGCCGCGCGTTTCAGCAAGGCCGCCAAGAGCTGTGCCGGTGCGGCCGTTTCGCTTGCCCAGGTCATGCCGCATATTCTACGGCAGAGGGGCCGACACTCGCGATGCCCGATGCGTGGACCACCGCAGATTTTCGATCGCAAACTGTATTCGCTGCGGCGGGCGCGAGCCTCCGGTACGGATTTTCTTGTCGGCGATGCTGCCGCGCATCTGGCGGAGCGGATTCGCGCGCTCAAGCCGGCGGCCGCCGAAGCCCTCGATCTCAACTCCCGCGACGAGGCGTTCGCCTTTCTCCGGCCCGTGGCCAGCCATTGGAGCCGAACCTCACCTGTGCGCGCCGATGGCGTGGTGTCGGACGAAGAAGCCCTGCCGTTCGCGCGCCAATCGTTTGATCTGATCACCAGCATCTTGTCGCTGCATGCGGTGAACGACGTGCCCGGCGTCCTCATCCAGATTCGGCAAGCCTTGCGCGAGGGCGGCCGGTTCGTCGGCGCGATGTTCGGAGGCGAGACCTTGCGGGAATTGCGCGCCGCCTTCGCGGCTGCAGAGAGCGACTTGCGCGGCGGCGCCAGTCCGCGGGTCTTGCCGTTTGCAGATGTCCGCGACTTAGGCGCGCTGCTGCAACGCGCCGGTTTCGGCAATCCAGTTGCCGATGTGGAGCGGACGACGGTGCGCTATCGGGAATTTGCCGGACTGACGCGCGATCTTCGCGCGCTGGGCGAAACGAACATGCTGCAGCAGCGCAGCCGAAAGTTTCTCCGTCGCGATGTTCTGTCTGCGGCGATGGCCAATTATCGCGCGAACAATTCCGACGAAAGCGGCCGGCTGCTTGCCACTTTCGACGTTATTTATCTCACCGGAACTGCCTGACCGCCCGCATCAGTCGAACATGTGCTGGAGCTTGTCGTAGAACACCTGCTCCATGGTCTGTCCAACGAGCGCCACGGCTCCATAGATGAAGACCGAAACCAGGCTCGCGATCATCGCGTACTCGATCGCGGTGGCGCCGCTCTCATCCGCGAAGAAAAGCTTCAAAGCAGGTCGCGCAGCATGGGAATGAGCGGCAGGTCGGCGGGCGGCATGGCGTAATTCGTAAGATCTTTGGGCCGAACCCACTTGAGCGCGGGATGCTCCAGCGGTTGCGGCGTGCCCTCCCATCGACGGCACAGATAGAGCGGCATCAGGAGATGAAAGTCCGGATAGCTGTGCGACGCGAAGGTAAAAGGCGCGAGGCAGGCCTCCTTGACGATAATACCAAGCTCTTCCTTGAGTTCGCGGATGAGCGCGTCCTCCGGACGTTCCTGCTCCTCCACTTTGCCGCCCGGAAATTCCCATAATCCCGCCATCGCTTTCTCCGGCGGGCGCTGCGCGATCAGCACACGACCGTCGGCATCGGCGAGCGCACAGGCGGCTACCAGAACCACCTTCGCCCTCATGGGTTGCATGTTCCGCCTCCCGCATTAAGGACTGTTAAAGAAATACCCCAGTTTCCCGCCTATCGCTCATGGAGCGACAGAGAACTCGTCTGCTCGCCCGGCAACGTCGTGTCCTTGTCAAGCTCCAATCGCAACAGCGAGTTGAATCGCGCCGCCGTCGCCGCGCCGAGAGAACCATGGTACGTCGGCTTGCTCATGCGTACCAAGCCACCATACGGGGATGATCCATGCAAAAAGCCACACTGACCGCGCTCGCTGTCACGATCCTTGGCATCACATCATGGCAGACGACAAGCGCCGCCGTCCTCTGCGTCGATCGCGGCAATACGGCCTGCTACAAGAGAATTGCACAGGCAGTCGCGGCCGCAGCGCCGGGAGACACCATCACCGTCGCATCCGGAACCTACAGAGAGGACGTGGTCATCGGCAAACCACTCCAGCTGATCGGCGAGAATTCCGCCACCACGGTGATCAACGCCAGGGGCAAGGCCAACGGTCTCAATGTCGATGGGTTGGACAATCCTGGTTTGGCCAACGTGACGATCTCCGGCTTCACCGTCGCGCGCGCCAATTTCGAAGGCATCCTCGTGACCAATGCCTCCAACGTGACCGTGCAGAATAATCAGGTCATCCACAACAATCAGAGCCTCGACACGCAGAATGCCGCCTGTCCCGGACTTCCCGCCTTCGAGACCTCGGAAGCCGAGGATTGCGGCGAGGGTCTCCACCTCATCGGGACCGATCATTCGAGCGTTGCGGGCAATCTCGTCGCCAACAATGCCGGTGGCATTCTGATCAGCGACGAAACCGCGGCCAACCATGACAATGTTATTTCGAACAACGTCGTCAGGGACAACATTTGGGACTGCGGCATCACGATTCCGTCGCATCCGCCGGCTCCCGGGTTGGGCAGCACGCCGTTCGGAATCTACAAAATTCTTGTGACAGAAAACACGAGCCTGCGTAATGGCACCAGCGCTCCCGGTGCTGGTATCGGATTATTCGCATTCCTGCCCGGCGCGAGGGTGTCGGACAATGTCATCGTCGGCAACCAAATGATCGGGAACGGAATGCCGGGGCTTGCGATTCATGCTCACAGCCCGAGCGAGGATTTCAGCAACAACGTCATCGAGGACAATTTCATCGCCAACAACGGTCCCGATACCGCCGATGCAGCTACGCCAGGCCCGACCGGAATCAACGCGTTCGGCGTTTCCGCCATCGACGGACTTCTGATCTATCACAACACGGTCAAACGCGAAGGAATCGATGTTGTCACCAACACGCCTGCGACGGTGGAGGCGCACGAGAACAGCCTCCTGGGGGGCAACACCGGATTGGATAATCTCGGAAGCGGGAGCGTGAACGCGCAAGATAACTGGTGGGGCTGCTCAAAAGGACCCAACAGCAAGCGCTGCTCCGCGGTGGCGGGTTCCAATGTAGTGTATGACCCGTGGCTGAGTTCGCCACCGCCGGCCAAGCTCAAGAAGTGATGCAGCGGTATCGGGGGCGATACAATGCCGCCCCCGGTCCGGACGACTAACTCCGATAGCTGCCGTTGATGTCGACATAGCCGTGCGTCAGATCGCAGGTCCAAACCCGCGCACGGCCTTCGCCAAGGCCCAGATCGACGGCAATGGACACTTCGCTCCCGGCTACGGCTTTTGTTGCGGCAGCTTCGTTGTAAGCGGCGGCTCGCGCACCGTTCTCTGCGACCAATTGTTTGCCAAACCAGATTTTCAGCTTGTCGCGGTCGGCAGGTTCGCCTGCCTTGCCGACGGCCATGACGACGCGACCCCAATTGGCATCGCTTCCCGCAATGGCCGTCTTGACCAAAGGGGAATTGGCAATCGTGAGCGCGATCCGCTTGGCCGAGTCATCCGAGGTCGCGTCGCTGACATCGATTTGGATGAGCTTCCGCGCGCCTTCGCCGTCGCGCACGATCTGCAAAGCGAGATCGAGCAGCACAGCATCGAGCTTCCGGCGGAAATCCGATAGCCGCCTGTCAGCTGCGGTCTTGATCGATGGATGTTTGGCGCCCTTGCCGGTCGCGAACAACAGCAGCGTGTCGCTGGTCGAAGTATCGCTGTCCACGGTGATGCAGTTGAAGGAAGTCTTGACCCCAGCCGACAGCATTTCCTGCAGCACGGGCGATGGAAGGTTCGCATCCGTGAAGACAAAGGCGAGCAACGTCGCCATGTCCGGCGCGATCATGC
>DASYBT010000242.1:0-1718 GCA_036500585.1 Rhizomicrobium sp.
CCGATCTCCTCGAATATGCAGAGCGCCGCGATCGCCACCGGCCGCGCGCCGTCAAAAGCCATGTAGTGGGAGAAGTTTTCCTTGCCCGCGGATCGCAGATATCCCGGCCACAGCGTG
The DNA here is from genome assembly GCA_036500585.1 of Rhizomicrobium sp. Classification (GTDB taxonomy): domain Bacteria; phylum Pseudomonadota; class Alphaproteobacteria; order Micropepsales; family Micropepsaceae; genus Rhizomicrobium. The sequence goes on from DASYBT010000242.1 coordinate 118, forward strand.
GCGCCGAGCTGCTCGCGGCTGGCGACAATTTCGTCCACGCCGACCTCGCGCACGCTGAGGTCGGTCCTGAACGAAAAGCTGGAACGGGCTCTGCGCCATAGCGTCGGATAGCCGGTGCGACGGATTCGTGACAGGCCACGCGCCTCGAGCCAGCCGCGCACGATCTCCATGTCGGGGCCGGGGCTGAGCCAGACAAAGAACCGCTCGACGCCTTCGGCCCTGAACAGCTCGATCAGGCGCGCGATGCCGTCGGGCGTCAGTCCGGCTTCCGTACCGCACAGATAGACACGGTTCATATTGATGGAGGCAAATCGCCCTTGCCGATTGCGATCGATAGTGACGTAGCACTGGCCGAACGGCGGACCATCGAAAACCTTGCGCACAAGCCTGTCCGGCTCGCACCGGCCATCAAGCCAGGCGGACAGCCGCTTCATTTTCAAGGACAGGGCGATCTTGTCCATCGTGCCTCCCACGAACGCGATGCTAGCAGCGGAAATCCGCTTGTAGCGATATGACAGTGTTCACGAAAGTAGCCGGATTGGGAAGCGCCTGTGACGAAAGCGCGGGGCTAACTGACGACGAGGTGATCAGGAACGGCGGGTGGCGTCTCGCGCCGCTCTCTGATGTCGGCGATCGCACGCGCAATGGTTTCGCGGTAGCGCGCGCGAGGTGGCCTGACGCCATAGGTCAACAGCGCACGGCGCACCGTCGGCGATGCACCAGTGATGAACAGCCGGATGCCCTGCCGCTTCGCCTTGGCCGCAACGCGGCTCATTGCGTTGGCGGCGGTGGAATCCAGAAGCGGCACGCCTGCGAAATCCACCACGAACGCCTTGCGCGTATCGGCGATGCTGTCCAGCACCGTGCCAACTGCCGACGCTGCGCCAAAGAAGAACGCGCCGGTGATGCGGTACACCAGCACGTCCGGATCGGCAACCATGCTTGAATCGTAAGGCATGCGATCGCCATTGCTGTCGTCGGCCCGGTCGGCGGTCACCAGCGGCGCCTGCGCCTCGATGCCGGTCATCTCCGCCATGCGGTTGATGAATAAGACCGCGCCGAGCGCGAAGCCGACCAGGATGCCCTCGGTGAGGTCGCGGAAGATCGTCAGCAGAAAAGTCGCAAGCAGCACGGTGGCGTCACCGCGCGAGGAGCGGATCAGGGTCGCGAACGCCTGCTTTTCCGCCATGTTCCAGGCGACGATCACCAGCACCGACGCCAACGCCGCCAGCGGGATGTAGCTCGCCAATGGCGCTGCGATCAGCATGAACAACAGCAGGAACGCCGAGTGCAGCATGCCGGACACCGGGCTGCGCGCGCCGGCGCGGATGTTGGTCGCGGTCCGGGCGATCAGGCCGGTGCAGCAGATACCGCCGAACAGCGCCGACCCGATATTGGCAAAACCCTGCGCCACCAACTCGCAATTCGAACGATGCCGACGGCCGGTCATGCCGTCGGCCACCACCGCCGACAGCAGCGATTCGATGGCGCCGAGCAGGGCGAACGCGATCGCATCGGGCAATACCGCCTGCGCCTTTTGCAAGGTGAATGCGGGCAACATCGGCCACGGCAATTCCCTGGGGATGCCGCCAAAGCGGCTG
>DASYBT010000243.1:0-9313 GCA_036500585.1 Rhizomicrobium sp.
AAGTCATGGCTTACGAGAATGCCTTGGCCGCCATTGCCGATCCCACCCGCCGCGCGGTGCTCGAGCAGTTGCGCGAATGCCCCAAGCCAGTGGGCGAGATCGCACGCCGCCTGCCGGTCAGCCGGCCGGCCGTGTCGCAACATCTGAAAGTGCTGAAGGAGGCCGGTCTGGTGCGCGAGGAACGGCGCGGCACGCAACGCATCTACCATATCGATCCCAATGGGCTCGGCCCCTTACGCGCCTGGCTCGACCAGTTCTGGGATGCTGCGTTGGAAGCCTTCAAGGCGGAAGCCGAGAAAGACGACGAACCCACCGAACCAAGCGAGGACTCGCAATGGCCGCGCCTGTGAAGATCACGCCGGCGCCGGTGCGCAAGACGATCACGGTCAACGCAGCACAGGCGCGTGCCTTCGACGTGTTCACCGCGCGCTTCGGCAAGTGGTGGCCGAAGTCGCATCACATTGGCAAAGCGGAGATGGCCGATGTGTTCGTCGAGCCGCGCCAGGGCGGCCGCTGGTACGAGAAAGGCGTCGACGGATCGGAATGCGACTGGGGCAAGGTGCTGGTGTGGGAGCCGCCGTCGCGCATCGTGCTGTCGTGGCATCTCAACAGCAAGTTCGAGCTGGATGAGGCGGTGGAAAGCGCCGTCGAAGTTCAGTTCACCGCCGAAACCGCGAACGTCACACGCGTCGAGCTCGTGCATCGGGTGACCGCCGTCGATGCCGAAGGAATTCGTGAGGCCATCGACAGCCCGCAGGGGTGGAGCGGCTTGCTCGGCCTCTATGCCGAAGCAGCGGGAAGCTGACATGCGCGCCAACGCAGCACAGATGCTTTTCGGCGCCGCCATCGCCGCAGCGCTTCTGCTGCTTCCCTTCCTCTGACCGATGACGAACCCTGAAAGGAACGATGCCATGACGATCAAGCTGCATGTGTTTCCCTTAAGCCCGCGTGCGTTCAAGGTGATGTGGTGCGCCACCCACCTCGGCATTCCCTATGAGATTGCGCCGGTCGATTTCGCCAAGGGCACGCAACGCACGCCGGAATTCACCGCCCTCAACCCCAACATGCGCATGCCCGTGCTGGAAGACGATGGTTTCACCTTGTGGGAGTCGAACGCGATTGTGCAGTATCTGGCATCGAGGAACCCGGATGCGCGGTTGCTGCCGGACGAGCCGCAAGCGCGCGTCAGCGTGACGAAGTGGCAGTTCTGGGACAGCGCGCACTGGGACCCGGCCTGCGCCATCTTCGCCTTCGAGAACTATGTGAAGAAACTGTTCGGCCGCGGCGACCCGGATGAAAAGGAAATCGCGCGCGGCAACGAACTGATGGCGCGCATCTGCCCTGTGCTCGATGGACAATTGCAGAAGCACCGCTATGTTGCCGGCGATGCGCTCACGGCGGCGGATTTTTCCCTCGGCGCCATGTTCTGGATCGCCGAGCAGGCGAAGTTTCCATTCGAACCGTATCGCGGAATTCAGCGCTGGGGCGCCGATCTGCAGTCGCTGCCCTCGTGGCTCGCCACCGCCGAGGCGGCACGGGCCAGGATGGCGGGTTGAGCAACAGACCTCCCTCTCCCCCTTTGAGGGGGAGGGTAGGGTGAGGGGGGTATCGACGCTTGCGTAGTGCTGGCGGCCGTCCGACTGCTTTACTCCCTCACCCGAACCCTCTCCCCCCACTTCGTGGGGGCGAGGGAGATTGCTATGCTGAAGTCCATGATCCGCATTCCGCCGCCGATCTGGATGTTCCTGTTTCTCGCGCTCGCCGGCGCGGCGAGCTGGCTGGTGCGATGGAAGAATCACGGCGAATTGCGCATCGTCTGGCTCGGTATCGCGCTGATCGTCATCGGCGTGGTGGTGTCACAGTCGGCATTTTTCCTCTTCCGCCGCGAAGACACCGAAATCATGCCGCATTCGGAGACGAACAAGAAACTGGTGATCCGCGGGCCTTACCGCGTCACGCGCAATCCGATGTATCTCGGGCTGGTGCTGATCTCGCTCGGCATCGCGCTGTGGGTCGGCACGCCGCCGATGTATGCCGTGCCGGTGCTCGTGTTCATCATCGCCAACTCGGTGCACATCCCGTTCGAGGAAGCCAAGATGCGCCGCCAATTCGGCGCGACTTATGACGATTACACGAAGAAAGTCCGCCGCTGGATTTGAGTTTCGCCGCGCTGCTCTGCTAGCATGCCGCTATGACACGGAAGTCTGCGCTGCTCATTCTCTGCGCCCGCATCGGCTTCGCCACTCTTCCGATTTCCGTCCTCTGACTTTCCGGATTCCGAACATGCCCAGCGAAACGCACAATCTCACCAAGCATTGGCAGGCGCTCGACGCCGCTCACCACGTCCACCCGTTCTCCGATACCGCCGCGCTCAACAGAGAAGGCGTGCGCGTCATCACCAAGGCCAATGGCGTCTATCTGTGGGACTCTGAAGGTCACAAGATCATCGACGGCATGTCGGGGCTGTGGTGCGTGCAGGTGGGCTACGGCAACAAGGAATTGGCCGAAGCCGGTTGCGAGGCGCTGAACACACTTCCCTACTACAACCACTTCTTCAAGACCTCGAACCCCTACACCATCGAGTTGGCGGCAAAGCTCGCCACACTTCTGCCGCACGGCCACACGCGCGTTCTGTTCGCCAATTCCGGATCGGAGGCGAACGACAGCGCGCTGAAACTCATCCGCTACTACTGGAATCTGAGGGGCAAGCGCGAGAAGAAGATTCATCTGTCGCGCGAGTTGGCCTATCATGGCGTGACGATGGCGGCGGCGTCGCTCTCTGGCCTGACGCCGATGCACCCGCAATGGGATTTGCCGCTTCCCGGTTTCGACAAGGTGCCGGCGCCGTACTGGTTCGGCGCGCGCGCGGCCGGCTATGAGGACATGGATCCGGAAACCTTCGGTGTGTTCATCGCGAAGAAACTGGAGGAGAAAATCCTGGAGCTTGGCGCGGATCGCGTCGCGTCGTTTTCGGCAGAGCCGGTGCAGGGCGCGGGCGGATTGATCTTCCCGCCGGCGACGTACTGGGGGGAAGTGCAGCGCATCTGCCGCCAATACGACGTGCTGCTGCACGCCGACGAAGTGATCACCGGGTTCGGCCGCACTGGCGAATGGTTCGGCTGCCAGACCTATTCCATTCATCCCGACATCCTCACCATGGCGAAGGGATTGTCGTCCGGGTATCAGCCGATCAGCGCGATCTCGCTCGGCGCGCGCATGGCCGAAACGATTCTCGCCTCGAACGAAGAACTCGTGCACGGTTACACCTATTCTGGCCATCCAGTGGCGAGCGCCGTGGCACTCAAGAATCTCGAGGTCATAGAAACGAAGGGATTGGTGGCACGGGTCAAGGATTCCATCGGCCCATACCTGCAGCGCCGCCTGCATGAGACGTTCGAGAATCATCCGATCGTCGGCGAAGTACGGGGCAAGGGATTGCTCGCCGCCATCGAGCTGGTGCCCGACAATTCGCGGCGCGAGTTCTTCCCCAACATCGGCGATGTCGGCGCGCATTGCCGCAACTACTGCTTCGGCAGCGGCCTCATCAGCCGCGCGATCCGCGACACGATGGTGCTCGCCCCCCCGCTGACGGTCAGCGAAGACGAGATCGAGGAGATCATCGCCAAGCTGAAATCCGCCATCGACCGCACCGCGCGGGATTACGGGAAGATGTGAGTGCCTGGAGCGTTGTTGTTTTAAAAGGGAATCGAACTCTCCATCGTCATCGCCCGGCCGAGCGAAATAGCGAGGTCCGGGCGACCCATTTTTCCTCCTGTCAAATCGAAGATGGATCACCCGGATCGCCCCCGGAACAAGTCCGGGGCCGACCGGGTGATGACGGTTTGTTTCTGTTTGAAAGCGCTTAAGGTGCGGCTTCCATCTGGGCTTCGATTTCTACTTGTTGCTGCTCTTGCCCAACCGGCGTGGAGGGACGCACCAGCCGCTTCGTCTTCCAGCTGCCGCGCAGGAACAGCGCTCCGGCGATGACCGAGGTTGCCACGTTGGCGGACGGCATCGACCACCACAATCCGTTGGCGCCGAGCGAGGTGTGCCTGGCAAGAATGTAGGCGAGCGGCAGCTGCAGCACCCATTGGGAGACGAGGCTGGTCATCATCGCTGGAATCATTTCACCGGCGGCGCGCAGCACGCCGAGCAACGCGAACTGCAGCCCGATGAAGCCGAAGCTCCAGGCGATGATACGGATGAGATGCGATCCTTCAGCGATCACCTGCGGCGACATCGGCACGAAGAAGGCGACAATGGCCGGCGCGAACGCGAACGACAGCGCCCCCATCGCGCTCAGCACGACGAAGGTGATGAGCGAGGACAGGCGCGCCACCGCTTCCGCCCGCGCGAGGTTTCCCGCACCGATGCTCTGGCCGACAATGGTGGAGGTCGCCATGGAGAATCCCATCGCCGGGATCACCACAACATTGGAGATGTTGACGCCGACGCCGTAGCTCGCCGTCACCACCGTGCCGAAGCTGGTGATGAGGAAGGTCATCACCGTCAGGCCGAGGCCGCGGGCCGATTGCTCGATGGAAGCCGGATAACCCAGCAGGAAGGCACGCTTGACGAAGGGGAAATCCGGCTTGAAGTCCAGCCAGTGCACATGGATGCCGTAGCGTCCGCCGAACAGCAGCCACAGCGCGACAATCGCTGCCAACAGCTGCGACACCACCGTGGCAATCGCCGCACCGCTCACGCCGAGCGCGGGCGCGCCCAGATGGCCGAAGATCAGGATGGGATCGAGGCAGAAATTCACCACGACCGTGCCAGCCACGATGTAGAGCGGCACCCTCACCTCACCCACGCCGCGCATCAGCGACTGTGCCATTGCGTAGACGAACATCAGCGGCAGCGCGACGAACATGATGCGGATGAAGGCGAGTGCGTTGCGGAACACGTCGGGCGCCACGCTCATCAGATGCAGCAGCGATGGCGCCAGCGCGTAACCGATCGCCCCAAGCACGATGGAGACGGCGAGAATGGTGAGCAAGGTCTGCGCCGCCACATGGTCCACCATGGCGTGGTCGCGCGCGCCGGTGTATTGCGCGATCAGAGTGGTGCCGGCGATGGCGAACCCCATGCCGGCGGCAATCAGCACGAACATCAGCGGCAACGTGACGGACACCGCCGCAACAGCCGCAGCGCCCAGCCGGCCGACCCAGAAGGCATCCACCAGCTGATAGGCCACCTGCAGGATGTTGGCCGCCATGATGGGCACAGCCAGCAGGAAGAGCGCGCGCACGATCGGCCCTTCGATCAGGCGGGAATCGAAGCCGCGGCGAGGGCCCGCAGGGCGGGCGGCGGTGGTACGCGAGTCGGACATGGTCCGGGCCATATGGCGTCCGGCCTGCCCCGGGGTCAAAGGCAAGCTTTGAACTTTGGCTATGCGGCGCTGGCGGTTGTAATCCGCGCCTCTGCTCACCAAGTCGTGAGTGGCGGGGCGGTGGCGAAATCCTATGTTCCGGCGCGTGGTGTTGCGTTGCAACAGCTTGCCTCAGGCTTTCCGCCGGACGCCGAAATGTGTGCCCTAAAAGCCACTGTCCATTACCAAGAAATCACTTTTATCCAGTCAAAGAAAATACTTGCAAACTGTTGCACGGTTGCATAGTTTACTCCTTGGAAGGTCGTACGAACGTCCAGCAGGCACTGCCCCCCCGCTCGCACGCTGGATGGCGACCTTCCGAGGGTGCCGGTCATCCCCTCCCGGCACCAGCGCGTAACGGCGCAACGACGCCCGATCAGCCCCCTGGTCGGGCGTCTTTTTGCATCTGGGCTCGGGTGACACGCCGCAGGGTCAGGTTGATCCGACCACCGCCCGGGATGAGAGTGGACGTGCCGGGCAGCACCCGGTCTATGCCGTGGAAGGCCAGCCGCGCCGGGCCGCCGAACACCAGCACATCGCCGGACGAGAGTTTGAGGGATTGGGTCGGGCCCTTGCGGGTGGCGCCGCCAATACGGAACAGCGCGTCATCGCCCAGCGAAGCGGAAAGCACCGGCGCATCCGTGGCCGGCTCGTCGCGGTCTTGGTGCAGCCCCATGCGCGCGCCATCGCGATAGAGGTTGACCAGGCAACATTCCGGCGGCGCAGGATACGCCGTCGCGTCGTCCCAGAGATCGAGCAGCGCCCGCGGAATTTGCGGCCAAAGTTTGCCGGTGATCGGGTGCCTCGGCGCGTAGCGGTAGCCGGCGATGTCGGAGACCCAGCCGAGCGGACCGAAATTGGTCATCTGCACGGAAAAGGGCTTGCCGGATTTCGGCATGGCCGGGCGATAGAACGGTGCATCTTCCACGCGCGCGAAGATGTCTGTGATCAGCGCAGATTGTTCGGCGCGATCGAGCGCCTCGCGCCACAGCACGATGCCGGGTCCGATTTCAACTCTGGTGCCGCGCATCGCTCACAACAGCTTTTCGTTTCGGCGGCGTGTAGATGCCGCGGAAGGCGCCACCCAGCCCGCGCGCCTCGAGCCAGATCTTGAACTGCTCCGGCGAGTAGTCGCGTTCCATCCATTCGCGCAGAGATCGCGCAGCCATGTGCTCTTCGGCATAGAGGACAAACTGCTTCAGCCAGCGCTGCTGCTGTTTCGGCCAGTGCAGATAAGGCCAGGCTGCAAATTGCGCCTCGGCTTCTGCGCGTGCCGCGAGCGCACGCGTGTGCAGAAGATAGAGCGCCGAAGCGAAGCTTGTACGGTCTTGCCCGCCGGAGCATTTCAGCAGAAGCGGCCGCGGGCAGACATCGAACGCGTTCAGCAGATCGAGCAGCATGGCGCGCGTCGGCAGCAGACGCGAATTCATCTTTACGTCGCGATGGACGATACCCAGTTGCTGGCACACACGCGTTTCGTAATGCCACCAGCGGAACCGCGGGTTGGCGCCACGCATGTTGATCACGGTTCGAATGCCGTGCCGCTTGAGGAACGGCCCGAGGAATCCCGCATAGGCCTGCGCCGAACGCGCCGCCTCGCCCGGCACGATCCAGTGGAAATTGTAGAGAATGTCCGGGAGCGAGCGCATCGGTTGCCTTCTGCCTCCAAAGCCGTTGAGCGGCAATGACCTCTTCGGCCAATGGGAAAAGGGTTGACCGCCAAGTACTATATGGCTTACTATTCAGGTATACGGAGGTTACTATGGCGGTTTACAAAGCTCTCGGCGACTATCTGAAGAAGAATGCGGGCACACGAATCCCAATGACGTTCAAGGAAGTTGAGGCGGTGATCGACCGGAAGCTGCCTGCGTCCGCCTTTCGCCATCGTCCCTGGTGGGCGAATGAAGAGCGCGGCCATTCGCATGCCAAGGCTTGGCTCGCCGCGGGATACGAGACGGAGCATGTCGATATGGCAGCCAGGAAGCTGGTCTTCCGCCGCGCTTCGCAGGCTAAGCAGCCGAAAGGCATGATGGAGAGCACTCGCATGTTCACACACACTGCGGAAAAGCCATTTGGCCATCACCCCGCTTTTGGCGCGATGAAAGGCACCTTCTCGATCGAGCCGGGCTACGATCTGACCAGCCCGATGTATTCCGATCAGGAATGGGCCGAGATTGAAAAGGAAATGGATGCCGATTGGGACACCATTGAACAAGGTTTCTCGCGGCCGAAGAAATGAAGCCGCTGCTGATTGATACTTGCGCCGCCATCTATCTTGTCGGCGGGGAGCGCATGGCACCTGCGGCCACCGAGGCCATGAAGCGAGCTTCTGAAGCCGATTTGCCCCTGCAGGTCTCTCCCATCACGGCATGGGAGGTTGGCATGTTGGGCAGCAAAGGACGACTGAAGTCGGTGCTCACGCCGCAACGCTGGTTCGAAAGACTGCAAACGACACCGGGCATTGAATTATGCGAATTAACGCCGGAAGTTCTCATTGCCGCTTCGTATCTGCCCGGGAAGCTGCACCGCGATCCTGCCGATCGCATCATCGCGGCGACCGCGCGCGAATACGGTTACACCGTGGTCACGCGTGACGCGGCGCTCCTCGATTACGGCAAGCAGGGCTATCTGAGCGTCCTCGCATGTTGAACACGAGACCGCACCTCTTCAGTACCGCACAGACAGGCTGACAGCACCGAACTGGTCCGCACCCTTCTGTGTCTTGAATTCTTTGGTGCGGAACACATGCGTGTAAGTGAGCCGGACGGCGCCCCACGCGATGGCCGCGCCATAATCCAAGTCGCCGACCAACGTGTTCTTGTCGACATGGCGGCTCGCTTGCCAGGTATTGCCGTCAAGGAAGATGTTGCGCCCGACGGCGCGGCCGTCGACGCCGGCAAAGGCGTAGGCGCCGAATGCGCCAGCGTGCTGCGGCTCGAAATAGTACGAGCCAGGCAGGCTGGGATCGACGCGCTGCGGACCGAAATCATCCGGCAGGTCGAAGCCGATGCGCGCCTCCGCGCCGGCATTGGCGAAGTCGTACACATTGCCGACAGCGCCGCCGACGTGCGGCGAACCTTCCACCTGCAAACCATCGAACACCGAGGCGCGGTAGCGCCAGCTGCGCTCGTAGGTGAGCACGAGGCCCGGTTCGTTGTGCAGCTGGGTGTGCCAGCCCATCGGCTTCTGGTCGTGCAGGATGGCGTGGACGAATTTCTGCGTTTGTTCGGCAAGCGAGTCCGGCCCGACCACACCGAACTGCAGCTGCAGCTGATCGAGACGGTCACCATCGCCGGGCGTATCGGCGGGCGTTTTCCCCATCACGCCAAGCGCGCCGTAGAGATAGCCGGCGTAAGGATGATCCGTCAGCGGCGGGTTCCTGAGCGAGATGTCCGACGGCGTGAAGATATCCTGGCCGAGCGCGTAGCTCTTGCGCACTTCCGAGCCGGACGAGAAGAACGGCAGCTTGTCGGCAAGGTCCACTGCCCAGTCACCATCGCTGAGCACCGGCGAGGTCCAGGCGATCTGCACGCCGTTCGAATAGTCGCGATCGGTTCGGTAGAACACGTCGTTCTCGAACAGCACGGTGATGGTGCCGTGCTCCGTCGGCGTGTCGTCGGCTGCGGCATGCGCGCTGCCCGGCACAGCATTCACCGCGCCCACTACTAGCAGTGCCAGCGCTCCCGCCGCTTTTGAAGCAAATTGCCGCAAGGCTGCCCCCGTTCCGTCCGCGTTATCAAAACGCAAGACGAGGCGGAAAGATGCGGCAGCAGCTTGTGGAACCCCCTCTCCCCCCTTTGAGGGGGAGAGCGACTGTGTGAGGTGTCAAGCGATTTGCCATGGGGTTTTGTCCCTGAGGATGGCGTTGAGGATGGTGAGCAGTTTCCGGGCTGTGGCGATGAGAGCGACCATTTTGGGCTTGCCGGCCGCGATGAGTCGCTG
>DASYBT010000244.1:0-4125 GCA_036500585.1 Rhizomicrobium sp.
CAGCGACTCATCGCGGCCGGCAAGCCCAAAATGGTCGCTCTCATCGCCACAGCCCGGAAACTGCTCACCATCCTCAACGCCATCCTCAGGGACAAAACCCCATGGCAAATCGCTTGACACCTCACACAGTCGCTCTCCCCCCGATCTGTCCGCGCAAGATCCTGAAACAATCTGTCGCAAATCAGTCGATTCTCGTAATGGACAGGCTTTGGCAGATTCTGCTGCGCTGCAATGCGAGGCGCCGATTTGATCTGTGAATAAAACCGGCGATGGGCAAATTGCCGCTGCGGGCGTCCGCACCGTCAGGCGCAGGGCAGGGATTACTTTGTGTAGGCCACAACCGGGACCGGGCAAGTCCTCGCCTTTTCCGGATGAAGCTGCCCGGGAAAGTAGAGCTCGGACCGCAGCACGTTGCGCCAGCAATCATTGAGCACCGAGCAATAGCAGACGCGGTAGCTCATCTGCTCGCGTGCCTTGTCGAGCTTTTTCCACACCGCAAGATTGTCGGCGTTTAGCGCATAATGGATGAACGTCTTGGGCTCGCCCGGGCGCAACACCGCGCCTTGCACCGTCCCGGTGATCAGGGGCGTGTGGTTCTTCGCGTCCGGTGAGGTGGCCGGAACGACCTTGTAGCCGCAGCACGCGCCGAGCAATTCGGCGGCGGACCGGAACGGCTTGCCGTTCCAGAAGACCTCAAAGGTTTCGACTTTGGCGGGACCGACGCCAGTGTTCTCGACGGAAAATTGCAGGTCGAGCTTTGCGTTGGCATCGGCATTGCTGATCTGCACCTGCAGGAACGGCCATGAGCTCGCTGCAACCAGTTGCTCGTTGGCCGTTTCCGTCCGAATGCCGACCCACAGCGACACCGCCGAAACGAAGAGCGCGGCAACGGCGAACAGCGTGTCGGTCCAGTGGCGTCGGCTTGGCTTTTCGGGTTTGCCGGCCATGTGGGTCAGCTACGGCGGAACTGCCACCATCCTTTGCGCGTCGGCTTTGCCGACTCGTCGCTGGCGGGTCCACTCATCGCGGCCGTTTCAACGACCTGCTCTGCAGCGCCGGTATCCGGCTCGCTCGGCCGCGCGGCGGGAGTCGCATGGGCCCGCACATTCTCGTTGCTATAACGATCTTCGTGTGCCGTCTGCACCTCCGGCGATGCTGCCGCGTCGCTCGTGAAGGACCACAGCGGCTCCGATGGCATGTTCGGCACGACGGGCGCTTGCCGGAAGGCATCACCGGAGGACGCCGGTTCGGAATCGCCGCGCGACTCGGAGCCCTGCATGTCCCCGGCGTGCGATCCGTTCTGTCCCGGCGCGTGCGAGCCACCCGGCTTGCGTCGGCGGCGGCGCCTCCGTCGGGAACCGGAGGCCGGTCCCGGCTGACCTTGTCCGTGCTGGTGAGCGTGCGCACCACCCTCTGAATCCTGTTGGTGTGGCACGTGAGAGTCGTGGCCCGGAGCCTCCGGTGAATACTCCTCAGGCACGGGTCCAGCGTCTGCGACGTTCACAGAGGGGATGGACTCACGCAATGTCTGCGGCGCCTGGCTGCCCGTGCCGTGTCCTTTGCCGCGGCGACGGCGGCGGCGCTTCTTCTTTCCGTTGCCTTGCTGCGGCTGGCCAGCGCCCTCGGTCGCCGGCTGAGACTCCGCATGTTCCTCTTCGGCAGCGTCGACGTCTTCATGTTCGTCCTCTTCCACCGCTTCGGACATGTCGGTGGGCGTGGCGAGTCCCATCTCGGCGGAGACGACCGGCTTCTGCGGCGGCGGTGCCTGATCGATCGCCTTCGGCGCGATGCGGTCGAGCTCGAAGCTCCCCGCCATGAGCTGATCTTTCGGCTCGAAGGCCACCGTCATGCCGTAATCGGCTTCGATGCGTGCCAGCTCGCGCCGCTTCTGGTTCAGCGTGTAGAGCGCCACATCGTTCGCCACCTTCATGAGAACGGCCGCTGCCTTCTGCCGCTGGCCTTCCTCGTCCAGTGCGCGCAGCACGCGCAACGCTGTCGATTCCACGGAACGCACGATTCCCTGACCGCCACAATGCGGGCAGGGGATGGTGGAGCTCGCAACCACGCCTGCCCGCAGCCGCTGTCGCGACATCTCCAAGAGGCCGAACTGGCTGATCTTGCCGATCTGCACGCGCGCACGGTCGTTCTTCACGGCATCGCGCAGCCGCCGCTCGACGTCGCGGTCGTTGCGGCCGTCCTCCATGTCGATGAAGTCGATGACGATCAGACCGGCGAGATCGCGCAGGCGCAGTTGCCGCGCCACTTCGTCGGCGGCTTCGAGATTGGTCTTGTGCGCCGTCTCCTCGATCGAATGCTCTCGCGTCGCGCGGCCGGAGTTCACGTCGATCGAGACCAGCGCTTCGGTCTGATTGATGACGATGTAGCCGCCCGACTTCAGCGTCACGGTCGGCGAGAACATGGCGTCGAGCTGCGCCTCGACATTGTACTTCTGGAAGATCGGCAAGGTGTCGCGATACTGCTTCACATTCTTCGCATGGCTCGGCATGAGCATGCGCATGAAGTCCTTGGCGTTCTTGTAGGCCTCGTCGCCTTCGACAAGCACCTCGTTGATGTCCTTGCCATAAAGATCGCGGATGGCGCGCTTGATGATGTCGCCTTCCTCGTAGACGCAGGACGGCGCGTTCGATTGCAAGGTCAGTTCGCGGATCTGGTCCCACTGCCGCAGGAGGTATTCATAGTCGCGCTTGATCTCGAGCTTGGTGCGGTTGGCGCCTGCGGTGCGAATGATGAGGCCCATGCCGTCCGGCAGTTCCAGGGCGGCGGCCGCGGATTTGAGGCGGTTGCGGTCGGCCGCGTTGGTGATCTTCCGGCTGATGCCGCCGCCGCGCGGCGTGTTGGGCATCAGCACGCAATAACGTCCGGCGAGCGATAGGTAGGTGGTCAGCGCCGCGCCTTTGGTGCCGCGCTCTTCCTTCACCACCTGCACCAGCATCACCTGCTTGCGCTTGATGACTTCCTGGATCTTGTAATGGCGGCGGCGCATCCAGCGCTGCGATGGCCGCTGGTTGCGCAGGGGCTGTGCCGGGCGGGAGTCCGATTTCGGCTCTTCTGACCCATGCGCCTCGTCGTGATTGTCTTCCGGCGCCGGCTCTTCGATCGGCTGAGCGGGATGCTCGTCTGCATCCACCTCCGCAGCGTCGAAGGCAGCCTGTTCGTCGACGATGCCTTCTTCCGATTCCTCCGCCGCGAGTTCGACAATGGATTCGACGTGCGCGTCTTCGGGGGCAGTTTCCTGCTCGGCATCGTCATCGTGCCTGTCGCCGAAGCCGATCTGGTCGGTCTCGAAGCCGCTTTCGACTTCCGATTCTGCCGGACGGTCGTGCACCGCATCGCCGGACTCGGATTCGAATTCCTCCGCGTTCTCGTCGTCGTCGGCAGCCGCTTCGGCTTGCGTCTCTTCCGACTCCGCTTCGGCTTCGAGCTCTTCGTCGCTGGCCGTCGCGGTGCCGGTTTCAACCGCTTCGAAGTCATCATCGCCGCGCCGGGCTTCTTCCTGCTGCTCGGCCAGCAGCGCCATCCGGTCGGCGACCGGAATCTGGTAGTAGTCGGGATGGATTTCCGAAAACGCGAGAAAGCCCTGCCGATTGCCGCCATACTCGACGAATGCCGCCTGCAGCGACGGCTCCACGCGCGTCACCTTGGCGAGATAGATATTTCCTTTGAGGGGCCGCTTGCTGGCGGATTCGAAATCGAATTCCTCGACGCGATTACCGTCGAGAACGATGACCCGGGTCTCCTCCGGGTGACTGGCATCGATAAGCATGCGCTTGGGCATAAGGGTCTCCGAGCAATCCACTGGCGCGCGCGCTCCGGGCACAGCCCGAGCGGGGAGCGGATTGCATGATCTGGTTGGAAGGGAGCCGGAGCGTCGCGCCACCTGGCCGGGCCGGGTGCGGATCGCGGGATACTCTGGCGGTGTGGTTCATCATCAATTCGATCTTTCCGTGCGGCAAATGCCGCCCGGACCCGGTTCTTTGCGCCTCGCGAGAGAGCCCGGCGTCGGATCGATCGATCACGGCCAGGAACAGGGCTTGTTCCTCTTTTAGGTACTCGATGCCGCGAGGGCAAGGGGCGAAAAGGTCGGATCAATGAAGGACCTAAGTG
>DASYBT010000245.1:0-6749 GCA_036500585.1 Rhizomicrobium sp.
CAGCGAACACCGCGACCGGATCGAACTTCGATCCCGAGCCGGACCGAGTCTTGTGGATATAGAGGTGACTGTTGATGTCGAGCCAATCGAGCATGGCATCTCGGTCGACGATTCTCTGGTCCGGCGTCTCCACATCCGGGACGCAAACTTCATTCTGCGGCGCATCCATAACGTGAGTTACGGATGTGGCGTACCCTGGAACGACCGCCGCGGTAACAAGACAGAGCCCGCCGCAGGCGACGAAGATCAGACGTGAGTCGGCGCGTTTCATTTCGGGCTCCTTGCCGAAGTTGGTGCAACTGTCGTCAGGGGATCGTGTATTGGCTGATCAAACCGACAAGGTTACCGAGCGTCGACGTGGCAGCATCGCCGGTCGCGATCTTGCCTGGATCGAATTGATAAGGTGCAGGTAGCTCATCGGCCACGGACTGAAGGAAGCCCCCGATCTTGTCTCCCGTAAGCCCGTAATAGGTTCCCATTACCTTGGTGTAGTCCGGCCCGAGCCCGGTTTCGTCCTGCAACACAGCATTGACAGTGTGCCTGATCGTGGCTTCCCGATCGGGGACGATCGCTACCTTAAGTTTTCTCGTGGCATCGGTTTTGCGTTTCTTCGCCATCCTCAGCTCCTGCATGGCATTGGATAGCTTTGGTAAGGGAGTCGCGGCAGTTGCGCCGTGACGGCCATCACGCGTTCAAAAAAAACCGCGCGGGTGATGCCCGCGCGGTTCGCTGCTTCGAGTGCTCAGATGGAGCTACGGCGTGATCTCGTACACCACGCCGTTGCCGGTGCCGCCCAGCACCGCCGTGCCGAACAAATCGCCGGCTGTGTCGATCACCACGCCGCCGCCGGGATAGCCGCCGTCGGCGCCGCCGGTGAAGTCGTGCAGATCGCGATAGCGCCACTTGCCGTTCGCCGGCGTCAGGCTGAACCCGCTGCCGTAGCTGTCGGCGCCATCGAAGAAATTGGTGCCGTAGAGCTGGCCCAAGCCGCCCCATGTCAGCGAGGTCACCGGTCCGCCGCTGCCGCCCGGCAAGGCGTGCAGCACCTGGAACGACCAGCTGCCGCGCTGCGGCGACAATTCGTACACCGTGCCGCCGCCATTCGCGCCCCAGGATTCCGTGGCGCCGTAGAGATTGCCGGAGCCGTCCCGGATCAATCCGGCGACCGGCTGGCCACCATCGTCGCCGCCCATGAAAGCGTGCAGCACCTTGTAATCGTAGCCGGAGCCGTTGGGGCTGAGTTCGAACACCGTTCCCGAATTCTTCGTGCTGGCGGTTGCCGTGCCATAGAGGTTGCCGGCATGGTCCTCGATCAGGGCGTTGTAAGGCGCGCCGCCGTCTTCTTCGCCGCGGAAACTGTAGAGAATGGTTTCGCTGTAGCCACCGTGGCCGCGCGTGAGCTCGAACACCGAGCCCCAATTGTTGGCGCCGCCATCCTGCGTCACGCCGAACAGATTGCCGTGTTTGTCCTGCAGCAGATTGCCGGTCGGGCAGCCGTCGTGGCTCTTGGTGTAGGTGAGGACGACGTGGCCTCTGTCTTCACCGCTGCTTGCCGACGGCTTGACCTTGACGACGCTGCCGCACGGACCGCCGAGCACCGATGCGTAGCCCGTGTTGACGAAGAAGTCCCTGCCATGGCGAGCGGGGATGAGGCCCCAGCCCGGCTGCCCCTGCTTGTCGGTGAAATCGTACAGAACGCTGAGCTGCCATGTCTTGCCGTCGCCCGGCGACAGCGAAAACAGGGTGCCGGCATTGTGCTTGCCGCCCTGGTTCGCGGTGCCCAGCAGATTGCCGTTACCGTCCGGCAGCAGGGTGAACGGCGGCACGCCGCCATCCGCGCCGCCGGTGAAATTGTAGATGACGTGGAATTTCGACGCCATCGCCGGCGCTGCGCAAAGCGCGAGCGCGGAAGCCGAGAGCAGGGCCGTGGAGGCAAGGCGTGTCAGATCGGAACGCGATAGAAGCATCGGTGGGAAATCCCCTGTTTGATGACGCGCGCACCTAGGCATGAGCGATCTCGCGCGGGCAAATCACGAATTGCGAGCTTGAGAAATTTGCACGCGGAGGCGCGGAGCATACTTGGTTTCTTTGTGGCCTTGGCGGTCTTCGTGGTTGATCTTCCACCACCAAGCGCACCAAGGGCACGAAGTCCCACGGATTGCTTCTCCGCGGCTCCGCGTGAGTCGTCGCGATGATGCGCAAACGAAAAGGGCGGGTGTTGCCACCCGCCCCTTGATGATGATGCAGGCGCGAGAGACTATTCTTCCGTTTCGGCTTCGCCCTCGTCGTCGCTCTCGTCCGTCTTGTCGTCTGTCTTCGTGCTGCGCTTCTTGAGGGCGGCGCCGAGGATGTCGCCGAGGCTGGCGCCGGAATCCGACGATCCGTATTGCGCCACGGCTTCCTTCTCTTCCGCCACTTCGCGCGCCTTGACCGAAAGGCCGATCTTGCGCGCCGCCTTGTCGAAGGTTGTGACCATGGCGTCGATCTTGTCGCCCTTGCCGAATCGCTCGGGGCGCTGGTCGGCGCGATCACGCGCCAGATCGGCGCGGCGGATGAAGGCCTTGACGCCATCGGCGAGCGCCACTTCGACGCCGCCATCGTTCACTTCCGTGACCGTGACGGTGACGATGCTGCCCTTCCTCAGCGGCCCGCCGGCGGTGCCCACCTTGTCCATCGGATCGGAGGCGAGCTGCTTGATGCCGAGGCTGATGCGCTCCTTCTCGATATCGACATCGAGGACCTTCGCCTTCACCGTCTGGCCCTTCTGGTAATCCTTCACCGCATCGTCGCCGGACTTGTCCCACGAGATGTCGGAGAGGTGCACCATGCCGTCGATGTCCTCGCCGACGCCGACGAACAGGCCGAACTCGGTGATCGACTTGACTTCGCCTTCGACGGTCGAGCCCGCCGGATGTTCGCGGGCGAACTGCTCCCACGGGTTTTCCTGCGTCTGCTTCAGGCCGAGCGAAATGCGGCGCTTGTTGGAATCGACTTCCAGCACCTGCACTTCCACATCCGAGCCGGGCACCACGATCTTCGACGGCGCCACGTTCTTCTTCACCCAGCTCATCTCGCTGACATGCACGAGACCCTCGACGCCGGGCTCCAGCTCCACGAAGGCGCCGTAATCGGTGACGTTGGTGACCTTGCCGCGGAAGCGCGCGCCGACCGGATACTTGGCGGCGACACCTTCCCACGGATCGCTCTGCAGCTGCTTCATGCCGAGCGAAATGCGCTGCGTCTCGGGATTGATCTTGATGATCTGCACCTGGACGTTCTGGCCGACATTCAGCACTTCGGTCGGATGGCTGACGCGGCGCCAGGCGATGTCGGTGACGTGCAACAGGCCATCGACGCCGCCGAGATCGACGAACGCGCCGTAGTCGGTGATGTTCTTGACGACGCCTTCCAGCACCTGGCCTTCCTTGAGGCTGGCCACCAGCGAGGAACGCTCCTCGGCGCGGCGCTCTTCCAGCACGGCGCGGCGCGACACCACGATGTTGCCGCGGCGGCGGTCCATCTTGAGGATCTGGAATTTCTCCGGCTGGTTCATCAGCGGCCCGACATCGCGCATCGGGCGCACGTCAACCTGGCTGCCCGGCAGGAATGCGACGGCGCCGTCGAGATCGACGGTGAAGCCGCCCTTGACGCGGCCGAAGATCACGCCGGTGACGCGGGCCTGATCGTTGAACGCCTTCTCCAGCCGGATCCAGCTTTCCTCGCGCCGCGCCTTGTCGCGCGACAGCACCGCATCGCCCAGCGCATTCTCGACCCGCTCGAGATAGACCTCGACGGTGTCGCCCAGCTTCACGCTGGGCGGCTGGCCGGGCATGCCGAATTCCTTGAGCGGTACGCGGCCCTCCGTCTTCAGCCCGACATCGACCACGGCGTAATCGTTCTCGATGGCGACGATCTTGCCCTTGATGACGTTGCCTTCCTGCGGCGATTGCGTGTTGAAGCTCGCTTCGAGCATCGCCGCGAAATCGGCGCGGGACGGGGCTGCAATGGATTGGGCGGCTGCGCTTGCCATAGAACTCCTGTTCAAGATGTTTCCATGCCGATCGCTTTCGCGATGGACTTCCGCGCGGATTCATTCCGCGAGGCGGGATCGGTTGCGGTTCGCGATTTCGGGCCTGCTCGGAAGAAGCGCGCCGGGTCTCCTTGAACCCCTATGGCGCGGCGTTGAGCGCTGCCTCGACCTTCGGTTTGACGAGAGCGAGGGCGGCCGCGAAGGCCGCGTCTATATCCAATTGGGAGGTATCGAGCAAGAGGGCGTCCGCCGCCGGCTTGAGCGGCGAGGCGGCGCGCTCGCGGTCGCGTTTGTCGCGTTCGACCAGCTCCTTCAGGATGGTCGCCTCGTCCGGCCAGCCGCCAAAGGAGGTGAGTTCGAGGAAGCGGCGCTGCGCGCGGACTTCCGGGCGGGCATCGACGAACAGCTTGGCGGTGGCATCGGGGCAGATGACGGTGCCGATGTCGCGGCCGTCGATCACCGCGCCGCGGGCGCTGCCGGGCGGATTTGCGGCAAAGTTCCGCTGGAACTCCAGCAGCGCCTGGCGCACGGCTGGGAACACCGACACCAGCGACGCAGCATGGCCGATTTCGGCCGAGCGGATGCGCGGATCGTCTCGGCGGCCGACATCGATGGCGCGCGCCGCTTTCACCGCGTCGGCTTCCATGTTCGGATCGCCGCCCGCGTCGACCACACCCAGTGCCACCAGCCGGTACAGCGATCCAGAATCCAGATGCGCGAAATGGAAGTGCGCGGCAAGCTTCTTCGCCAGCGTCCCCTTCCCCGACGCAGCCGTCCCATCCACGGCGATGACGATGCTGCAAATCATGTCTTCCCCCTCCCCTCGCGGGAGGGGGCGCGGAGCGGAGCGACGCGGGGGAGGGGGCTCGCGCCGCCGCACCCCTCCCCAAAATTCTTCGCGGCTGGGGCCGCTCGAATTTGCCCCCTCCCGCAAGGGGAGGGGGAATATTTCAGGAATTGTTCTCGCTCTTGAACCACGCGTTCGATGATCTCGATCACACCTTCGACATTTGCAATCACATCTCCTGCCCAGAATCGGATGACCTCAAAATTGTTTCGCTCCAGCCATGCGGTGCGCCTTGCATTATGTTGCATCTGTTCAGGCTCGAGATGCTGACTTCCATCGACTTCGACAACAAGCCGAACAGGTAGACAAACAAAATCCGCAAAGTAAGCACCGAGCGAAAACTGGCGGCGGAAGCGATGCCGGCAAACCGTTTTGCGCCGTAGCCAGTGCCAGAGCTTGCGTTCGGCTTCTGAGGCGCTGGCGCGAAGTTCGCGCGAGCGAATAGTTGGAGGCGTCGACCGCCCCCTCCCCCGAGCAATCGCCTGCGCTGCGGACGATTGCTCGCCCCCTCCCGCAAGGGGAGGGGGAAGTTTTCGGCGTGGACGTTTGCGGTGCGTCGGCATGTCAATGCACAGCATACACGATCAATTTCCCCCTCCCCTCGCGGGAGGGGGCGCGGAGCGCAGCGACGCGGGGGAGGGGGCGTGCAGAGCAGCGCCGAGATTCTGCAGCAAATTTTCAAACTCCGGGAAGCTGGTGGAGATCATGGAGGTGTCGTCGACCGTGAGGGGTGAGCGGGAGGCGAGGCCGGCGATCAGGAAGGACATGGCGATTCGGTGATCCATGTGGGTGGCAACGGTTGCGCCGCCGGGGACATCGCCGGGGCGGCCTTCGATGATCATGCCATCTTCCAGTTCTTCCACCGGAACACCGCAGGCGCGCAGGCCAACTATGATGGCGGAGAGGCGGTCGCTTTCCTTCACCCGCAATTCTTCCAAACCGCGCAGGATGGTGCGGCCGGACGCGTTTGCCGCCGCGATGGCAAGGATCGGATATTCGTCGATCATCGATGGCGCGCGCTCCGACAACACTTCGACACCGCGCAAATCCGAATAACGCGCGACGAGATCGCCGATTTCTTCGCCGCCGCTTGTGCGGCGGTTCGCGGTGGAAATATCGGCACCCATTTCGCGCAAGGTTTCGATCAGGCCGATGCGGCGTGGATTCAACAGCACATCCGGGATTGTGATTTCGGAATTGGGCACGATCAGCGCCGCCACCAGCAGGAACGCGGCAGAGGAAGGATCGCGCGGCACGTCGATGGAGCACGGCCGAAGGTCCGCTTCCCCCGTCACTTCGATCACTTCGCCGCCGCTCTCCATTGGCACCACGGAAACCTCCGCACCGAACGTCGCCAGCATTTTCTCCGTATGATCGCGGGTCAGCGCGCGCTGAAAAAGTCGCGAGCGGCCCGGCGCATTCAGCGCCGCCAGCAGAAGCGCCGATTTCACCTGCGCCGAAGCCACCGTCACCTCCGTATCGATGCAGATGGGGCGATCCGCGCCGTTGAGCGTGATCGGCATCATCCCGCCGTCGCCGCCCCACGTCGCGCCGAACTTCTCCAAAGGCTCCAGCACCCGCTTCATCGGCCGTTTGCGCAGGCTTGCATCGCCGGTGAACACGGCGGTGATCGGCGTAGTCGCCATGGCGCCCATCACGAGCCGCGATCCGGTGCCGGAATTGCCGAAATCGAGTGCGCCGTCCGGCTCGCTCCAGCCGCCTACGCCCCGCCCCCACACGCGCCATTCGCCTTCGCCGACCCGCGTCACCTCGGCGCCGAACTGCATCATGGCTTTTGCCGTGTTGACCACGTCCTCGGCTTCGAGCAGGCCGGCGATCCGCGTTTCGCCCACCGCCAGCGCCGCCAGGATC
>DASYBT010000246.1:0-6292 GCA_036500585.1 Rhizomicrobium sp.
AATGCTGTAGAGTAACACATTGGAATGTTATATCGTATCGCTTGTCAACCAGGGCCGACTTTGGCGGCGACAGCGCTTCTTTCGTCCGGAGACGGATATGAGATATTTTGTGATTGCGGCAGCTGCCATTTCCATCGGCTGCATCCAGTGCGCCCAGGCTGCGACCAGTCGCATCCCGATCGTTGCCGCCGAAAATTTCTACGGCGATGTCGCAACACAGATCGGCGGATCGCATGTTGGCGTGACGAGCATTTTGTCCAGCCCCGACCAGGACCCACACCTTTTCGAAGCCAGCCCGTCCGTCGCGCGCGAAGTGTCGAACGCAAGTTTCGTGATTTACAGCGGCATCGACTATGATCCATGGATCAAAAAGCTTCTCGGCGCGGCGCGCTCGACCCATCGCGAAACGATCGTCGTTGCCAAGCTGATTGGCGCAAAGACCGGCGATAATCCGCATATCTGGTATCGGCCCGACACGATGCTGGCGCTGGCCAAGGCGCTCTCGGCAGCGTTGGCGAGAAAAGATCCCGCCGACAAAGCCGATTATGCGCGACTGCTGGCGCGTTTCGACAATTCGCTCAAGCCGATCCAGGCCCGGATTGCGTCCATGCGCCAGAAATACCGAGGAGCGCCTGTGACGGCCACCGAACCCATCTTTGGCTACATGTTCCAGGCGCTCGGGATGAGCGTTCGCAATCAGCCCTTTCAGCTCGCCGTCATGAACAACACTGAACCCAGCGCCTCGGACGTCGCGGCTTTTGAAGATGACCTCAAGAAGCACCGGGTGAAAGTGATGATCTACAACAGCCAGGCGAGCGATCCGGTGGCGGAACGCATGGAACGCATCGCGAAGGCGGCACACATTCCCGTCGTGGGCGCGACCGAGACCGAACCGCCGGGAAAGAATTATCAGCAATGGATGTCGCGCGAGCTGGATGCGCTGGATCGCGCGCTTTCCGGGGCGGCACGTTGAACGCGATTGAATTCCGCGATGTAACGCTTCGTCTCGGCGGGCGCTCCATTCTTTCCGGCGTGAGCCTCGACATTGGCACTGATGAGTTCATCGGCATGTTGGGGCCGAACGGCGCGGGGAAAACGAGCTTCATGCGGGCAGTCCTTGGCCTGCTGCCGGCAAGCTACGGCGAGATCTTTGTGCTGGGCCATCGGGCGCGTCGCGGCAATCCCGCCATCGGCTATGTTCCGCAATTGCGCAGCAATGTCGGCACAGTCCGCCTGAGCGGTCTGGATTTCGTCGGCGGCGTCGTCAACGGTCACCGTCTGGGACTGCCGATGCTCGGCAAGGCAGCGCGGAGCGAAGTGGATCGCGTCCTGGAGCTTGTCGGCGCACGCGAGCTTGCGCGGCGTCCCCTGTCCGAAACATCGGGAGGCGAACGCCAGCGTCTGCTCATCGCGCAGGCGCTGATCGGCCAACCGCAGATGCTTCTATTGGACGAGCCTCTGAGCAATCTCGATCCGCGGCACCAGCAAGGTGTGGTCGAACTCGTCAAATCGCTGCAGACCGAATTGGGGATCACCGTTCTCTTGAGCTCGCACGAGTTGAACCCCCTGCTCGGCGTTCTCGACAGGGTGCTCTATCTGGGCGGCGGACATGCAGCGCTCGGCCGCGTCGATGAGGTCATCACCGGGCCGACTCTGTCGCGGCTTTACGGATCGGAGATTGAAGTCATCCATGTGAACGGCCGCATCTTCATCGTCTCCGAGGGGCACGAGATGGAGCATGGACCGCACCGGCACGCGGATGGGCACGCCCATCACAATGCGGCGAGCGCCGCGGGTTGAGAGACTGATGTTCCAATACGATTTCATGCAGAACGCCTTTGCCGCCGGTACCATCGTCGCGATTGTCTCCGGATTGGTCGGCTACTTCCTGGTGATGCGGGGCCAGGCCTTTGCCGGCCATGCCCTGGCCCATGTCGGCTTCACCGGCGCCACGGGCGCGGTGCTGGTGGGCATGTCGCCCCTGTGGGGCATGGTCTTGATGACGATGGCGGCCGGTATGGGCATGGGTGCACTTGGCGAACGCATCGCCTATCGGGATGTGGCCATTGGGATCGTGCTGGCGGTGGCACTGGGATTCGGCCTTCTGTTTCTGCACTTCTTCACGTCCTACGCGACACAGGCAACGGCACTTCTCTTCGGCAATGTGCTGGCGGTGGATGTGAGCACGGTCTGGACCTTGGCGGGTCTGGGGCTCGTCAGCCTTGCAGCTTTGGCGGTGATATCGCGACCGCTTATCTTCGCCAGCCTGCAGCCGGAACTCGCGGAGGCCAAGGGCGTCTTCATTCGGCTCTATTCCATCCTGTTTCTCGCCATCGTGGCGCTGACGACGGCCGAATGCGCCCAGATCGTCGGCGTGCTGCTGGTGTTCACCTTGATGGTCGGCCCCGCCGCCGCGGCACAAGCGCTGACTTCGCGGCTGGGAGACGGATTGCTTTTGGCGGCGCTTTTCGCGCTTGTCGAAACCTGGAGCGGCATCACGCTTGCGTATTATACCGATTGGCCCAGCAGTTTCTGGATCACATCGCTGAGCGCCGCGATCTATCTGCTCGCAGCCGCGTATCGTTCCTATGCAGGCCGCGTTGAGCAACGCCAGAGGACGAGCGCCGGCGCTGAGGCATTGTAAGCGCCTTTGCCGGCTGCAAACTCGCGACTTTGCTTTCTGGAGCAAACGATGGTTTATCGGCGTCGGGCGACTTTTGTTCTCTCCATTTCGCAAGGGGTATGCATGTACAAAACGGCGCTGGTTCTATTGTCCCTGTTTGCTGCTGCAGCGGCCTTGGCTGACGCACCAACGGTCTCCCAACCCGTCGCGCCGGTACGGCCGGTCACAGACACATACTTCGGAATGAAAGTCACCGACCCCTATCGCTGGATGGAAGATCGCAGCGCGCCGGCGTTCGTCAACTACATGCTGGCGCAAGGCCGCTACGCGCGCGGCGTGCTCGACAGGATCCCCGGCCGCGACGATCTGCAGAAGCGCATCGCCGCGCACACCGGTGGCGGCATCATCGTCGGCAATGTGCAGGTTGCGGCCGGCCATATCTTCTACATGAAGCGCCTGCCCGACGAGAACACGTTCAAGCTGTTCGTGCGCGCAACGAAGAATGCACCGGAAAAATTGCTGGTCGATCCCGACAGGCACGCGACGCAAGGCCATCACTTCGCCATCGACTACTATCAGCCCTCACAGAAAGGCGAAGAAGTCGCCTACGGGATTTCGCCCGGCGGGTCGGAGCATAGCGTTATCCACATCATCGACGTGGCGAGCGGCAAGGAAGCGCGGGAAACGATCGACCGTGCGGAGAATGGCCCACCGGTCTGGTGCCCGGATGGCAAGAGCTTCTTCTACAACCGCATGGTCGCTGTGAAGCCCGGCGATCCGGATACGGCGCGCTATCTAAACAGCAAAGTGTACTGGCATCGGCTCGGCACCGATCCAGAGAAGGATGTGCCGCTGATCGGCGCGCATGTTGCGGGATCGCCGGATGTAACGCCGGTGGACGTGCCGTTCATCCAGCCGATGGCTGGAACGCCTTATGCGCTGGCGCTGATCTCGCACGGCTCCGTCCCGGCCATCGAGATACTCATCGCGCCGCTGGCCGATGCGCAGAAGCAAGGCCCGCATTGGCGCAAGATCGCCGATACGCCGGAAGGCGTGACCGGCATCGCACTTCACGCCAATACGCTCTACATGCTGACGCACCAGAATGCGCCGCGTTACAAGATCGTGGCGGTGGATGCGCGCGATCCGGATTGGGCAAAAGCGAAAACCGTGGTCGCGGCGGGCAAACGCGTGATCCAAGATATGCAGCAGGCGCAGGATGGGCTTTACATCCACGATCTGGATGGCGGCCTCGGCAAACTGCGTTTCTATAGCTTTGCCACTGGCACGCTCCGCGACGTGGCATTGCCCACGCAAGGCGCGATCACCGGCACGGCCGTCGATCCGCTTTCGTCCGGTGCGGTGTTCGGATTGCAAGGCTGGGTGGTTCCGGCCAAATGGTATGCGGCGATTGGCACAAAGGTGTCGCCGCTCGCGCTATCCCCACCATGGGCCGACGACTATTCCGCTTTCGTCGCCGAAGAAGCTCAGGCTCCGGCCAAAGACGGCGTGATGATCCCGCTGTCCATCGTGCACCGCCGCGACCTGGTGAAGAACGGCAAGGAAGCGTTGTGGCTCACCGGCTACGGCGCTTACGGCATTTCCCTGAACCCGGCCCTGGTCTCGCGCTTCGTTCCGCTGATGGAAGACGGCGGCGTCTATGCCGTGTGCCATGTGCGCGGCGGTGGCGAATTCGGCGAGGACTGGCACATGGCCGGTTACAAGGCCACCAAGCCCAACACCTATCGCGATCTCATTGCCTGCGCGGAATATCTGCAAAAGAACGGCTATGGTTCGCCGTCGACGACAGCCATCGAAGGGCGCAGCGCCGGTGGCATCACCGTCGGCATGGCGACAGTGGAGCGGCCCGATCTGTTCCGGGTTCTGTTCAGTGGCGTCGGCGATTCCAACGCGCTGCGCGCCGAGTTCGAAACCGATGGCGAGGCGAATGCGCTGGAATACGGCAGCGCGAAAACCGAAGCGGGCTTTCGCGCTCTGGCCGCAGTCGATGCCCTCTCGCATGCGAAAGACGGGACGGCCTACCCTGCCGCGCTGTTCACCACGGGTTTGAACGATCCGCGGGTTGCGCCGTGGCAGCCGGGCAAGATGGCGTCGCGCATGCAGGTCGCGACATCCAGCGGACGTCCGGTGCTGCTGCTGGTCGATCCGGATGCGGGCCACGGCATGGGCTCGACCAAGACACAGCGCGACCGCGAAATGGCGGACCAGATGGCGTTTCTCTATTGGCAGATGGGAAAGCGGCAATATCAGCCGAAACCTTGATACCTCTATCCGTGCCGCCCTGAAAGCGATGATTCTTTGTCTTTCTCGGCTCATCATAGCGGTGCCGACGCCGGGATTTGATTAGGTGCGTGGCGGACAGGGAGTCCTCTTATGAGAGTCCGCCCGCGTCCGGCGGCCCATCCAAGCCATTGACACCAAAACGGAATTCTTCCATCTGCATCCATCATCGTCCGATGTAATCCGCGCACCGGTTTATGAGGGATTTTAGGAGGGAGAAGTTTCCGCGTTGCCGCATTTCAACAGATTGTCTGCGCGGACCGTGTCGTCCGCCAAGCAATCCGGCATGTACGCCGATGGACTCGGGCTCTACATGCGAGTCGATTACCGCGACAAAAGCAGGCAATGGGTATTCGTGTTCCAGTGGCATGGCAAGCGGCGGGAGATGGGCCTGGGCTCCGCGCTCGCCGTGTCGCTCGGCGAGGCACGAGAGCGGGCGTGCACCGCGCGCCAAGCACTTGAAGCGGGCAAGAACCCGATTGACCAAAGACGCGCGGAACGAGCGTCGAAGGACATGCACACGTTCGGGGCGATTGCCGATCAGCTTGTGCAAGACCTGTCGCCGCAGTGGAAGAGCCCAATTCACCGCCGGCAATGGGTCACAACGCTCACCGCCGACGCAGCGCCTCTTCGGGC
The DNA here is from genome assembly GCA_036500585.1 of Rhizomicrobium sp. Taxonomy (GTDB): domain Bacteria; phylum Pseudomonadota; class Alphaproteobacteria; order Micropepsales; family Micropepsaceae; genus Rhizomicrobium. The sequence goes on from DASYBT010000246.1 coordinate 5,561, forward strand.
ACTACCGGCGTCCTCTATTACGACTGACGATGTTCTCGCTGTTCTCCGCCCAATTTGGGCTCCGCGGTCGGATTGAACGGGTACCCGACGCGGCAGAGGTGAAAGGCCTTCGCACCGGCGAGAACCCCGCGCGCTGGAAAGGGCACCTTGAACTGCTGCTGCCGAAGCGGCAGACGCTCACGCGCGGCCATCATCCGGCCATGCCCTATACGGAAATTTCCGAATTTGTCCATGAGGTACGCCAGTCGAATGACCTCAGCTATCGCGCGCTGGAATTCACGATCCTGACGGCGGCGCGAACGGGCGAGGTGATCAAGGCAACGCGGCCCGAGTTCGATCTGGAGAACAGGCTCTGGAACAAGCCTGCGGCGCATATGAAAGGCAAGACTCCCAAACCACACATGGTCACGTTGTGCGCCCGTGCCGTGAAGATCGCGGCGCTGCTGTTGCCGGAAGAACCTGGCGCCCGCGTGTTTCCGCTTTCGAACAATGCAATGTTAGCCGCGACTGACGAGCTTGGCCGCGGGCAATTTACAGTGCACGGCTTCCGTTCGACATTCAAAGATTGGGCGAGCGACGAAACCGAATTTCAGAATGAGATTATCGAACTCGCGCTCGCGCATACGGTCGGCAACAGGTCGAGCAGGCCTATCGACGGGGCGCGGCGCTCAAGAAGCGGTTCGCTTTGATGAACGCTTGGCAACTTCATTGTGAAGAGGCTTCAGACAAAGT
>DASYBT010000247.1:0-19237 GCA_036500585.1 Rhizomicrobium sp.
AGGTCAGTTCGACAAGCGGCGCCTGCCTTTCGGCAGCACCGGATAAGTCGTCCGGCGCGCAGAGGAACACCAACGTGAAGCGGCCCTTGTCGTTGTCGATGCGCCGGAATTCCTCGAGGCCCAGTTTGTTGCAGTAGAAATCGAGCGAGGCATCGAGATCGGAAACGCGCACCATAGTGTGCAGATAGCGCATGAAGCTTTCCTCCAGACTCCGCCTTTCCGATGCTCGCACCGTGGGCGCAAGCCGGCAAGCGGCTGTTGCCTAATCCAATCCGCCGCCCAATGTGCGGTGGAAGAATCCCAGATAGGTCCGCCACAGCTGCAGCCGCTTGGGGTTGCCGCTGATGCCGTGCCGCTCGCCGGGATATTCCATCATGTCGAAAGTTACGCCCCGCTTTTGCAGCGCTGCGGTGAGCCGCGTGGTGTTGGCAAGGATGACGTTGTCGTCCGACAGGCCTTTCAGCAGCAGAAGCCGGCCGTGCAGATCGTCCAGCCGGTTCAGGATGTCCGACTGCGCATAGCCGACGGGGTTATCCTGCGGCGTTCCCATGTAACGCTCGGTGTAGCAGGTGTCGTAAAGGCTCCAATCGGTCGGCGGTGCGCCAGACGCCCCAGCCGCGAAATCGGCTCCCTTGGCGGTGACCAGCTCCATCGTCATGAACCCGCCGTAGCTCCAGCCGGAGACGGCGATACGCCTGGCATCAATATAGGGCAGCAATTTGAGGAAGCGCGCACCGGTCAGCTGGTCCTGCGTCTCGACGGTACCGAGCTTGCGATCCACCGCCGTCTTGAAGGCAACAGACCGATTGTCGGATCCGCGATTGTCGAGCCGGAACAGCACGTATCCCGCTTGAAGCAAGAGCTGATCGGTCGTGGCACCCCAGTCTCGCCGCACGGTTTGCACGTGCGGCCCGCCATAGACTGCGATGATGGCGGGATATTTCTTCTTCGCATCGAAGCCGGGCGGTTTCGTCAGCGCGTAGTAGAGCGGCGTTCCGTCGTTGGCCTTGATGGTGCCGAACTCCGGCACACGGCGCCGCGCTAGATACGGCGCGTACGGGTGGTGCGCATCAAGTTTGTTTTCCTCGATCCAGCGGACGAGGTGACCGTCCGGCGCGTACAACCCGGTGCGCGGCGGCGTCGTCGGATCGGAATAGGTGCCGACGAACGCACCGCCGGTCTTCGCCACCGTCGCACTCCACCAGCCATGGCCGCTGGTGAGCGGGTGCGGCGTATCGGGACGCAAGTACGAAATGGCGTAGATTTGCCGCTCGATCGGCGTTTCGATGGACGCGGAGAAGATCGCTTCACCCTTCTCCTCATCCACGCCTTCGACAGCAGCGATCGGCCAGTTGCCGGATGTGATCTGCCGTTCGAGCGTGCCGTCGCGGCCATAGAGATAGAGGTGCCGGAAGCCGCTGCGTTCCGATGACCAGAGGAAATCGCCGGATTTCAGCGGCTTGAAATCATCCGACAGCTCCACCCAATGCGGCGAGGTCTCGGTCACGATCGTGCGGCACGCGCCAGACGCGGGAGCGCAGGCCAGTAAATCGAGACGCTTCTGGTCGCGCGACAGCCGCTCGGCGTAGAGCGTGCTGCCATCCTTGGCCCAATCGACGCGCGCCAAATAGAGATCGGTCGTGGGTCCGAGGTCCATCTTCACGCGCTTGCCGTCCGCGATATCTTCCACATACAGATCGACCACCGCATTGGGCCGGCCGGCGCGGGGATAGCGCTGATCGACGGAGGTGAGCTTGTCCTCGCTAACCTCCAGCCGCGGGATGATATCGACACCGGATTCGTCCACCCGAGTCAGCGCGATTTTCGAATCGTCGGGCGACCACCAGTAGCCGGTGAAGCGGTCCATCTCTTCCTGCGCCACGAATTCCGCCGTGCCCCAGGACAGCGCATCCTTTCCGTCCGTAGTGAGCGCGCGCTCTTTGCCGTCAGTCAGATTGATCACATAGAGATTGTCGTCGCGAATGAAGGAGACGTAGTTGCCCTTCGGCGAAACCTTGGAATCGATTTCATCGGACGGCGTATCGGTCAGGCGCCGGACCTTTCCCGTGTCGCGCTGGGCGAGATAGAGATCGCCATCCAGCGGCACGAGAATGAAGCGTCCCTGTTCATCCCAATTGTATTCGACAATTCCCTTTTGCGTGACGCGCATACGTTCGCGCCGCGACTTCTCTGCTTCCGAAAGCACAACGTTCTTCGGCGCCAGTGCTGTGGAGTCGACCAGCAGGAACGGCGCGCCTCCCTTGGTGTCCGCAGCCCAAAGGTCGAGCACGTTCTGATCGCTCTGCTTGCCCTTGAGATAGGTGACGAGCTGGCCATCTGGCGACAGCTTCACATCGCGCGCCACTGGGCCGTTGATATCGGGATCGGAGAACACGCGCTCCGGCGTCAGCTTCTCCGCACCTGCCGAGCTCGCAACGAGCACGACGCCCAGACCCGCAAACAACGCATACATGGAGTAACGGCACGATTTCCTCCAGCAATCGCCGGTCAATGGAGGAGTGGCGTGATGACGTGCATAGCGCACGGTTGAACTCCTCTTGGCATTCTCGCGCTAGGCAAAGTGTCTTCACTTGAGTCAGCTGTCCATTGTGTTACCATTACACCCAATTTAGTAGGTCAAGGTCATGAAAACGACCGTGAGATTGATCGCGGGGCTGTTGGTACTTTGTTTCATAGCAGGCGCCGGACTACTTCGCGCTGCGCAACCCATCGACCGGTATGAGACTATTGATTCGGACTCTGTGGTCACGCGGTTGGCGATGGACGATCCAACTCTTCAAAATCACATGATTGAGACGAGAGGACTTTTTGCGCTCGGAACTAGATTTGTGAATGGTCGATGCGGTACTTTTGTGCCGCGCACGCCCGATTATGGGCTTGGCCAAACGGCGTCGCGAATGTATGAATTTCTAAAGAAAAAGCCAGCCAGCTTCTTTTGGTCCGGCGACGAATTGAGTTCCTCCGTAGTTTGTTTCCCACCAGACGCGAGGCTCCAAGGGCTCGCGGGTCTCTGCCCCGGTGGCATTCTGGGGCCGCAATGCGAGATAGAACTCTATGGAGTCGTGGAACGGCCACGCAAGTTCGAAGTCCACAACTATTTTGGGTCCGTAACAACGATAAGCAGATCGTGGATCGCGGCACGTCAGATTCGCGTCCTAGATCCTCATTCGGAGTTGGCGGCCCAGAACGCGAAGGCTGCTCTGAAGTCGATGGTAGAGATGTACAATTTTCCGAATAAGCTTGAAGACGTGTCTAAATGGTTTTCTCAGTAGTGGCTTCGAGTATTGCTTTCAGCTGATAGAGTAGCTCCAGCGCCTGTTTCGGCGTCAGTGCATCGGGGGAAACGTCGCGCAGCATGGCTTCGATCTCGCTCTTGCTAGCCGGCGCTACAGGCGCTTGCGGGGCGAACAGCGGAAGATCGTCGATGCGGGCGAGCGGCTTGTGGCCTTCGCGGCCCTCCTCCAGCGCGCGCAAAACCTCCTCGGCCCGCGCCACCACAGCCGCCGGCAATCCCGCGAGCTTCGCCACATGGATGCCATAGGAGCGGTCGGCCGTGCCCGGCCCGACCTCGTGCAGGAACACGATTGAGTCGTTCCATTCGCGCACCCGCATGGTGACGCAAGCCATCGAGGACAACCGCTCGGCCAGAGCGGTCATTTCATGATAATGCGTGGCGAACAGGGCGCGCGATTTGTTCGACACGCACAGATGCTCGGCGGCCGCCCAGGCTATAGCCAGCCCATCGAAGGTGGCGGTGCCGCGGCCAATCTCGTCGAGGATGACGAGGCTGCGCTCCGTCGCCTGGTTGAGGATGGCGGCGGTTTCCACCATCTCGACCATGAAGGTGGAGCGGCCGCGCGCCAGATCGTCCGCCGCGCCGACACGACTGAACAATTTGTCGACGATGCCGATGTGGGCGGACTCCGCCGGCACGAACGATCCCACCTGCGCCAGGATGGCGATCAGTGCGTTCTGGCGCAGGAAGGTTGACTTGCCGGCCATGTTCGGCCCAGTGACGAGCCACAGCCGCCCAGCATTCTCGCCGGACAGATCGCAGTCGTTCGGAACGAAGGGGTTCGCGTGATCCTGCTTCAGCGCCGCTTCGACGACGGGATGCCGCCCGCGAACGATCTTGAACGCGAGGCTGTCGTCCACCTTCGGGCGCGTGTAGCGGTGCGCGATAGCCAACTCGCCGAGCGCCGCCGCCACATCGATGCGGGCCAGAGCATTTGCGACGTTCGACAGGGCGTTTGCTGCATCGATCGCGTGCGCGCACATCTGCTCGAACAATTCGCGTTCCAGCGCCAGCGCCTGATCGCCGCTTTGCAAGATGCGTGCTGCCAAGGTGGCGAGTTCGTCTGTGGTAAAGCGCACGGCGCTGCCGATGGTCTGGCGATGGCGAAACAGAGTTCGATTGTCACCCGACTGCAGCTTGTCGGCATGTTGCGGCGTCGCTTCGATAAAGTAGCCAAGGACGCCATTGTGCTTGATGCGCAAAGCCGACACGCCGCTGTCTGCGCGGTATCTGGCTTCGAGGCTGGCGACGACCCGGCGGCTTTCATCGCGCAAGCTCCGCACCTCGTCGAGCGGCGCGTGCGATCCGGATTGGATAAAGCCGCCGTCGCGCACGAAGAACGGCGGCTCGGCGACGAGGAGATGATCGAACGAATCGTGCAGCTTCGAGGTTTTCGCCAATGCGGCGATCAGCGCGTCCCGCGCCTGCGAAACTTCGCCTGACGAGGCCTTCAGCGGGTCGTCGCTCGGCAGCACATCCCGCAACGCACGCGCCGCTTTCAGACCATCGCGGATGTTGGCGAGATCGCGCGGACCCCCACGGCCGACGGAAATCCGCGCCAGAGCGCGAGCGATGTCTGGCGCACGGCGCAGATGCTCGCGAATCCGCCGCCGCAGTTCGGAATCGGCAGCAAAGAACGCCACCGCATCCTGCCGCTCCAGGATGGCGCGGACATCGGTCAGCGGGGAGGCAAGCCGCGCCGCCAGCTCGCGCGCGCCGGCCGCCGTGACGGTGCAATCGATGGTCGCGAGCAGGCTTCCGGCGCGCTGACCGGATAGTGTTTCTGTCAATTCGAGGTTGCGGCGCGTCGCGGCATCGATGGCCATGAACGCGCGCTCGCCCACACGCGCCAAAGGCGCGAGCGCCGGCAGCTTGCCTCTTTGCGTGAGTTCCAGATAGCCGACGAGCGCACCGGCAGCGTTCACTTCCGCGCGGGCGAATTGTCCGAAGCCATCGAGCGCGGCCACATGGTAGAGCGATTTCAACGCGCGTTCACCATTCGCCGAATCGAACTTGATGGACGGCAATGGGGTAAGTGCTGCGCCCATCGCCTTCAGCGCCGGCCCGATCGCCTCGTCCGCCAGCAGCGAATCCGGAGCCAGCAATTCTTTCGGCGCAAGCCGCGCCAGTTCCGCCGCCACCTCGTCCACGCCAACAGTACCGACGCGGAACTCGCCGGAGGATATGTCCGCGCTCGCCAGCGCCAAGTCGCCACCGGCACGGCCCAGCGCCGCCAGCACATTTGAGGCGCGCGCTTCCAGCAGCGAGTCTTCCGTCAATGTCCCGGGGGTGACGAGGCGCACGACCTCGCGCCGCACCACTGCCTTGTTGCCGCGCTTCCTCGCCTCCGCCGGCTCTTCCATCTGCTCGCAGACGGCGACGCGGAAGCCCTTCCGGATCAGTTTTTCCAGATACGCCTCTGCCGCATGCACCGGCACGCCGCACATCGGGATGTCGCCGCCATGGTGACGCCCGCGTTTCGTCAGTGCGATGTCGAGCGCCTCGGCCGCCTTGGCCGCATCGTCGAAGAACAGTTCGTAGAAATCCCCCATTCGGTAGAACAGAAGATACTCCGGATGCGCCGCCTTGATCTCGAGGAACTGCGCCATGGACGGCGTGGCGGCCTCGGGCTCGGCAATGGTGGCGCGTTCGTTCATACGCTCACGTTATCAGATCGGCGGATTGTCGCCCGGCGCACACTTGTAAGCGCCGGACAATCCGGCCGATATTCTGTGGATCAGTTCGAGGCTGCTCATGGATCCCATCCGCCCTTCCTTCACCGATGAGGAAGCCCTTGCTTTTCATGCGCAGGGCAAGCCGGGCAAGCTCGAAATCCGGCCGACCAAGCCGATGGCAACACAGCGCGACCTGTCGCTTGCCTATTCGCCGGGCGTGGCGGTGCCTGTGCGCGCGATCGCAGAGAATCCCGACTGCGCCTACGACTATACCGCCAAGGGCAATCTCGTGGCGGTGATCTCGAACGGAACGGCCATCCTCGGGCTGGGCGACCTCGGCGCGCTGGCGTCGAAGCCCGTGATGGAAGGCAAGGCCGTGCTGTTCAAGCGCTTCGCCGATGTCGATTCCATCGATCTCGAGGTCGGAACCAGCGATGTCGACGAATTCATCGCTGCCGTGCGCTATCTCGGCCCCAGTTTCGGCGGCATCAATCTGGAGGACATCAAGGCGCCGGACTGCTTCGTCATCGAGGAACGCCTGCGCGAATTGATGGACATCCCCGTCTTCCATGACGACCAGCATGGCACCGCGATCATCTCAACGGCCGGCGTGATCAATGCCCTGGAGCTGACCGGGCGCAAATTGTCGGACATCAAAGTGGTGGTGAACGGCGCTGGAGCCGCGGGCATTGCCTGTCTCGAATTGCTCAAGGCGATGGGCCTGCCGAGTGGCAATGCGCTGCTGTGTGATACCAAGGGCGTCATCTACCGCGGCCGCACCACCGGCATGAACCAGTGGAAGAGTGCGCATGCCGTAGAGACAAGCGCCCGCACACTCGCCGATGCGCTGGTGGATTGCGATGTGTTTCTCGGGCTGTCGGTGAAAGGCGCTGTCACCCAGGACATGGTGAAGACGATGGCGAAGGCGCCGGTCATCTTCGCCATGGCCAATCCCGATCCAGAGATCACGCCGGAGGCGGTGAAGGAGGTTCGGCCGGACGCCATCGTCGCCACCGGGCGCAGCGACTACCCAAACCAGGTGAACAACGTTCTCGGATTCCCATACATCTTCCGCGGCGCGCTCGACGTGCGGGCGAAGACCATCAACGAGGCGATGAAGATCGCCGCTGCCGAGGCGTTGGCGGCGCTCGCCCGCGAAGATGTGCCGGATGAAGTGGCCGCCGCCTACCGCGGCGCGCGGCCTAGCTACGGCCCGGACTACATCATCCCGGTGCCGTTCGATCCGCGGCTCATTTCACGCGTGTCGGCTGCCGTCGCCGAAGCCGCGGTGAAGTCCGGCGTGGCGCGGCGCGAGCTCAAGGATGCCGATGCCTACCGCGTGCAACTCTCCGCCCGCCTCGATCCGTCTGCACTTCTCTTCCAACAAATGACCACGGCGGTGCGCGCGCATCCCAAGCGCGTGGTATTTGCCGAAGGCGAAGAGGATGCCGTGATCCGTGCTGCGGCCGCCTTCCAGAATTCCGGCCTCGGCAAGGCATTGCTTGTCGGACGTACGGATATCATCAAGGCGGGATTGCGCCGCGCCAGCATCGACCTGCATTCTCTGGAAATCCGCGTGCCGCATTCCGCACAGGAGGCGCAGCCCTATATCGAGGCGTTGTACAAGCGGCTGCAGCGGCGCGGACAGCTCTATCGCGACTGCGTGCGCCTCGTCACCAACGACCGCAACGTCTACGCCGCCTCTATGCTGGCGGCAGGCGATGCGGACGCGATGGTGACCGGCGTGACGCGGTCCTATCAGGCAGCACTCGGCGATGTGCGGCTCGTGCTCGATGCGCCGGCAGGCGAGCTGCCGGTTGGCGTGATCGTCATTTTCTCCAAGGGTCGCGTGATCTTCGTGGGCGACACATCCGTGCACGAAATCCCGACCAGCGAGCAACTGGCGGACATCGCAATGCAGACCGCCGCCGTGGTGCGCCATTTTGGTTTCACGCCGCGCGTGGCGCTGCTGGCGTCCTCCACCTTCGGTTTCCCGCGCAGCGAACGCAGCGAGCGGATCGTGGAGGCGGTCCACATCCTCGACCGCCGTGGCGTGGATTTCGAATACGATGGCGAATTGGCGGTCGATGTGGCGCTCGATCGCGACAAGCTTGCGCTCTATCCCTTCTGCCGCCTGTCTGCGCCGGCCAATGCGCTGATCATGCCCGCCATCCATTCCGCCTCTATCTCGACCAAGCTGCTGCAGGAGGCCGGCGGCGTCACCGTTCTTGGCCCGCTCCTCGTCGGGCTTGAGAAGCCGGTGCAGATCGCGCCGCTCGGCGCCAAAATGAGCGACGTGTACAACGCCGCGATCATCGCCGCGCTGTGACGGTTCAGTTTGGGGCGATGAGCGTCAGCTTCGGGAAATAGCTGCGGTAGCGCTTCGCATCGTGAGTCAGCAATTCATAGCCGGCGACAAGGGCATGCGCGCCGATGAAGAAATCCGGCAGCGGCGCTGACTTTTGCCCGCCAGATCGCCGATACTGCCGGAATGCCTTTCCCGCCACGAAGGCAGCTTCATAGGGAATGGCTTCCCTTTTGATGTCGGCCGGAATGGCGGCGTCTGCGAATCCAGGGTCGTCGAACCCCATGGAAACTTCTGCATACACAATCACGTTGATGACAAGTCGAGAGCGCTCGCCGGCTCGGCTGAGCGCCTCTTGTGACCAGTGCAGCCAAGCTTGGCTGGGGCGCAGCAGGTCAATGAGAACATTGCTGTCGACGAAGACGGCCGACACTCAATCCTCGCCGCGAGTGAGCGCCATGATCTCGTCGGTCGTCATCTTGATCGGGTGCTTGCGGCCAAACTCGAGCAGATGCTCGACGATGCTTTCGCCGCGCGTCTTGCGTTTGCCGCGCTTAGTGGAACGCGCAAGGCGCAGGCTGCCGTCGCGCTGGTACGAGAATTCAATCTCGGTCTGGGGATGGCCTTTTCCCGCAGGGCAATTGGGATTGTCACCTGGCCTTTGCTGGTCACGCGCACGGTCCGCTCCAATTCTTACTTCGAGAAGTAAGAATTTTTGAAGGCCTTTTCAACAAGAGAAAAGGGCCGGCGCAACGCCGGCCCTTTCACCATTGCCCGATTCCGTGTTGTGTGACCTAGGTTCTGCGGATCAGTCCCGCGATCAGGCTGATCGCGAACAGGATCAGGAACACGACGAAAATCACCTGCGCGATTCCGGCCGACGTCGCGGCGATGCCGCCAAACCCGAAAATGCCGGCAATGATCGCAATCACCAGAAACGTCAAAGCCCAACCAAGCATGTCAAACTCCACTGTCATGCGGGAAAAAGCACACCCGCTCTTCGCTGCCAGATCAAACGTCCGCTTCCGCTAAAGAGTTCCGGCGGGCGGCCGTGTCGCAATTGTTAACCGCCGCGTCTGCCAGGAACTTGGGGCGTCCGCCTCACGTTGCCCTTGCAGGAATGGAGGAGAAGGCGATGGCCAATCAGAATCTGGGCGGAAGTTCCGGCAAGGTGGCGAGCAATTCGGCACGTCCGGCAGACAAGAGTGGCGGACCGAACGCATCGGAGACGCACGAGACGCATAGCGCGCCACCCAACGATGGCCGCCACGCGAAAAGCACGGCGGACACGACCTCGACTCCGGAAAGCATTCCACCTCCGGATCGCGCAGCCGCTGAGGCCTATTCCGCCAGTGCCGTATCCTCGGACGTGATCGGCCGCTGGGGTGTGGTCCGCTCCATCAGGCGCAGCGAACTTACGACCGCAGCAACCAGGGCGATCCCTGCCGCAAGATAAAGCGTGACTTTCTCGCCGTGCTCGGCGTTGCGCGCAAAGACGAGCGCAACCAGTGCCGCGCCTGTCGTTTGTCCCAGCAATCGCGCCGTACCGAGCATGCCGCTGGCGCCACCGGAACGCTCGCGCGGCGCTGACGTGATCATCGCTCGGTTGTTGGGCGACTGAAACAAACCAAATCCAATTCCGGTCACGGCCATGCGCCAGACGATGGTCTCGGCACCGGCGTGATTAGGCATCAGCGCAAGCGATAGCAGTCCGCCAGCGAAAATGATCAGGCCGAGGGCTCCAAGCAGACCAGCGGGATATTTGTCGGCCAGCCGTCCGGCTATGGGTGCCGCCACGGCGATCGCGAGCGGCCAGGGCGTAATCAGGAGCCCGATCTGAACCGCGCTGTAGCCCAGCGAACCCTGCAGGAAGAACGGCAGGGACACCAGCGCCAGCATCTGCGCGCAAAACGAGCAGATGGATGTCCCGACCGAAAGCGAGAACATGGGGATGCGCAAGAGATCGACCGGCAGAAGCGGTGCCGGCGAGTGCGCCTGCCGTTGCACGAGCAGGAATCCGAACACCAGCGTGGCGGCCGCCTCAGCCACGATCAGCGCCGGCCGCTCGCCGTGGCCAAACGCATCGATGGTGGCGATGAGAAGTCCGAATGACAGCGCACTCAGGGCTGCACTGATGACATCGAATTTGTGCGTGGCGCGCGGCGTTACCGGTAGAGCGGCGCGGCCGATGAACCAGGCGGCAATCCCAATCGGCACGTTGACTGCAAACAGCCATGGCCAGTTCGCAACCGAAAGAATTCCACTTGCCACCGTGGGACCGACCGCGGCGGAAATCGCCACCACCACGGCATTGATGCCGATGCCGCGGCCAAGCAGTCGCTGCGGATAAATGAAGCGCAGTAGCGCCGAATTCACGCTCATGATTCCGGCCGCGCCGAATCCCTGCAGCACGCGCGCGAGGGCCAGTTCCGTCAGGGAACCGGACAGCGCACAGGCGAGCGATGCGATCGTGAAAAGGACGAGGCCCACCAGATAAACGCGGCAATAGCCGATGATGTCGCCGGCAGCGGCGAGCGGCAGCAGCGCGATGGTGATGGCGAGCTGATAGCCGTTGACGATCCACACCGAAGTAGAGGGTGCGGCATGGAATTCGCCCGCGATGGTCGGCAGCGCAACATTGGCGATGGCGGAGTCCATGACTGCCATGGTGAGCGCGAGGCCGACCGTCACCACTGCCCAAATGCGCTGGGGAAAGGGAAGTCCGTCGTTCATGGTCTGGAAGTCCAACGCGCTGGCTTGGCGCTTGTGCCGCGTCCGGATGGCGCGGGCAATTCCCGGCTGACGAATTATCAGTTATGCTGGCAGCGACTGGCTATTCAAGGAGAGTGTCATGGCGGATGCCTATATCGTGGCGATTGCCCGCACAGCGGGCGGCAAGAAGGGCGGCAGGTTGTCCGGCTGGCATCCGGTCGATCTTGCGGCCGAGGTGCTGAACGCGCTGGTGGATCGCGCCAAATGCGATCCCGCCCAGGTGGAAGACGTCATCATGGGCTGCGTCATGCAGGTGGGCGAGCAGGCGGTGAACGTCGCGCGCAACGCCGTGCTGGCGTCGAAATTCCCGGAGAGCGTTCCGGCCACCAGTGTGGATCGCCAGTGCGGCTCGTCCCAGCAGGCGCTGCAGTTTGCGGCACAGGCCGTGATGAGCGGCACGCAGGACATCGTCATTGCCGCGGGCGTCGAAAGCATGAGCCGCGTGCCGATGGGATTGTCGGCCTCGCTGCCGGCGAAGAACGGGTTCGGCTTCTACAAGAGCCCGCGCCTGGAAGCGCGCTATCCCGGCATCCAGTTCAGCCAGTTCATGGGCGCCGAGATGATGGCGAAGAAGTACGACATCTCGAAGGAAGAACTCGACCAGTACGCCTTCCAGAGCCACCGCAAGGCCATCGCCGCGACGCACGCCAATTCGTTTAAGGACGAGATCGTGCCGCTGGAAGTGATATTGCCGGATGGCAGCAACGAACAGCACACGGTCGATGAAGGCATCCGCTTCGACGCCAGCCTCGAGGGCATCGCCGGCGTGAAGCTGCTCGCCGAAGGCGGCCGGGTGACGGCCGCGACCTCCTCACAAATCTGCGACGGCGCCTCGGGCGTGATGATCGCGAGCGAAGCCGGCGTGAAGGCACTCGGTATAAAGCCATTGGCGCAAATCCGTCATCTCTCGGTCATCGGCCATGATCCCGTGATCATGCTGGAAGCGCCGATCCCCGCCACCAAGCGCGCGCTGAAGAAGGCCGACATGAAAATCGAGGACATCGATCTTTACGAAGTGAACGAGGCCTTTGCGCCGGTCCCCGTTGCGTGGCTGCGCGAACTATCGGCCGATCCGGCGCGCATCAACGTCAATGGCGGTGCGATTGCGCTTGGCCATCCGCTCGGCGCATCCGGCACCAAGCTGATGACGACGCTCGTCAACGCACTGCACAAGCGTGGCAAGAGATTCGGCCTGCAAACAATGTGCGAAGGCGGCGGCCTTGCCAATGTGACCATCGTCGAGCGGCTGTAGGCCTCGCAATGGACGCGAGCGCCCGCGTTCCGGATGAGGTCGCGTGGAACCTTGTCGATCCGAAGGCCTATGCAGGTGCGCGCATCCACGACACCTACAAATGGCTGCGCGCCAACAATCCGCTTGGAGCCGCCGATCTTCAGGGCCACTACGATCCATTCTGGGTCGTCACCAAGCACTCCGATATTCTGGAAGTCAGTCGTCAGAACGCGCTGTTCCATTCCGGCGACCGCCCCACCACGTTGACGAGCCAGCAGGCCGACAAGCAGGTGCGGCAGATGACCGGCGGCAGCCCTCACCTTGTGCGCAGTCTTGTGCAGATGGATGCGCCGGATCACCCGAAGTATCGCACGCTCACGCAATCGTGGTTCATGCCGGGCAACATCAAGCATCTCGAAGAGCGCATCCGCGGCATCGCGCGCGGTGCCGTGGAGAAGATGCTTGCGATGGACGGGCAATGTGATTTCGTCCGCGACGTCGCCATGCTCTATCCGTTGCATGTGATCATGGAAATACTCGGCGTGCCGGCGGAAGACGAGCCGCGCATGCTGATGCTGACGCAGGAGCTGTTCGGCTCGACCGATCCCGATCTCGGCCGCAAGACCGGCTTCGAGGATTCCTCGAAAATGACGGAAGCGATCCAGGCCGTGCTGATGGATTTCTATCAGTACTTCGCCAGGATCACGGCTGCGCGCCGCGGCGAACCGATGGACGATCTCGCCACCGTCATCGCCAATAGTACCATCGACGGCCAGCCCATCTCGGAATTCGAGGCGCTGTCCTATTACGTCATCGTCGCGACGGCCGGCCACGACACGACCTCGTCGTCAACCGCCGGCGCGATGGGGGCGCTCGCTTCCGATCCTGAGGAATTCAGCAAGGTGAAATCGAATCAGGCGCTCATTCCCGGTCTGATCGACGAAGCCGTTCGCTGGACCACACCGGTGAAGCACTTCATGCGCTCGGCCACGGCAGAGGCCGAGTTGCGCGGCCGCACAATCGCAAAAGGCGACTGGCTGATGCTGTGCTACGCGTCAGGCAATCGTGACGAAGAGGTGTTCCACGATCCGTACACCTTCCGCGCCGACCGCAGCCCCAATCGCCATCTCTCCTTCGGCTACGGCGCGCATCTCTGTCTCGGCCAGCATCTGGCCAAGATGGAGATGCGCATCCTGTTCGAGGAATTGCTGCCGAAGCTTGAGTCCGTCGAACTCGCGGGCGAACCGGCCAACTCCGAATCCGTATTCGTCAGTGGTCCAAAGCGTGTGCCAATCCGGTTCAACGCGACTTGAAAAGGCGAATGGCCCGGCATCCCTGCCGGGCCATTGGCTGAATCGCTCAAAGTCTCAATTAGTCGACAATCTGCACAACCTTGCGGGACTTCGGCTCCACGAAAACGACCTTTCCGTTGTAGTCGAAGTAATCGTAATTCCGCACTTCAGGCGCAGTCGTGGTCCATTCCGTCGGTACGGGCTCGATTGTCACGCCCTCCGGAACCACGGCGCCGACCGCAACGTCCTCCCGGACAGTTACGGGCCGTACGTGTTCTTTGACCACGTATTGCTTGATGATGGTCCGATGTTCGGGCGCAATCGTCAGCGTCGCATCATCGTCCTGTGCATAGGCATAACCGCTGGCGAGGAGGGCCACAGCGGTGCCGGCAATCAAAAGATGTTTCATATCCTGCTCCATTACGTTGGGGCCCCGTACCGGAAGGGGTAACGGGTTCCCGAGCGGACTCGTTCCGGCCCGCCAACCCTCGGGCCAGCCATGAGAGGCCCGTCCACAGGGGCCCGCATCTCCGGTTGACAGGTGCAGCAGTGGCCCCTAGAACGCGCGGCTCTCAGGAACCCCGCCGGAAAGCAGGAGAATCCGCCGTGAAGCGCACCTATCAGCCGAGCAAGCTCGTTCGGAAGCGCCGCCACGGCTTCCGCGCCCGCATGGCCACCGCCGGCGGCCGCAAGGTCATCGCCCGCCGCCGGGCACAAGGCCGCAAGAAGTTGTCGGCCTGAGTTCCGCGGCGCTATCCGAAACGTCCAAATTGATGCTGGACCGACTGCGCCACCGGGCGGACTTCCTCCGCGCGCAACGTGGCGTACGACGCGTCTTCCCCACCGTCACCCTGGAGGCCATTGCCACGCCTGAGAAGTTCTCGAAACCCTCCAATGTCCGGGTCGGCTTCACCGCAACCAAGAAGCTGGGCGGTGCCGTGGAGCGGAACCGGGCCAAACGGCGGCTGCGGGCTGCGGCTGCGGCGGTCCTCCCCCTTTATGGCCGGGAGGGCAACGATTATGTACTCGTTGCGCGTTCGGCGACCCTGACCGCGCCGTTCGCTCAACTGCAGGAGGAGCTTGCCGCCGCGCTCAAAGCCGCGCACGCCAGGCTCGCGAGACCGGGACAGAGTTTGTGACCCAACCCCCTTTCCATTGGTTGCGCGAGGCAAGCGTTGCCGTGCTGGTGGCGCCGATCTGGCTTTATCGCTGGCTGATTTCGCCGATGTTCGTGTCGCCGTGCCGGTTCCAGCCAACTTGCTCGGTTTATGCCATCGAGGCGCTATATGCGCACGGTCCGGCGAAGGGTCTTTACCTCACGGCGCGGCGATTGCTGCGCTGCCATCCCATCATATGGCTCGGCGGTTCGTCGGGCTTCGACCCCGTGCCGAAATAGAGAGCCATGGACACCAACAACCGCAATCTTCTCGCCGCGATGCTGATCTGCGCCGCCGCGATTTTCGGCTGGCAATACTTCGTCGCCAATCCGCAGATGCAGAAGGAGAAGGCGCAGCAGGCGCTGCTCGCGCGGCAGAAGGGTGCCGAAGCGCATCAGGCGAAACCTGCGGCATTGCCGGAGAGCGAGAGACAAGCTGCGAAGACGCTGGCACGTAGCGCAGCGCTGAAACAAGGCGGCGCACGCATTGCCATCGACACGCCATCACTGAACGGGTCTTTGAGGCTCACCGGTGCCCGCTTCGACGATCTGCAATTGCGCAAGTACCGCGAGACTCTTGATCCCAAGAGTCCGGAGATCGTGCTGTTCTCGCCTGAAAGCACATCGTACCCCTACTATACGGTGTTCGGCTGGGTCCCCGCGCCGGGATCGAATGTGAAGGTGCCCGACGACAGCACGCCGTGGAAAGTGGCGAACGGAAAGATTCTGACGCCACAAACCCCGGTGACGCTCACTTGGGATGACGGTGAAGGCCTCACCTTCGCGCGCACCATCAGCGTCGATGCGCAATATATGTTCACCGTCAGGGACACGGTGGCGAACCACGGCCACGACGCGGCGGTGCTTTATCCATATGCGTATGTCGCGCGCAGCAACATCCCGCAGGACAAGCACTATATGGCCCTGCACGAAGGCTTCGTCGGCATCTTAGGCGGCGACTTGCATGACCCGAATTATTCCGACCTGAAGACAGACAAGCGCGAAGAGACGTTCCACTCCACCGGCGGGTGGCTCGGCATCACGGACAAATATTGGCTGGCCGCACTCGTTCCACCGCAGAATCAGGAGGTGGATGCGAGCTACCGTGTTCTCGATGCGGCGGCAAAGAAGGACTACCAGGCCAATTACCGCATGGGCGCGCAGACGATTGCGCCCGGCACCAGCGTGAACGTCACACAGCGCCTGTTTGCCGGGGCCAAGGTTGTCTCTATCCTGCGCGATTATCAGAATCGCTACGGCATTGCGCGCTTCGATTACGCGATCGACTGGGGCTGGTTCTTCTTTTTCACCCGGCCGATTTTCTGGCTGCTCGATCTGTTCGGCCATTCCGTCGGCAACATGGGTGTCGCCATCCTGCTGCTCACGGTGCTGATGCGGTTTCTGTTCTTCCCCATCGCCAATACGCAGTTCAAGTCGATGAGCCGCATGAAAAAACTGCAGCCGCAGGTCGAGCGCATCAAGGAGCGTTTCGCCGACGACAAGGTGCGTCAGCAACAGGAGATGATGGATCTCTACAAGCGGGAGAAAGTGAACCCGATGGCGGGTTGCCTCCCGATCCTAATCCAGATTCCCGTGTTCTTCTCGCTCTACAAGGTGCTGCTCGTCAGCATCGAAATGCGGCAGGCGCCGTTCTTCGGCTGGATTCACGATCTCTCCGCACCCGATCCGACGTCCATACTCAATCTGTTCGGATTGCTGCCGTTCAATCCTAATGCCTTTTTGCCCGCGGCGGTATCCTTCCTGTCGATCGGCGTATGGCCGCTGCTGATGGGTGGCTCGCAATGGCTCCAGACGAAGATGAATCCGGCGCCCGGCGATCCGGTTCAGGCCAAGATGTTTTCGCTGATGCCGCTTGTCTTCATGTTCATGATGGCATCGTTTCCGGCCGGACTCGTGATCTACTGGACGTGGAGCAATCTGCTGTCGATGCTGCAGCAGTACATCATCATGCGGCGCGAGGGCGCGGAGATTCACCTATTCACGAATCTGAAAATGACAGGACTTGCGCAGCGCCTGACCGGCGGCAAGACCAGCACGGAACCCGGCGAATAGTGTCTGCGCCTTCCGATCCCGACTATGCGCGCAAGCTGTTTGCGAGCCCATGCGATTTCATCGCCGGCGCCGCGTCGCTGGATGCGTTACCCGAGACGCGGTTGCCGGAGGTTGCCTTCGTCGGTCGCTCCAACGTGGGCAAGTCGAGCCTGGTCAATGCGCTCACGGGGCGAACGAAACTGGCGCGCGTGTCGAACACACCGGGCCGAACGCGGCAGATCAACCTGTTTGCACTGGCCGGCAAGCTGATGCTGGCCGACCTGCCCGGCTACGGCTTCGCCAAGGTCTCCAAAGCCGAAGCGCGAAGCTGGAACGAGCTGATCGTCGGCTATCTGCATTCGCGCAAGACTTTGCGCCGCGTGGTCCTGCTGATCGATGCGCGCCGCGGCATCATGGAGTCGGACGAAGAGGTGATGGGGTTGCTCGACCGGGCGGCAGTCGCAACGCAGGCCATTCTCACCAAATCGGACAAGCTGAAGGACGATGAGTTGCCGACGGTGCTTGACTCGGTGTCACGCGCAGGCAGCCGCCATCCCGCCATGCTGGCCGATGTGATCGCCACCGCGTCGCAAACCGGAACCGGCATCCCGAGCCTGCGCGCGGCACTCGCGGAATTGACCGCGCATGGGTAATCGGCCAATAGCAGGGCCCCCCTGCTTGCGGTATAAGCCTTAAATTTCGAGGGCCGCGATGGCGCTTCAGGACGATCTTACCACGCCCGACCGCAACCTGCGCACGCTGGCGCGCTGGCGCTCGACGGCACGCGTCCTCGTCGAGGCGCTGCCCTATATCCTGCGATACGACGGAAAGACAATCGTCGTGAAATACGGCGGCCACGCCATGGAAGGCGGCGTTTCGGAGCATTTCGCCCAGGATATCGTGCTGATGAAACAGATCGGCATCGATCCGATCGTGGTGCATGGCGGCGGCCCGCAGATCGGCTCGATGCTGAAGAAGCTCGCCATTCCCTCCAATTTCGTCGATGGCCTGCGCATCACCGATCAGCCGGCCATGGAAGTTGTCGAGATGGTGCTGTCCGGATCGATCAACAAGCAGATCGTGACCGGGATCAATGCCGCGGGTGGCCGCGCCGTCGGAATCTCCGGAAAGGACGGCAACCTCGTCATCGCCAAGAAGATGGAGCGGACGAAGCTCGATCCGCAGACCTTGCAAAGCACTCAGGTCGACCTTGGATTCGTGGGCGAGCCTGACAAGGTGAACCCCGAAGTGCTGCGCACCATTATCAATTCCGATCTGATCCCCGTCATCGCGCCCGTCGGCGTCGGCAAGAAGGGTGAGACCTATAATATCAATGCCGATACGGTCGCCGGCGCAGTCGCCGGTGCCGTCTCTGCGGCGCGTCTCTTGCTGCTCACCGACGTGGAAGGCGTGCTCGACCGCGAGGGGAAAGTCATCGCGAAGCTGTCGGTCAGCGAAGCGCGCGCGCTCATTGCCGACGGCACGATCTCCGGCGGAATGATTCCCAAGATCGAGACGGCGATTGAGGCTGTCGAATCCGGTGTTGCCGCCGCCGTCATCCTCGACGGCAGAATCCCGCATGTCCTTCTGCTCGAGATTTTCACCGAGCACGGCGCTGGAACGATGATTAGCGCAGAATGAATTTCGCGCGACTGGTGCAGGTGACGGTTCTGCTTGGCGTCGCTGTGCTCGCTTCCGCAAGCCCGGCTGCAGCCGAACTCAAGCTCTGCAACCAGACGAGTTATATCCTCTACACATCGGTTGGCCAGGCGACGAAGACCGAACTCGATGTGCACGGCTGGATGCGTATCGTGCCGGGAGATTGCGCCACGGTCGTCGACGGTCCGCTGAATCGGCCAGCTTATTTCATCTACGCTCGCACCTCGCAAGCCCATTCCGGACCTGTGCGCGCCTGGGGCGGCAACGTGCAGATTTGCGCGCGCGACACGAACTTCAGCACCAAGGCAAAGCTGCCGATCAAAAGCTGTCCCGGCGAGGATTTCTACCGGATGCCGTTTGCCCTTATCGACCGGCGCGGCAAGACATCGTGGCAGACGACCTTCACGGAGTCCCGCGATATCAAATCCCTGCGCGATGCCAAGCATGCCGGAGTGAACCGCCTGCTCAGCGACCTTGGCTACCGCGTGAATGTGCCAGGCGATCGGGCACGCGACCTGGCGCTCGACGATTTTCACAAGCGCATGAAATTGTCGGCTGATGCCAGCGACGCTGAATTGTTCGACACGCTGGAAACGGAAGCCATGAAGGCGGCGGCGCCTGCCGGCTACACGGTGTGCAACGATGCCGGCGAGCCCTTGGCCGTCGCCATCGGCATACCAAAGAACAAAGGCGTGGACACGCGCGGCTGGTGGCAGGTGGCCAGAGGCGGCTGCGCACATCTGCTCACCGAGCCGTTGAAGACTGATCGCGTCTACTTG
>DASYBT010000248.1:0-8310 GCA_036500585.1 Rhizomicrobium sp.
GCATGAGACGGCATCGCGGTCGTGGCGCGTCATCGCGACGCCGCCGTTGACGGCCGACCAGGTTTCCATGCCGCCATCGGCGTAATCGACATCGAAGCCGGCGCTGCTCAGGCGGAAGACGCCGATCGCTTTCGAGAGGTCGTGGGGATCGGCCACCGTGCCCTGTTTGGCGTTGACGAAGCTGAAGGTCAACGCCTCGACGGAGCCGTTCGGTGCCGTCACCTCGCGCGAAAGCCCGCCATCAGTGGAGCGCAGCGAGAGTGTCGACCCATCGACCGCAAGCAGCTTCAGCCCAACAAGCGCATCCATCCAAGCTGCCGTACTTGCATTCTGTGCTGGCTCAACGCTGGTGAGCGGCGGGTCGCTTTTCGTTTTGGTCGTCGAAGAAAGGCCCGCAACCGCGGCGGCCGGCTGTGGCGCGGCGGGGGAAGCCGTTGGGGTGCTTGAGCTGGCTGCCACGGTTGCGGGTTTCGGTTCGCCATCGGCGAATTCGCCTTCGAAGGTACTGCCGTCCTTGCGCGTGAGGAGGCCGTGCCCGTTCGGCAGGTCGTCCTTCCACGCGCCGTCGTATTTGCGTCCATCGGCCCAGGTCTGGACGCCATGGCCTTCGGCCTTGTTGTCACGCCAATCGCCGTCATAGCGATCGCCGTTCGCCCACAGGACGCTGCCGTGGCCGTTCATCCGGCCGTTCGCCCACATGCCTTGGAAGTGATCGCCGGCGGCCGTCGTCAAGGTGCCTTGTCCGGCGAAGCGGCTGGATTGCTCATTGCCCTCGTAATGTGCGCCGTCCGCCCAGTTGGCCCGGACAGCCCCTGCGGCCACACCATTGACAAACGCGCCGGTGATCTGGGCGACGAAGCGATTGCCTTTCGTGAAGGTTGCGGCGCCTTGCCCATTCGCAGCGCCGTTCGCACACGCGCCTGTCCAGGTGACGGAGTCCGCCGGCCGCTGATCGGCATAGAGCACGGTACATTTCGATTGTGCATCCATGAGCCAAACGGCGCTGGAGCTGCTCTGTGCTTCGGCGGCCGACGACATCGCAGCTGCTGCCATTGCCGCGACGGCAGCGCTGCTCAGTATGCGTATGACCATCCCCATTTTACGCCCCACATTCGGCCGCCCCGCCGCCCCGTCATTCTCGAATGACATTCATGAGTGTTGTTGCGCGCCGTGCGACTTCAGGCTCATCACCAGCAGCAGACTGAACAGCTGCGATTGCGACAGCGCGTAGTTGTTCGACAGCCCGGCGCGCGCGACCAGCGAGGTTGCATGGTCGCAAAGCGCCTGACGTTCCGCGGCAACATCGCGGCTCCTGAAAGCCAGCTTGTGATAGGAGCCATCCCGCGCATCCTGGGCCAGAGAGCCGGTTGTCGCGGCAAAAGCGACGACCCCGCCCAGCACAACCGATTTCCACATGACCCGCTCCCTCATCGCAACAGGCGAAGAATGAGCCGCACACCGCTAATGTCGAATAACGTTCGCGGCCAGCATGAAGACAGCGGTAAACGCAAGGCACGAAATTTCAGACAATTCGATTCAGAAAATCGCGCGCGATGAAAGACGTGGATCGGCTGCCGTGGCGGAATCCGGGCTCACGGCAGCGAAACGGTAAAGTCGAATTCGGTTTGCTGCGAATTGCGCGCGTGCAGTTCATCTCGACACGCGCGTTTACGTATTTGTCCGTACCGCCGGCGGATTGCCCTTCAGGTCTTGGCGAGTTTCCATGCGTCGCCGGCCGGCGCGTTGCCGGCATCGTAAGGCCGCGCCGCGATCATGTAGACCGCGCCTAGCCCCACGAGGACGAGCCACGTCACGCCCATGGCGTAGTCGATGTACCACGGCGCGTTTGGCGTGCGCGGCCACAGCATGTCGATCAGGGCGCCGACGCCATAGACCAGCGCCACGATGTTCACCAGCCATGCCAAAGCGCCGAGGCGAAACTGGCCCGCCGGTCTCCATCCGCGCGCGCGTGCCACCAGTGCACCGAGCACGATCATCTGGAAAGCGGCGTAGATGCCGATGATGGCGGAGTTGACGATGGTGGCGATGGCATTGGCGAAGAAATAGCCGAGGCACACGATCACGCCGGCGATGATGCCGGATAGCACCAGCGCGCGCACCGGCACATGCGTGTGCGGCGACATGGCGGAAAGGTATTCGCTGCCGGCGATCATCCGGTCGCGCGCATAGGCGAACACCAGCCGCGAGGTCGCTGCCTGCAGGCTGAGGATGCACGACAGGAACGACACCATCACCACGGCGACCACAACCTTCGCGCCGACGGGACCGAACACGGTGAGCAGCACCGTCTCGACCGGCGTCGTGTTTTTGCCGGCAATCACGGCGGCGATATCCGGCTGCGCCAGAATCAGCGCGAGGCAGACGAACGCCGCCGCCGCCATGCCGACATAGATCGTCATGCGCATGGCGCGCGGGATGGAGAGGCCGGGGTTCGGCGTCTCCTCGGCTACGTCGCCGCAGGCTTCGAAGCCGTAGCAGGTGAAGAGACCGGTCACGGCGGCGGCGAAGAAGAACGGCCAGTACGATCCGCCGCCGCCGATGCCGAAATGGTTCGTCACCACCGACAGCGGCTGATGGCGATGGAACAGCAGCAGATAGCCGCCGACGATGATGGCGCCGACGATCTCGCACACGAATCCGAACATCGCGACGCGCGCGAGGATCTTCGTGCCGGCGAGATTGACGAGGGTCGAGATCACCACAAGCCCAAGTGCGACGGCCGTCACGATCAGCGGGGTGGCGGCAAAGCCGAGCAGGGTGGCGAGGAACGGCCCGGCGCCGACCGCCACGGCCGCGATGGTGGTGAACAGCGCCCACCCATAGATCCAGCCGGCCATCCACGCCCACTTCTTGCCGACCAGCCGCCGTGCCCACGGATAAAGGCCGCCCGAAATCGGGAATTCCGAAACGACTTCGCCAAAGATCAGGCAGACAAGGAATTGTCCGGCCGCAGCGAGGAAGTACGACCACCACATCGGCGGACCGCCGGTCGAAAGTCCCAGATCGAACACCGAATAGACGCCGACCACTGGCGACAGATAGGTGAAGCCGAGCGCGAAATTCTCCCACACGGTCATCGAGCGGTCGAACTTCGCGGTGTAGCCAAGCGCCGCCAGCTGCGCGCTGTCGGCATCCTTCGTGTCAGCCATCACTGCCCCCTGAGACCGGACTATTTCTGGACCCGACTCAGCGAGAGCGTCAATGTGCCTGGGTTTGCGCGAGCACCGCTGCGAGAAAGGCGTGATAGCTGGTGTCCGGCATGGCGGCGACGCGCGCAGCGAAGAATTCGCGCACGCCGCAATTGGCCGCCAGCATGCCGACGACCGTGCTGCGAAAGCGCAGGAAACGATCGTCGCCGATCAGCCCATCATCCCATTGCGTGAACAGATCATCGATTTGCGCATAAAGCGCCGTGCATTGCAGTTGGAATTGCCGTTTGGCGATGGCGTCTGGCGTCGGCGTGGCGCCGTTTCCGGAAATGAACGCGGCGGTGAGGTCTTCGTCCGCCATGGTGAGATTCATGTTCACGCCGCGATCGGCGGCGCCCTGCCACAGCAGCGCCTGGATGTGCTTTGTGTTCTGCCGCGTCTGCAAACTGAGATAGATCAGCGAGCCCAGCACGGCCACGCCGCTTATGACGGTGGCGATGCTGGCAAAATCGGAAAGCGTCATGTCCTGCCCCGGCTTGTCTCGGCTCTATTTCGCCGGCGCCCACTTCTCCATCGCCACCTGGTATGCTGGCCGCTTTGCGATGCGATTGCGATAGTCGGCGATCTCCGGTCCGAACTTCTCTGCGAGCCCGAGGCGTTCGCCGAATCCCAGCGCATAGATCACCGAGATGTCCGCGGCGGTGAATTCCTCGCCCGCCATCATCGGCGCCTGCGCCAGCTGCCGCGTCACCAAGGCCAGCCGATTGGAGAACATCAGCTCCGCCGCGCGCGTGCCCCAGTTCTGCTTCTCGCCTTCCGGCGCCATGAAACGGCAGGCAACGATGATGTTGAGATACGCCGCCAGCCCGGATTCGCCCAGATGCAGGAATTGCTGATAGGCGGGGAAGCTCGGATCGTCCGGCGCCGGCGCCAGCCTGCCGTTTCCATACCGCGCGAGGATGTATTCGAGAATGGCAACGGAATCGACCATCGTCACGCCATCATTTTCGATGGCCGGCAGGAAGCCGGCCGGATTAAGCGCGATGAACTCGGCATCGGTCATGCGCTGCCGCAGGTCGACGGGGCGCATGCGATATTCGACGCCCAGCTCCTCCAGCGCCCAGATCACCCGAAAGGACCGCGTCGGAAAGGCGCCGTATACCGTGATCATCGAATCCTCTGCACTCTAGGGCTCCAATGGGCCAACGCTATTTCTGGACTGGACTGTGTGAACGCGTCAATCAATCCGGCTCCGCAGCAATTTACCGATGCGTAAGCGTTGGATGCGAAGCTATCCGGGACGGTTTCGTTGACCCGTGGGCGTTTATGACGAATCCCCTCTTCATAGGTTGTTTGCTAGACTTCGCGGCAGTTTCCGCCGCAGTGCTTCAGCAAGCCGGTTACGACGAAGTGTCCGTGATATCCCAAAAATTATGTATTCCATTGATATTGGGAGGCACGTTGGCCGGTTTTTTGGCTATCTATTGCATGGTGCACACTCTGGGCTGGGCAGTGGGATTGAGCGTGTGGCTCGGATTGGGATTAGCCTTGGGGGGTATCGCCAGCAAGGTTCGCGCCTGGGATGGACTACTGTCTGTCACTGGGCTTGCCGCCCTCTTGGTTGGGGCGTCGCTATTCTGGATCAAGTTCATTTAGCCAACCAACAGCCCTCCCCGAACGAATTTCGCTTCGCTCAATTCGTTCGACCCTCCCTCAAGGGGAGGGTATGAAGAGTCGGACGTAAGTTGGGGCGAATATGGATACGCAACTTCTCATTGGCGCACGATTCGAAGCCGGGCAAGGGGCCCCGGAGCGCATCGTCAATCCGCGCAACGGGCAGCGGATCGTCGAGCTGCCGGAAGCATCGGACGCGCAGGTGGATGCAGCGGTCGAAGCAGCGGCGTGCGCGTTCGAATCGTGGTCGCGCACCACGCCGGCCGAGCGCAGTGCGGCGCTGCTGAAGATCGCCGATGCCGTCGAGCGCGATGCCGAAGCCTACGCCGATCTGGAAGCGCTGAATTGCGGCAAGCCGCGCCATCTGGTGTTCGCCGACGAGATCCCCGCCATCGTCGATTGCTTCCGCTTCTTCGCCGGCGCCGTGCGCACAATGCACGGTCCGCTGGCCGGCGAGTATCTGCCCGGCCACACCTCGATGATAAGGCGCGACGCGATCGGCGTCGTCGCCTCCGTCGCGCCGTGGAATTATCCGCTGATGATGGCGGCGTGGAAGCTCGCGCCCGCACTCGCCGCCGGCAACACCATCGTGCTGAAGCCGAGCGAACAGACGCCGCTCACCGCGCTGAAGCTCGCGCATACCTTGGCCGAGAATTTGCCCGAAGGTGTAGCGAACATCATCGCCGGCCGTGGCGCCACGGTCGGCAACCGGCTCATCAATCATCCGCAGGTGGCGATGATCTCGCTCACCGGCGATGTCGGAACGGGCCGCAAGGTGATCGCCGCGGCGCAGGCCACCTTGAAGCGTACGCATCTCGAGCTGGGCGGCAAGGCGCCGGTGATCATATTCGACGATGCGAATTTGGATGAGGTGGTATCGGGCCTCAGAACCTTCGGCTTTTACAATGCCGGGCAGGATTGCACCGCCGCCTGCCGCGTCTATGCCAGCGACAGGCTATACGACAATCTGGTCGCCGATCTGTCGAGTGCTGCGTCATCGCTGAAGTTCGATCAGAGCGAGGATACCGAAAACGAAATCGGTCCGCTGATTTCCGAGCGCCAGCGCGAGCGCGTGTCCGGCTTCGTAGATCGCGCGCGGGAGATGAAACACATCGAGATCGCGGCAGGCGGTCGGCCTGGTGCGAACGGCTTCTATTATCGGCCCACCGTCATTGCCGGCGCGCTGCAGACCGACGAGATTGTGCGGCGCGAAGTGTTCGGCCCCGTCATCTCCGTCACGCGCTTTTCCGAGGTCGAGCAGGCCATCGCCTGGGCCAACGATTCCGATTACGGCCTCGCCTCATCGGTGTGGACGCGCGACATCTCGCGCGGGCTTCAGGCGGCGGCGCGGCTGCGCTATGGATGCACCTGGATCAACTGCCACTTCATGCTGGCGAACGAGATGCCGCATGGCGGCCTGAAGCAATCCGGCTACGGCAAGGACCTCTCGATGTACGCGCTCGAGGATTACACCGTCCCGCGCCACATCATGGTGAAGCTCTAGGTCACAGCCGCGCGAACGCCGAAGCGTGCGTGGCGCCACGTGCCGCGCTGCATGATGCCGGCGAGCTTGGCCACGGCATCGAAGACATCGACGTAGCGCGTGTAGAGCGGCGCGAAGCCGAAGCGCAGCACATCCGGCGCGCGGAAATCGCCGATCGCCCCCGCCTCGATCAGCGCCTGCATGATCGCGTAGCCCTCAGGATGGCGCAGCGAGACCTGGCTGCCGCGGCGCACCGCATCGCGCGGGCAGGCGATGGTGAATCCGGCGTCGCCGCATTGTGATTCGATCAGCGACAGGAACAGATCGCCCAGCGCGCAGGCTTTCGCCTGCACATCGCGCATCGCAATGCCGTCAAACGTCTTCAGGCCTTCCTCCAGCGCCGCCATGCCTAGCACCACCGGCGTGCCGGAAAGGAATCGCAGCATGCCGTTCGCCGGCCGATAGGATTGCGAGAACTCGAACGGCGACGCATGGCCCATCCAGCCGCTCAACGGCTGCGTGAGCGCATCCTGCAAATGCCGCGCGACGAACAGATAGGCCGGGGCGCCGGGTCCGCCATTCAGGTACTTGTAGCCGCAGCCGATGGCGAGATCGGCACCGTCGCGATCGAGCGCCAGTTCGACCGCGCCGGCCGAATGGCTCAAATCCCACAAGGTCAGAGCGCCGGCGCGATGCGCGGCTGCGTTGATCGCCGCCATGTCGTGGATTTCGCCGGTCTTGTAATCGATATGGGTGAGCGCGAGCAGCGCCACGGAATCATCGAGCGAGGCGAAGAGTTCGTCCCGCGCGACCATCTTCAATTCCACCGCGCCGCCGAGCATCGCCTGAAGTCCGTGCAGCACGTACAAGTCGGTCGGGAAATTGTCGCGCTCGGTCAGGATCACGCGCCGCGGCGATTGGTGCGTCAGCGCGGCCGCGGCGAGCTTGAACAGATTGACGGAGGTAGAGTCCGCTGCGATGACTTCGTCCTCGCCCGCCCCGATGATCGGCGCGATGCGTTTCGCCAGACGTGCCGGCAGGTCGATCCAGCCGCCCTTGTTCCAGCTCTGGATCAGGTCCTCGCCCCATTCGCGCACCATGACAACGTCGAGACGGGCTCGCGTCGTCGCCGGCAGCGCACCCAGCGAGTTGCCGTCGAGGTAGATGACGCCTTCCGGCATGACAAATCGCGCCCGCGCGAACGCAAGCGAATCTTCAGCGTCCAGCGCCAGGCACTCGTCGCGCGTCATGCCGGGATCAGCCGTATTCGGTATGCTCGTCGTCGTGGGCATGGCCGATCGCTTCACGCAGGTCATGGTCGAGCTTGCCGCCGTCGAGAATCACCTTCTCGTCGTGCACGTCCTTGACCGCGCTGAACGGAATGGTGAAATCGCCGGCGTTCTCGACATAGACGACGATGGCGCCGTCCTTGACCTCGCGAACCGCGCCGAACGATTCGCCGGCGTCGTGCACGAACACATCGAAACCTTCGCGGATTTTCTCTTCGAACATTCAGGTCTCCTTCAATTGTGCGAGATGGCGATGCAAGGTGGCGACCACCTGCGCCCCTTCGCCCACCGCCGATGCCACGCGTTTCACCGATCCGGAGCGCACATCGCCGATGGCGAACACGCCGGACCGGCTTGTCTCCAGCGGCTGTTTTCCCTCACCGAGCTCGGCATTGGTCAGCACGAAGCCTTTGGCATCGACGGCAATGCCGGAGGGCTTCAGCCATTCGGTGTTCGGCTCGGCGCCGATGAACAGGAACAGGTGGCGAATCGCCTTTTCGGTTTCCTCGCCTGTGCGCCTGTTCTTCCAGCGGATCGCTTTCAACTCATGCTCCTCGCCAATTAGCGCGCTGACCTCCGTCTCGGGCAGGACTTCGATGTTGGACTGCGCGGCAATGCGCTCGACCAGGTAGCGCGACATGGTCGCCTCGAGACTCTTGCCGCGCATCAGCAGGTACACTTTGGCGGCCTGCGT
>DASYBT010000249.1:0-3834 GCA_036500585.1 Rhizomicrobium sp.
CTGCGCCTGACAGGGTCGTCGTCACCAAGGAAGTGTCGAAGCCGAAGCTGACCCGCGCTAATCGCAAAGTGCCGGATGTCTGCAAAGACCTCGGTGTCCTCGCGATCACCGATTTCCGCCTCTACAGCATCCTGAAATTTACTATTCCCTGAGCCGATATACCCAATTAAGGGGATTAAGGGTCTAGCGGGTGAGATGGCTGCTGTGCGATAATATCGGTTATCGGACAAGTGGTCGCTTCCCCCATCCGCATAATACCACCGAGCCGCAGCAGGGTTCGCCCGAGTGGAAGGCCGCGCCCCTCAGGAAACGGCCGGAGGCGACTGGTTGCTCTTCACATCCCAATCGGGAATTGGATGTTTCAGGTTCGCTGGGCTGAGTCCCAATATAAGACGAATCCGAAAACAGTAACTGATTTCATTGCAAGTAGACAAAATTATTGTTGTTTCGCATGTTACAATATTCTTGTCGCGCCGCCAGATCTCCGTTAAAGATCGACAATCTGAAGACGGCGTCATGACCTGTTCGGAACTGTCATCCGAAGAGAGCGAGTTCTCTTGTGCACGGGCCCAGCCAAGCGCTGAAACGCTGCCGCGACGAAAGCCGGAAAAAAGGGAAAAGATCATGAGTTTTCTTGACTCGGCCATCAGCTCGATTGGCCAGAACCTTGCCAAGACTGCGACCGACCAGATCAGCCAATCCACCGGCATCAATGTCGGCGGCGCACTGGGCTATTTGTTCGGCAACGGCCAGGCCTCGGGTGGCGCGAATATGGACGCCCTGGGGCCGGCCATCGCGCAGGCCTTCGCGCAGCAGCAACAGACCCTGACGCTGCTGCAAGCCGAGCTGTATCAGCAGTCGCAGGCGCTTGCGGCGATGGGGCAGCAGCTTGTCGGGATCGCCTCGGCGCTGACGCAGATCACCGGCATGATCCAGAACCTGGAGCAGATGCTGCAGAAGATCGGACAGGAGCAATTGTTTCAGGCTTGGCAGGCGGTTGATAACCAGATGACGAACTACATTGCCGCCATTGATGCCGCATTCGCGACCTACGGCAACTATCTCAGCAGCTACAAGACCACGCCGTCGTCGGAGGTTTCGCTGCTGATCCAGAACATCTTGAACGTCAATGTCGGACCGGTGGTGGGCTTGCGCGCGATCCACGATTTCATGATCGGCGGCGGCCAGGCGCGCGGCACATTGCAGCTCTGGTCGTTGATGGTGGTGCCGCTGGTGCAGCAGGGCGTGCTGGATTACCGGCTCGCGGTTCGGCAATATTTTCAGTACTACCAGAAGCTGACCTACGCCCAGCTCAAGGCGGTCAACCTGGTGATGGAAGCGTATACCTTCAACAATGACCCCAACAACGCGCGCAACGCCTGGACCCAGTATCGCCGGCAGTTGCTGTCGCAAGAGGATGGCTTCATCACTTGGTTGGTGCCGCTGGTCTATGCTGGGGTCCAGGGCGGCGTGTTCCCCCTTGGCCCCTCGCAAAGCTCGGTGGTGAACTTCACCGCCTATGACGCCAGCATGCAGCTCAATCCGGGCGTACAGGCCGTGCGCGGCGATACGGATATCGGTGATTCATTTTACGCCCCATCGCAGGTGTTCGAGGATGCCGAGCAATTGCTGGCGAACCTGTATGTCACCGGTCCGTCCGCGCGGCGCATCGTCGTTCACATGCTGTATCCAAACGGTGCCGGCATCAGCACGTTGCTGGATGGGCTCAACCTCACGCTGTCATCGGTCGGTTCTGCCGAGACGGTGCAGCCGGTGTCGAACAGCCGCCTGGGGGGTCCGTTCCAGTTTCCCAGAATGCCGCAGGACTACAGCCCGATGTTCCCAGACCAGAACATCTATACCGGCAACGGCTTCTACCTGAAGCGCTATGTCTATTCCGGGGACGGCGGCACGGGGTTGGCCAACGGCCAGTACAACGTGACCAACCTGAACGGTCATGACGGCTTGGTGGCGATGCAGACCTACCTGACAACCGAGCGCGGCCTGAACAAGGCCCCGTTCCAGCAGCACGACATCGTCACCTATCCGATGGAGATCGATAATGCCGACAAGTTCGACTTCATGAATTTCGTCGCCTACAGCGTACCGAGCATCTACCCCGGCTGATGGTAAATCGGCTGCTGGTCGCGGGCCTGCATGCACCAGGATCGGGCTTGACGACCGTCTCGACATCCCTGGTGCAGCAGCTCGGCGACCGGTTCGACATCCACGGCCTGGGGTTCCGCCCCGGCCGTGGTCCGGCGCCACAGACCGGGGAACTGGCAGGCTGGCCGCTGCACGTGCAACCGACCAGCCATGTTTTTGTCGCCGATCCGGCTTGGCTGTGCGGCCACATGCAAACCGTGGCGCCACACGCGGCGCTGGTGATTGGGCCGGCCGTGCTGGCCGCGCCCCTGCTGCGTCAGCTTCAGCCCTATCGCGCACGCTGCCGCTTGGTGCTCTACCTGCCGGTCGAAGGCGAGCTGACCAACGCCGACATCACGCAGACTTTGCAACTGGCGGATGGCTGCGTCCTGTATACCAACCATGCAAAGCGGAATGTGGCGTCACTCTGCGATGCCTCCGGCTGTCGCTCGCCGCTGCTGGGGGTGGCGGGCCACGGCATCGATACGCGTTGCTTCTTCCCGCTTGATGCGCAGGGGCGAGGCGCGGTGCGGCGGCGGCTCTTCCCCAATCATGCCGCGCTGCATGATGCCTTCCTGGTGCTGAACGTCAACCGTGCGTATCAGCGCAAGCGTCTGGACCTGACGATCGCCGGCTTCGCCCGTTTTGCCCGCGAGCGCCCCGATGCCTGGCTGTATCTGCATGTCTGCGCGCTCTCCCGGCACGAGGACGCTGCGGTGCGCGGCTGGATCGCGCAATCTTGCGTCGGCGGCCGCATCCTGCTGAATGCGCTCAACCCCGATGGCACCTTGCTCGATATCGAGCAACTCAACCTGCTCTACAACGCAAGTGATGTCGGCGTGACGACGGCGATGGGCGAGGGATGGGGCCTCGGCACCTTTGAACATGCCGCGACCGGTGCCGCGCAAATCGTTCCCGATCATACCAGCTTTCGCGAGAACTGGCAGGGCGCGGCCGAACTGCTGCCGCCGGTGGCGCGGGAGCATATCTTCTATGAATTTGCCGACATGTTCGTCGTGTCGCCGGATGATGTCGCGGCGTCGCTTGCGCGATTGCACGCCGACGCCGTCTACCGGCGGCGGATGGCCGATGCCGCGTTCCGGCGCGCGACGGAGCCGCGGTTCCGCTGGAACGCGGTCGCGGACTCCGTCGCGGCGTTCCTTTGGAACGTGATCGAGGCACCGTCCTGCAATGCCGGTGCCTTGGAGTCCGCGTTGCTGCCGGGCCCGACTGTTCCAATATCCGCCTTGCGCGGATAATGCTTGGCAACCGTTGGCGTGGTAACGCCGCGTCCCCAACGCTGCTACGCCAGCGCCAGCTCGCGGCCCGCCACTGCATCGCAGCGCGCGCGATAGGCCGGCGCGCTGCCGCTGTAGCAGGGGCTCCGGTAGCAACGGAGCCGAAAGTTCGATTTAGCCTTCATCGTCATCGACCAGTGATGGACTGCGCAACGGCCGGAGCTCGCCGCTGGCGACGGTGTCGGACAGAACGAGTCGTAACGGCCAAGCATGTTGATGTGATCGAATCCGATTGGCGACAGGCGGCCCACATCATCGTGTTCCAGAGCACGATGACGTTCACCACAAGACCAAGTGCACCAAGCTGGTCTTCCTGGCCCTCGGGGTAGCGCTGCCGCAATTTGCCGCGCTTGCCATGGAAGACGGTGCAGGCGAGCTGGTGCCGCCCTTC
>DASYBT010000250.1:0-2701 GCA_036500585.1 Rhizomicrobium sp.
CTGGTAGAAATCATACGTGATGCGCATCGGACCGATCGTGTGCGAACTGGAAGGGCCCGGCCCCACCTTGTAGAACTCGTCCACCAGAGTAACGATGGGTAGCTTCTCCTCTTTCACGACATTCAGGTCGGGCGACAGCGTCGTCGGGAGCTTCGGCGGCGGCGCGCTCGCACCTGCGGTGCGTTCCGCGGCCGAAACCGACCGGCCGGTGAGGATCGCCGCAGCGCTGATCACGGCGCTGCGCATCAGAAACGTGCGCCGATCCACGGCGCTCGGCACGTCGGCCGGGTCGAATTCTGCGGGGGAGATGGGGATGAGCTCGTCGCCAACATCTTGAGTGGCCATATTCGATCCTCTTGAATTCAAAATATCTCGGGGACGATCTTGTGCGTGCGATTGGTCGGCTCTGTATAACCTTTCGGCTTCTGCCGCTTGGGAAGCTTGACCTTGTCGCGCTTGATTTCCTGATAAGGAACAACGCTCAGGAGATGAGAGATGCAATTCAGCCGTGCGCGCCGCTTGTCGTCCGCGTTGACGATATTCCACGGCACGACCGCCGTGTCGGTCGCCAGCAGCATGTCATCTCTCGCGCGTGAGAAGTCGTACCATCGCCGGTGCGATTCGAGGTCCATCGGGCTGAGCTTCCAGATCTTGCGGCCATCACGGATACGCCCCTCGAACCGACGAGTCTGCTCGTCCTGGCTGACCTCGAACCAATACTTGATGAGAATGATTCCGGACTGGACGATGGCGCGTTCCCACAACGGGCACTGCGCCAAAAATCGGGTGACATCATCCTCGGAGCAGAACCCCATTACGCGCTCGACGCCGGCGCGGTTGTACCAGCTGCGATCGAAGATGACGACCTCGCCCGCGGCCGGGAAATGTCGCATGTAACGCTGCATGTAGAGCTGCGATTTTTCGCGCTCCGTTGGCGCCGGCAGCGCAACGACACGAAACACTCTCGGACTGACTCGTTCAGTAATGCGCTTGATGACACCGCCCTTGCCGGCGGCATCGCGCCCCTCGAATACCACGATGATCCTCAAGCCCTTTTCCTGCACCCAGAATTGCAGCTTCACCAGTTCCGCCTCGAGCTTCTCCAGCTCGCTCTCGAACTCTTTGTTCTTGAGCTTCGCCGGCTTTCCTTGAGGAACGCGCGAAGCGCGCTTCGCTACCTTTTTCACGGTCGATTTGCTTGCCACTGCCTTACCTTCCTCCGCTATCGCGTGTACGGTGCCTCGGCCCAACGATTCAACGCGGCATGGCCCATTCCTTGTCAGCCAGATTCCAGCCGCCACCGAGAGCCTTATAGAGATTCACGACCGCAAGCAGCTGATCGCGCTGCGTTTGGGCTAAGGCGTCTTCCGAAGGGAACAACTGCTGCTCGGCTTCGAGCACTTCGAAGTAACTGGCGCGACCTGCGTTGTAGCGCGTGAGCGATAGGTCGACCGACTCTCTCAGGGATTGGACCTGGCCTTGAAGGGCCGCACGCTGATCGACGAGGGTTTGCTGTGCGATGAGCGCGTCCGAGGTTTCCTGGAAGGCGACCACCACGGTCTGCCGATATTGCGCGACGGTCTGGTCCCAAAAGGCCTGTTGCGCGAGGTAGGCCGATTTTAGTCGGCCGCCTTCGAAAATCGGACCTGAGATGCCGGCGGCGACATTCCAGATACTGAAGCTGCTCTTGAACATGTCCTCGACCTTCGTCCCCTGTCCGCCGAACAAGGCCGAAAGCCCGATGGTCGGAAAGAAATTGGCGACCGCGACGCCGATCTGGGCATTGGCGCCGATCATGGTCTGCTCTGCCTGCTGGATATCCGGGCGGCGCTTGAGTATGTCGGTCGTCAGGCCGACGGGAGTCTGCGGCGTGACTTGCTCGGTCAGGGGACTCCCCCTTGCGATTCCTTTAGCGTAGGCGCCCAAAAGAACGCTGATCGCGTTTTCTTGCTGGGCGATCGCGCGATTCAAGTTCGCAATGGTCGCGGCACTGGAATCGTAAGAGGCCTGAGCGCGCACCACCGCGAGCTTGCTGTCTCTTCCCGACTCGAATCGCGTTCTGAAGAGGTCGAGCGTGTGCTTATAAGTGTCCCTGCTCTCGTTCGCGATCGCAAGTTCACGATCGAACTCAACCAGCGAAAAATAGGCCGCAGCCACCTGACTCACGAGGGTGAGCATCACTCCCCGGCGGACATCTTCCTGAGCGTAGAGATTTGCGCGCGCGGCCTCGGTCGCGCGGCGTATTCGCCCCCATACGTCTATCTCCCAGACGGCGCTGATGAGCTGGCCGAATGAATTATAGGTGACATTGCCGCTGGACCCCTCGAGCGGCACAAAAGCCTTTTCCCGCCCCGCGATCCCCTGATAGCCTACTTGCGGATAGAAAGCCGCTTGCGCCGTTCCGACCAAGGCGCGTGCCTGCTCGATCCGCGCCACCGCCGCCTGCAGGTCATAGTTGGACTTCAAGGCCTCGGCGATCAACTCTTGCAATGCCTTGTCGTTGAAAATCTGCCACCAGGGCAAATCCGCGATCGAGGTGGCCTCTTCCGTACTGATCTGGAACCTGAATTGCGGTGCGGGTGTCACATCCGGCCGTTTGTAATTCGGCCCCACGGCGGCGCAACCCGCGATGCCGGCCGCTGCCAGCAGCGCGGCCAGCACTCGGGGGACCATCAACCTTGTCAAAGCGCGCGTACTCACG
>DASYBT010000251.1:0-6660 GCA_036500585.1 Rhizomicrobium sp.
GTTCACCGGGCTGATGCACGCATTCCCGGATCACAGCCCGTTCGAGCGCCGGATGCAGATGGCCGAACTCGACTATCTGCGTGGCTCCCACGCCGCGCAATCGATGCTGGCTGAGAACTACATCGGACTGCCGTTCGACTGATTGGACTTCGACGCGCAGTTCTGCAAAGAAAACGGCCAATTCAACAGGAGTTCTACACCAGCATGCCTTCGTTGCGTGACCGTCTGAATTCGAAAACGTTTGTGCTCACGGCGGAAGTGACGCCGCCGCTTTCCTGCAATCCCGACGATCTGATGGAACGCGCCGGCCCTCTCAAAGATTTGGCCGATGCGGTGAACGTGACGGACGGTGCCGGCGCGCGCGCACATCTGGAATCCACGGTCGCCGCGCTGATCCTGAAACAGAACGGAATCGAGCCAATCCTTCAATTGACTGGCCGTGACCGCAACCGCATCGCACTACAGAGCCAGCTCGTCGGTGCAGCGGCGCTGGGCATCGAAAACATTCTCGCGCTGCGCGGCGACGATCCCAGGCAAGGCGACCAGCCGGACGCCAAGCCCGTGTTCGATCTCGATTCCGCCGGCATCGTGGCAACGGCCGTTTCCATCCGCGACAAGCATCAGCTGCCGCATGGCCGCGCGGTGGCCGGCGACGCACATTTCTTCGTCGGCACGGCGGATGCGCCGATCGATCCGCCCGAGGATTGGGCGCCCACCAGCCTGCAGAAGAAAATCGACGCCGGCGCGCAGTTCGCGCAAACGCAATTCTGCATGGATACGGAAGTGTTGCGCCGCTACATCGCACGGCTGAAGCAGCATGGCATTCTCGACCGGTTCCACATTCTCGTCGGCGTGGCGCCGCTTGCTTCCGCCAGATCGGCGCGCTGGATTCGCGACAGCCTGAAAGGCTCCATCATTCCCGACTGGATCATCGAGCGCATGGACAAGGCGTCGGACGCGCGCGCGGAAGGCGAAGCCATTTGCGTCGATCTGCTGAAGGAGATGCGCGAGACCGACGGCGTCTCCGGCGCCCACATCATGGCGCCGCTGAACGAATCCGCCATCCCCCGCGTGATTGAGAGGACGCGGGGGGGTAGTTCCGCGCGAATATCAATCTGAAATGTGTTTGGGGGTCGCGGCCGCCACAGAATTCGTTGCGGCTTTGACGATTTCATCGATTAACTGCCGAAGGTCCTTTCGGTGCGAAAGAGGCATCGGCGTCCAAGCGGCTCTGATCTTGT
This sequence comes from Rhizomicrobium sp., assembly GCA_036500585.1. Classification (GTDB taxonomy): domain Bacteria; phylum Pseudomonadota; class Alphaproteobacteria; order Micropepsales; family Micropepsaceae; genus Rhizomicrobium. Next base: position 1,242 of record DASYBT010000251.1, read on the forward strand.
CGTGAACGCAAATTTCAAAATCGCCCAGCGGCTGTTGTAAATTACTCAACTTGCCGGATGCCCGATAGCCAAGATTGGTAGTACCACTATAGTTGGCACCGCTAAATTCAACGGCCCACTGATATGAGCCGTCCGGTGCCGCGTCGAGCAGCAGTCTAAATAATGGGCCGCTATATTGCTGGGTCGTTTCCGCCATCCGGAGTGCTCCTGCGTGGATCGAAAGGCAGCGTGGTGCCGCGGGCGATGCGCTCGCTAGCTTTTCGGGACAGTTCAGCAAGTTTGTCTTGCGAGTTGGCGAAACGCTCATCCCGGCCGCGTTCGGCCTCTATCTCCTCGAGGATATGGCCAGCAAGGGCTTCCTGCTGATCCTCGGGCAGCTTCGATGCCTCGGCGAAGGCCCGTTCCGGCAACTTGTTCATGCCGCAAGCTTATATCAGCGGGTGAACACGCGCTACACCGGTCTCTCGCCGATGATCGTCGTGCGGATGAGGTGGCGGCGCTCGTTGGCATAATCGTGGATGCCGCAATGCTGCAGGAAGCGGTTGTCCCACACGATGATCGTATCGGGCTCCCAGCGGATGCGGCACTGGTACTGCAGCCGATACGGTAGCGTGCCGAGGTAATCGAGCAGGCCCTTGCTGTCCTCGTCGCTCCAGCCGACGAAGCGCTTGAAATAGGCGTTGGTCACATACAACGCCTTGCGGCCGGTTTGCGGATGGCGCCGCACCGCCGGATGCTCGTTCTCCAGCATGTCTTCGGTGAAGCCGTGCGGTTCCTTGCGCAGGCGCAGCTGCTTGTCGGGATCGAGCTTGGCGTTCTTCGCCCAAATATCTTTGCCGGAATAAAGCACACGCGTTTTCTCCAGCAGCTCCTGCAGCGGCGGCGATAATTCTTCATACGCCAGATACATGTTGGCGAACGCGGTATCGCCGCCGTATTTCGGCGCGTCGAGCGCGCGCATCACCATGCATTTCGGCGGCCGCGGCAGGAACGGGCTGTCGGTGTGGAAGCGGGTGAAGGGCACGACGCTGACCGGCTCGTGCGCCTCGCGCCGCACTTCCTGCATGTCGGGATGGCCCGGATAGATCGGCGCCTGCGGCAGCTCGGTGAGTTCGCCGAACGTGCGCGAGAAGTCCTTGTGCTGCTCGGGCGTGATCTTCTGGCCGCGGAACATGATGACGAGGAAGTGCTCGAAGGCGCGCATCACTTCGGCCAGCACATCTTCTTCGAGCGGACGCGAAAGATCGACGCCGCTGATTTCGCAGCCGCACGCGCCGGTCAGCGGCTCGACGCGGATGCGGCGAAACTCCGGCATCGGACGGCCGGCGACGACGGTGGCCTGTGCTTCGCTGCGTTCTGCCGCTGCCGACATGCGAACCTCCTACCGGTCGGACACCTCGATCACACAGGCGATGGATGAATCGCCCGCCGCACAGCCCTGGAACAGCCCGAGGCCGCCGCCTTTCAGCGCCAGCTCTTCAATCAGTTCGATGATGACGCGCATTCCCGTCGGCCCTTGGGGATGGCCCCAGACCAGCGAACATCCATAATTGTTCATGTTCATCAGATGGTATCCGGTCTCGCGCGCGAACGCGATGTCGTTCACGGCAAACGGGTTGTGCGACTTGACCGCCTTTATCTGGTCGATCTTGAGGCCCGTCAGTTCAAGCACCCGCTTCGTGGCGGCAATCGGCGCCAGTGGCATCCACGCCATGTCCACCCTGCCCTGTCCGAAGCCGCGGATGCGAACACGGATATTGCGATCCTTCGATAAATCGCGGGCCTTCTCCGGCGTAGCCAGGACGATTCCGCAATTGCCGTCGGCCGGGTGCGTCTGGCCGCCATACGTCACCGTGCCGCCAACCACATTCGGCGTGAGCTTCTTCAGCTTGTCGGCATCCTGCGCGAAGATGCCTTCGTCACCCTCAAGCATCTTCTCGACGCCATTGAAGTTCGGCTTCGGCACCGGGAACGGCAACGTCATGAACCGCTTGTGGAAGGCATGGCCGTGCGCCACCGCGTCCTGATATTGCTGAAAGCGCCGCAGCACCACCTCATGCTGCTCTTCGGTGGAGATGTTATATTTCTTCGCCACCTTCTCCGCCGTCTCCAGCATGGAATGTCCGCCGATGGCGTCGCTGGTGAAGTTGAACACCATCGGGTCTTCGCTTTGCCCGGTGCCGCCCATGCCGCGCGGATTGGGATAGTAGATGTGCGAGCCGTTCGAGCAGCGGTCGGTGGCGAACGCCATCGCGCAGCTTGCCATGCCGACCTGGATTTCCGCCGCCGCTGTCACGACGACGCGTGGGCCCGTCGCGCACACCTGATGCACCGTGGGGCCGGCCACATGCGTCAATCCCATTTCGTACAGCGGCCACGGCGCGCCGTAGAACGACTGGTATTGCGTCAAGGTCGTTCCCATCACACCGAAATCGAAGATCTCCGGCATGATCTCGCGCCTGGCCATCTCCGCCTTGCAGACATGCGCGGCGAAACGCATGGCGTGCAGGTATTGCAGACTGCCCTGCCACTTGGCGAACGGCGTGGACCAGTAGCAACCATACGGGATTTCGACCCGGTCGAAACTCATGACGAACGCTCCTTGCTCAATTCCTGGAAGGCGTGCCGCAGCGCGTCCTTCTTGACCTTTCCCGATCCGGTGCGCGGCAGAGCATCGACGAACCGCACATGCTTCGGAATCTTGTAACGCGCGAGCCGCGCCTGGCAGTGCGCCAACACATCCTGTTCGGTCACAGAGCTGCGCGAAACGATATAGGCGCAGCCGCACTCACCCCAACGCTCGTCGGTCACGCCGACCACCGCGGCTTCCGCCACCGCCGGCAACTCCACCAGCACGGCTTCCACTTCGGCCGGGTACACGTTCTCGCCACCGGTGATGAACATGTCCTTCCAGCGATCGACGATCTGATAGAAACCATCGGCGTCGCGCCGCGCCGCGTCTCCGGTTTTGAACCAGCCGTCGTGGAATGCTTTCGCCGTCGCTTCCGGCGCATTCCAGTATCCGGGCGTCACGCTCGGGCCTTTCAGCCACATCTCCCCCACCTCTCCAGCCGCTACTTCCTCGCCATCGGGCCCGGCGATGCAGATATCGATCAGCATCGACGCCACGCCGCAGCTGCCTGCTTTGCGTGCGATGACTTCGCGGTCGAGCGGCAGACCGGTCACGGTGCCGGCCTCGCTGATGCCGTAGCCTTCGATCGGCATCACGCCTTGTGAGAACAATCGCTCCGACACGCTTTTCGGCAGCGGCGCACCGCCGATCACCAGCGCTTTCAGCCGCGTCAGATCGGATTTGTCCCATGCCGCATCCTGCAGCATGGCCATCGCCATCTGCGGCACGGCGAAATAATGCGTGATGCCAAATGAACGGTCGCTCAGTCTCTGGAGTGCGACCTCGGGGATGAACCGGTCGGAGACCCGCACCGTCGCGCCCATGAACAGCGCCGCACGCGCCACGCCGAACAGCCCCGCAACATGGAATAGCGGCATGTCGCACAGCAAGACATCGCCGGGGCAGACCTCGTTAGTCATCGAGAAATTGAAGGCCGTTGCCCACGCATTGCCGCGGGTGACGATGACGCCTTTCGGGTTGCCCGTGGTGCCGGAGGTGTACAGCAAGGTGATCGGTGCATCGTTGCCGAAATCGCGCGCCTCGCACGGCGCCGCCCGGTGGATCAGTGTCTGAAGTTCATCATGTTGCGGCGCAATCCGCACCACCTGCCGCACACTTGTGGCTTCATACGCCTGCTTCGCCGCCTCCTCGAATTCGCTTTGGTAGATGAAGAGTTCCGGCGTCGCATCCAGCACCTGCGCGCGCAGTTCGGGACCGCAGAGACGCCAGTTCAGCGGCTGCAGAATGGCGCCGACCCGCACGCAGGCGAAATGCAGCACGAGATGTGCCACACTGTTGCGGCCGAGAGTGGCAACGCGCGCGCCGTGGGGATTCGCCAAGGCGCCCGAAAGAAATCCGGCGCATTTGGCGATTTCGCGGTCCAGTTCGCTGTATGTCAGCTGCCGGTTCGCTGCGAGGTCGACAACCGCCATTTGCGCGTGCCGGACGCGCGCATGATAGGCGATGAAATCCGCTCGCGTTATGGCAGAGTCGGCGTTCGCGGCGACGGCCTCGAAGGAGGATGAGAGTTGCGTCATCGACGCTCCAGCAACGCGAGCTTCAAAGGCTTGACCGGCCTGCCCGCAACAGCACAAATTCGTATGTGCTACACACAATTCTGTCAACGCGCGGTCGCCGTCCGCCGCCGCCTCTCGTGAGAATGTCATGACCAAGCAGCAGGAGTATGAGGACATTCCCGGCACCTGGGTGTTCGATGCCCAGCGCGCGCGGAAGGGATATTACCTCAACCAGTTTCTCTATTCCCTGATGAAGGATGAGAACCGGAAGGAATTTCTCGCCGACGAGGCCAAATATCTGGCCAAATACAAGATCACGGACGAGCAGCGCGAGGCGGTGCTGAAGCGCGACTGGAACCGCCTGTTGCATCTCGGCGGCGTTTCGTACGCGTTGGCCAAACTCGCCTTCACCGATGGCAAAACCTATCAGTACATGGCGTCGCAGATGGTCGGCGTTACGGAAGGCGAGTACGTCGCCATGATGCAATCGGGCGGACGGAAGCTCGAAGGCTGGCGCTCGAAGCGCGAGCGGGGAGAAAGCTGATGGCGAAGATCATCGCCGGCGTCGGCACCTCGCATACGCCCGCCATTGGCGCCGCCATCGACAGCGGGCGCGCCGGCGACAACTACTGGGCCCCGATGTTCCGGGGCTACGAGCCGTCCAAACAATGGATGGCGAAGACCAAGCCGGACGTGGTGATCATGGTCTACAACGATCATGTCAACGCGTTCGACTTCCGGATCATCCCCACCTTCGCACTCGGCTGCGCGGAAGAATTCGGCATCGCCGACGAAGGCTGGGGCGCGCGGCCCGTGCCGGTGGTGAAAGGCTATCCGGAGCTGGCGGCGCATATGGCACAGTCGCTGATCCTCGACGAATTCGACATGACCATCGTGAACGAGATGCAGGTCGATCACGGGTTGACGACGCCGATGTCGCTGCTGTTCGGCTCGTCCAAGGAGTGGCCCTGCCCCGTGATTCCGCTGGCGGTGAACGTGATCCAGTATCCGGCACCAACCGGCCACCGCTGCTACATGCTGGGCAAGGCGATCCGGCGCGCGGTGGATAGCTGGGACGAGACTCTGAGGGTGGTGATCTTCGGCACCGGCGGCATGTCGCACCAGATTCAGGGGCCGCGCGCCGGTCTGGTAAACAGCGCGTTCGACACCGCGTTTCTCGACGATCTGTCGCGCGATCCCGAGCGGCTCATGAAGATTCCGCCCATCGAATATCTGCGCGATGCCGGCAACGAGGCCATCGAACTCGTCA
>DASYBT010000252.1:0-7480 GCA_036500585.1 Rhizomicrobium sp.
GGCGCCATGAGCGGCACCGATCCGCACGATACCAGCGCGGGCAAATCCGGCGGCACCGACAGCTTCTCCGGCGCTGCCGGCAACGACAGCTTCTACATGGGCGCCAACCTGACCGCCGCGGAACAGATCGACGGCGGAGCGAACACCGACACGGTTTATCTCGACGGCGACTACTCCGGCGGACTGGTGTTCAACGCCACGACAATGGTCAACGTGGAGTTTCTCAACCTGGCAGCGGGCAACAGCTACGACCTCACGCTCGCCGGCGAGACCGCTGCGGCCGGGCAGACCTTCACCATCCAGGCCGGCCAGCTCGGTGGAGGCGACACCCTGACGATCGATGGCTCGGCCGTTGCCGGCAACCTTGTCATCAACGCCGGCTCCGGCGATGCGGTGCTCACCGGCGGCTCCGGCAACGACGTGTTCCGCAGCTACGGCGGCACCGACACCATCAGCGGCGGCGGCGGCAACGATGTCATCAACCTGCGCGGCACATTCACCGCGGCAGATCACATCGACGGCGGCACAGGCATCGATACGCTGTACCTCAACGGCAATTATTCGGCGGGTGTCACCTTCGACGCGGCCACGCTCACCAACGTTGAAGTCATCGCGCTCGCCGACAGCGGCAGCTACAGTCTGACCATCGATAACGCAACCGTCGCCGCGGGCGACACGCTCACGCTTCAGGGGCGCTCGCTTACCGTGGGGCACAATGTGGTGTTCGACGGCTCGGCAGACACGACGGGCGGCAACCTGATCATCAACTCCGGCGGCGGCAACGATGTGCTCACCGGCGGCAATGGCAATGATATTTTCCGGCCCGGTTCGGGAACCGATACGATCCATGGCGGCGGCGGCGACGATGTCGTCAACATGGGCGCTTTCCTCACGGCGGCCGACAAGATCGACGGCGGGTCCGGCGTCAACACGGTTTATCTCGATGGGGACTATTCCGGCGGCGTCACCTTCAACGCCACCACAATGGTGAACATCGAAAGCATCCGTCTCGCGGCGGGGCACAGCTATTCGCTGACGATGGACAACGCGACCGTGGCCGCGGGCCAAACCCTCTTCGCCAACGCAAGCACGCTCTCCGGTGGCGATCATTTCGATTTCGACGGCTCGGCCGATACCAGCGGCGGCAGTTTCAACATCACCGGCGGCGCCGGTAACGACTCACTGATCGGCGGCTGGGCCGCTGATGTGCTGAATGCCGGCAGTGGCAACGATACGCTGCAGGGCGGCGGCGGCGCCGATACTCTCGTTGGCGGCCCCGGCGCAGATCACTTTGTCTACAATCAGGTGTCGGATTCCACCGGTCTGGCGCATGACCGCGTCACCGATTTCGATGCGTCAGCGGACTTTTTCAAGTTCACCGGAGACACGGTGACGGCCATCGACGCGGCGGTGAACGGCGGCAAGCTCACGGAGGGGAACTTCGATGGTCTGCTGGCAAAGTATGTGGGTGCTGGCCAGCTCGGCGCGCATCATGCCGTGCTCTTCACGCCGGACGCGGGCGTTTACCACGATCACGTCTTCCTCATCGTGGACGCCAATGGCGTTGCCGGCTACCAGGCGGGGCAGGACTACGTGATCGACATCACCGGCGCCACGAACCTCAACGACCTTACAACGGGCAATTTCACCCATTGAGGTTTTGCGAGGAAATCGTCCGGCGATCCTAAGTCACGACGCCGCGTCCGGTCGCGGAGCGAGACTCTGCAAGCCTGCGTTTTCCGCCACGACGCGGCTGACGGCGGCCCAGTCCTTGTCGCCAAGACCTTCGGCGATTGCCTGATCGAAGCTGCGGTTTGCCAGCTCTGCAATCGGCAGCGGCACGCCGAGCGCGTTTGCCGCATCGAGCGCGAGCCCGGTATCCTTCTTCCCGAGCTTCAATGCAAATCCCGGCGGATCGAATTTCTCCACCAGGATAGCCGCGCCGTACCCTTGATACACCGGTGCCGCGAACAAAGTGCTGCTCATCACCTCGTGAAACGGTTTCGGGTCGACGCCGCCTTTGGCGAGGAGCACAAAGGCTTCGCTCAACGTCTCGATCGCGGAGATGATCAGGAAATTGCCGGCGATCTTGAACAGGTTCGCTGCCGGCGCGTCCTCGCCCAGCACGGTGACACGCTTGCCGAATGCGTCGAACGCCGGCCGCATCTTTTCGGTGGCATCGCTTGGGCCGGCGACGACCACGGTCAGCTCTCCTGCCTCGGCGACATTCGGCCGACCGAACACCGGCGCCGCAACATAGGAGATGCCACGCTGCGCATGCGCCGTCGCCAGTTCCCGCGCGAAGGCGACGGAAATCGTCGCGCAGTTCACATGGATGAAGCCGCGAGGCGCAGAATCGAGCAGCCGTCCGTCGAGCCCGACCTGATGCATCGCCTCGTCGCTTGCCAGCATGGAAAACAGGCAATCGCCGTGAACCGTATCCTCAGGCGATTTGCCGGCGCGGGCGCCGTTTTCCACCAGTGGCGCCAGCGCGTCGTGCGAGCGGTTCCACACAGTCAGCTCGTGACCGGCACGCAGCAGGCTCTGCGCGATCCCTGAGCCCATTTTGCCCAGCCCGATAAATCCAATCTTCATGAGAGTTTCTCCCGACGCCTTCCGGAATCGGAAACGCGCCTGCGCCGGCAAGGCTGCGCACCGGCTGCGCGGTTCAGCGTCGCGCGCCGCCCATCGCCGCCAAGTGCATGCCGCTGTCGATCAGCAGGGTCTCGCCGGTGATCTGGCGCGATTCCGGCCCCGCCAAGAAGGCGACCGCGTGCGCGATCTCTTCCGCGGTGGCGACAGATTTCAGCGGATTGTTCCTGGAAACATCCGCGGCGATGGAGCGTGCGGCTTCGTCGCCGAAGCGCCGGCTGAACCATTCCGTGGCCACATATCCAGGACACACCGCATTGACGCGGATCTCGGGCGCCAGTGCGCGGGCGAGCGACAACGTCATGGTGTTGAGCGCGCCCTTCGACGCGGCGTATGCAATCGACGAGCCGACTCCGGCCACTCCGGCAATTGACGACACGTTCACCACCGCGCCGTTGCTTTCCTTCAGGGCATCGCGGCACGCGCGGATCATCTGAAACGGGCCGACCACGTTCACGGCATAGATATTGGTGAAGTCTTCTGCCGAAAGCGCATCGAGGTCTTCGTGCTTTGCGAATTTCGTCGTGCCGGCATTGTTGATCAGGATGTCGATGCGGCCGAACGCGTCGCGCGCGGCGGCGGCGAGCTTGCGGCAGTCTTCGTCCTTTGCCACATCGGCCTGCACGACGATGGCTTGCGCTCCGGCTTTGCGCACCGCTTCTGCCACCTTGCGCGCATCCGCTTCGCTCTTGCTGTAATTGACGGCGACGTTCGCGCCGCGCTGGGCCAGCAGCATGGCCGTCGCCGCCCCGATGCCGGTGCCCGCGCCGGTGACAATGGCGGCCTTGCCCTTCAGATCGTGTTGCATCATTCCACCTCAATCCGGTTTGCTTTGGCGATTTCACCGAGCCAGTAGCCTGAGGGTTTCGGCTTGCGGGCCTGCGTTTCGCGGTCCACCGCAACGAGGCCGAACTTCGGACGGTAGCCTTCCAGCCATTCGAAATTGTCCATCAAGGACCAGTGGATGTAGCCCCCGACATCGATGCCGCCGGCGATGCAATCCAGCACCCCTTCGAGCGCGCGCGCGGTATATGCGATGCGACGCGTGTCGTCTTCGGTGCCGATGCCATTCTCGGTGACGATCACGGGGCAACCGCTCACTTCCGCCGCTTCGCGGATGCAGGCAGCGAGCGCGTCGGGATAGAACTCGTAGCCCATCTGCGTGCGCTCAGCATTGTCCGGCGGCATCAACCCCGAGGGACCGAACTTCACCCGCGTATAGGTCTGCACGCCGACGAAATCATCGCCGCGGATGGTTTCGAGAAATTGCCGGTTGATCGCCTGGTCGGCGGCATCGCGCAATGCCTCGCCGCCGGCCTCCGCCTGGAGATCATTAAGCGCCAAGGTAATTCCGACCGGCCCTTTCACCAGCGGCTTGAGGATTTCGTAGGCCTTGCGATGCGCCGCAATCAGGTTCGGCGTGGAGGCAACTCCGTCACCGGAAAGGTAGGTGGAAAAGCGGCCGGGCTCGCCGCCGCACAGCCGCGCTGCTTCCTTCAGCGCCGCTTCCCGCTTGTCTCCGCCGAAGATGCCGACTGCCCGCCGCATCATCGTCACCATCAGCGGGATGTTCGCTTCGTTGATGGTGCAAGTGTAAGGAATGAGATCGCCGAGCGCTTTCCCGGCCCTGTCGCAATAGCGCGCGAAGCGATCGACGGAAGCGGCATTCTCCCAGCCGCCGTCGCGCGAAAACCACAGCGGCGCGGTGAAGTGATGGAACGTGACCATGGGTGTCACGCGCAGCGCGTGACAGGTGGCGATCATGCGGCGGTAGTGATCCAGTGCCGCGTTCGAGAAGAAGCCTTCCTCCGGCTCGATGCGCGCCCATTCGATGGAAAAGCGGTAGGTATTGAAGCCGAGGCCGGCGAGCAGCGCGATATCCTGCGGATAGCGGTGGTAGTGATCGCAGGCATCGCCGGAGGGATCGGCGTACAGCGAATCCTTCGCCATCTCCATCAGCCACAGATCGCTGGCCGTGTTGCCGCCCTCGACTTGATGTGCGGCTGTCGCCGCGCCCCAGAGGAATGCGCGCGGGAACGCCCTGTTCGCTGACTGCGGTTCCATCCGATGCGTTCTCGCCTTATGGTGTGTGAGGTGATCCTAACGGACGGCGATGAGCCCGCAAGCATCGGCCCTGGTAGATGGACAGATGCCGGTCCAATCCACGCCCGCGGTTGCAGAAAAGCGTGCGGTGCGCATCATCCTGATCCGGCATGGCAGGCCGGCGCTGCCGATTTCGCCGCGCGCCTCGCATGGCGAATTCCGCCAGTACATCGACGATTACGAAGAGGCAGGGCTTGATCCCGAGGATGTACCGCCGGAGGAATTGCAGGATCTGCTCGCCGAGCTAGACTCGGTGTTCGCCAGCCAGAAGAAGCGGGCGCATGACAGCGCCAAGGCGCTGGCGCCGAACGCAGAACTCGTACTCGATCCCCTGTTCGCGGAAGCGCCGCTCCCGGTTCCCCGCATTCCGCTCGTCAAGATGCGGGTGCCGAAATGGGCGGTGGTGGCGCGGATTCTGTGGCACGCCGGGTACCATCCCGAAATCGAGAACTACCGCAAGGTGAAGCGCCGCGCCGCGAGTGCCGCCGACATTCTCGTGCATCGCGCGCAAGCGGACGGCGTGGCCGCGCTGGTGGCGCACGGCTATTTCAATTTCCTCATCGGCCGCGAACTGCAGCGGCGGGGGTTTCGCAAATCCGGCTCGCACCGGGCGAAGTTCTGGAACGCCGTGATGTACGAGAAAACTTAGAGCGTGATTTTCTCTTATTGAAATGGCTGGTGGGGCTTTCCGAACTTACCCTCCCCTTGAGGGAGGGTCGAAATTTGCGAGCGACACGAAGCAAATTTCGGGGAGGGGTGTTCGTTGAGTTACCCCTCCCCGAAAAATCTTCCGCTGCGCTTCAGATTTTTCGACCCTCCCTCAGGGGGAGGGTGCGAAAATTGATTCCCCTTGAACCAATCACATTCTAAGCAACCATCGTCGGCTTGCGATCTCCCCAAGGCCGCGCCTGTTCGAGCTGTGCGGCGAGCCGGAACAGAGTCGCCTCGTCGGCGTAGCGCGCCGTCAGCATCATTCCGATCGGCAACCCGTCGGGTGACATCCCGAGCGGCAGCGAGATGGACGGTTGTCCCGTCATGTTGAAGGTTGGCGTGTAGCCGAAGGCGCGGCCCTGGCGGCGCTGGAATTCCCTCGGCTCGAGGTTGATCGGATCGAGATGGCCAATGGGGGAGGCCGTCGTGAGCGTGGTGGGCATCAGCAGCACATCGAAGCCGCGCCACAATTTCAGGATCTGTCGCGTGATCAGCCGCAAGGTCTGCAAGCCCCAGCCGACCTGCTCCGCCGTGATCTTCTTGGCGGAACGATAGCTTGCCCACGCGAGCGGCTCCAAATCGTGCTCCTCCGGCTCGCGGCCGAGCACCTGCTTCCAATCCTCGATCGTCGCGGCAAACATCGCGCCCGAGACATTGGCCTGCGCCCGATAGAGCTGGCGCCAGTCGATGCCGAAGGTGGGAAGCTCGATCATCGTGTGGCCGAGGTCGCCGAGCAGCTTCACCGAATCGTCGAACACCGCCTGCACGTCGGCGCTCGGTTTGATGCCGTGGCTTTCCCGCAGTGGCGTTTCCGTGCTGAACGCGATCTTCAGCTTGACGGCCGGCGTGGCGATCTCGTCCATGTATGGCCGTACCTTCGGCGGCGGCGCATACGGCGCGTCGTCCTCGGGATAGCCGGTCCAATCCAGCATCGCGGCACAATCGCGCACAGACCGCGTCAGCACATGATCGACCACCAATCCATGCGCGCGGTTGCGATCGTCAGGCCCACCGGGATTGCGGTACTGCGTCGGCTTCAGCCCCACCAATCCGCACAGCGCCGAGGGAATGCGGATGGAGCCGAGCCCATCGCTGCCGTGCGCCATGGGGACCATGCGGCTCGCCACCGCCGCACCCGCACCGCCGGACGATCCGCCGGAGCTGTGCTCTGGATTCCACGGATTGCGGCAGATGCTGAGGCGCCGGCCTTCGGTCGTGCCGGGAATGCCGAATTCCGGCGTGTTGGTCTTGCCGATGAGCACCACACCGGACGCGCGATAGCGCCGCGTGAGTTCCGAATCTTCCGGCGCCGTGTAGTTGCGCAGGAAGGCGGAACCCTCCGTCATTGGCCAGCCGGCAACCGGCATGCTCAAATCCTTGACGACGAACGGTACGCCCTTGAAGGGGCCATCCGGCAGCTTCGCCTTCGCCGCCACGCGCGCTTCGTCATAAGCCTTGTAGACGATCGCGTTGAGCTTTGGATTGCGCTGCTCGATACGCGCGATGGCCGCTTCGACGAGCTCGACGGGCTGCACTTGCCCCCGGCGAACCAGATGCGCGAGGCCCAGCGCGTCGTAATCGTCGTATTCCGCGAAACCCATGGTCACAGCCGGATATCGGCGTAGCGCTGTGCCCAGGGCTGCGCCGTTTCGAGCTGCTTGGCCAATTGCAGCAGGGTCAGCTCATCGCCGAAGCGGCCGACGAACTGCACGCCGATGGGAAGTCCGGCGTCGTTCCAGGAGAGCGGCAGGTTGATGGCGGGCTGCCCGGTGACGTTCTGCATCGCCGTAAACGGGACGTAGTCGATCAGTGGCGCAAACGATTTCTGCGGATCGCGCTCTTCCATGTCGAACGTGCCGAGCTTCACCGGCGGAAGGCCCAAGGTGGCTGTCAGCCAGACATCGTGGGTCTCATGGAATTTCGCCGCGCTTCGGGCAGCATGAGACAGCGCGCCCTTGGCCTGCAGGTATTGGCTGGCCGTCACCTGCTTTCCGAGTTCGTAGAGACCCCATGT
>DASYBT010000253.1:0-10696 GCA_036500585.1 Rhizomicrobium sp.
GGCAAGCGACTCCAATCCGCCGCCGTTCGCCACGACGGCCGCGGCGGGCGCGTTTGACTACGGGATTGAGAAGAAGGATCTCACGGTGCTGACGACCGGCGCGACCGGTTTGCCGCAATATGCGATCGACACCCGCATCCCGAACGTGCGGCACCTGCCCGACGGCCCGTTCGCGATGCCGGGCCTTTACAATGCCTATGCCAACAGCCCCGTTCATCGCTTCTTCCAGAGCTGGCAGCAGATGGATTGCAGTGTCGCCGAAGCCACCGCGAGCAACCCGAGCGGATGCCAGCAGGACCTGTTCCCATGGGTGGAGACGACCGCCGGCTTCAAGGGCGATAACGCCACCAATATGGGCTTCGCGAACGTACAGCAGGGCGACATGCCCTATTTCAAGAAGTTGGCGGACACCTACGCGGTGGGCGACAATTATCATCAGCCGATTGCAGGCGGCACCGGCGCCAACAGCCTGGTGCTCGGCTATGCCGGCCTCATCTGGTACTCCGACGGGCAAGGTCACGCGACGAAGCCGCCGAAGGACGAAATCGAGAATCCCAATCCGCGGCCGGGAACGAACAACCACTACAAGAATGACGGCTACTCGGCCGGCAGCTACGTCAACTGCTCCGACCCGAACCAGCCGGGCGTGCAGAGCATCCTGTCGTACCTCTCTGCTCTGCCGAACAATCCGCAGCCCAATTGCAGCCCGAACAAGTACTATCTCGTGAACAACTACAACCCGGGCTACAATGAAGACGGCACGATCAACACGACAAAGTACACGATCCCGCCCTCATCGGTGCCGTCGATTGCCGATGTGATGGACGCGAACCAGGTGTCGTGGGCCTATTACGGCGAGGATTGGAATCGCGCCGTACACCATCAGGTCGGTGTGTATTGCAACATCTGCAATCCGTTCCAATACGAAACGCAGATCATGGCCAACAAGCAGGAGCGCAAGACCCACCTGCTGGATACAATGGATCTCTACAAGGCCCTGAAGTCGGGCAATCTGCCGGCAGTCTCTTACGTGAAGCCGAGCGGCCTCAACGACGGCCATCCGGCCAGCTCCAAGTTCAGCATCTTCGAGGCATTCACGAAGAAGATCCTGGACGACCTGAAAAAGAATCCGACGCTCGCGGCCAATACGGCGGTCTTCATCACCGTGGACGAAGGCGGCGGCTACTACGACTCCGGCTATGTGCAGCCGGTCGACTTCTTCGGCGACGCCTCGCGTATTCCGCTCATCGTGGTTTCGCCCTATTCCAAGGACGTCGGCGTCGTGCACAGCTACGGCGATCACGCTTCTATCGTGAAATTCATCGAGGCGAACTGGTCGCTGCCGCCGATCTCCCCCACCACCCGCGACAACCTGCCGAACCCGGTACAGAACGGGTATGTCGTGACCAACGGGCCGGCGATCAGCGACCTGATGGACTTCTTCAACTTCGGCGGAAAAAAGAAATAACTCTGGTTTCGAACAGTGGAGCGCTCGCTGCGGCGGGCGCTCCATTTTTTTCGCTGACATCGCCTTTGCCCCCTGTTGGTGTCGCCAAAAATTCACGGAACCGCGCGAGTGACCATCCGTTCGTGGTTTGGCTGCCTCAGGGGACATTCCACGCATGCGCACGCCTGCCGATGGGCCGGGAATTCATCCCGGCTGGCGCAGTCTCGATGAGATCATCCGCAAAAATGTCCTGACGCGGCGGCAGTTCCTGCCTGCGGCCGGCGCCATCGCCGGCACCGCGTTCTGGCCATCCTTGCTGTCCGGCGAGGCGCGCGCTGCCGGCCGCGTGCGACGGCAGGCCGATCGGGCGCGTTGGCCTTCGTCGAACAAGATCAAGCACGTGGTGATCCTCTGTCAGGAGAACCGCTCGTTCGATCATTATTTCGGCGCCTTCGCCTACCAACTCGGCAATGAGGGCAATCGCGCGGCGGGATTCCGACCACAGCACCTCGCCTACGGAGATTCGAAAGGCGAACTCCACCATCCGTATCATCTTCGCCAGTTCTGCGACGAGGATCCGGATCACAGCTGGGAGGGTTCGCACGCGAAGTGGAACAACGGCGCGATGGACGGCTGGGTGACGGCAGAGGGCGACAGCACGCGCGCCATCGGTTACTTCAAGCCGCGGGATCATATTTACCACGTGCGGCTCGCCGACGCGTTCACACTCGCCGATCATTATTTCTGCGCGCAGATCGGGCCAACCTTGCCGAACCGGCTCTATCTGTGGACCGGCACCAGCGGCTGGGATTATCTCACGCCCGCCGACACCAGCAGCCTGCCTTACAACAATCCATCGCTGACCAATCCGCCGCCCATTCTGAACTGGCCGACGATGCCGGATGTTCTCGATGCGGCAGGCCTGCCGTGGAAATGCTACTGCGTGGCCGATGGCAACGTGCCGTCCGCCATCGGCGCGTTCAATCCGCTGATCTTCTTCAATTCGATCCTCACCAATCCGCAGAAGCTTGCGCGCGCCACCGCGGACATCAGCGAGTTCTTCGCCGATCTGGCGGCCGGCACGTTGCCGGCGGTGTCGTGGATCATCACCGAAGCGACCGTGTCGGAGCATCCGCCGGCGCCGCCGGACATGGGACAATTGTTTGCCGCGCGCGTCGTCGAAGAGCTGATGGGATCGAGCGCGTGGGATTCAAGCGTGCTGTTCCTTACCTATGACGAAGGCGGCGGATTCTTCGACCACGTTCCGCCAGCGATCCGCGAGACGGTTCCGGCGGCGCTGCCCGACGGCGGCCAGGCGGTCGGCCCGGCGTTCCGCGTGCCGATGTTCGTGGTGTCGCCCTATGCGCCGCCTCAGGCCATTTTCAAACATGCGATCGACCACACATCGATCCTGCAATTCATCGAGCGAACGTTCTCGACGAAATCGAACAAGGTGTTCCTGCCGACCATCGCTCCGGACCGCCGTGAACTCGGCAATCTGACGCGCGCGTTCGATTTCTCACAGACAGCAAATTCCCCATCCTTGCCCACAGCGAAGCAACTGTACCATGAGGCGCGTCAGCAGATCCTGACACTCAATGCGGATCGCACTGTGGCGAGCTGCTCGACCACGATTCCGGATTGGCTGCCGCAGCTTCTGGGCGTCTAGCGTTCCGGACACGGATCAAACTAGCCCGGAGACGCGTTCCACTCATTTGGGGGATAGCGCAACGGGAGGAGCAGCATGCCTATGAAACGAGCTATCGAACGAGCACGGCGCGACAAGCGCGAGGGGAAATCCGCATCCACCCAGGCGGGTGAATTCGTCCGCGAGGAGATGGATGAAATCCGTCGCGGCAAGCATGGCGCACGCTCGGCAAAACAAGCGATTGCCATCGGATTGTCGGAGGCGCGGCGCGCAGGTGTCGATCTGCCGCCGCCGAAGAAGGGGAAGGCAAAATCGCGCACGCGAAAGAGCGCGGAGTATGCCTACGAAGCTGGTCAGGGAAAGCGCAAGACGAAACGCCGGCCACGCGTCTCGCGCGCGGTGACGAACGCGCTAAAGCAGGAGCCGCGCAGTTCGGCCTCTCATACCGCGTTGTCGCGACAGGCGAAGAGTGCCGCATCGCGCCGCAGCGCCGCCAGCCGTTCCGCTGCTGCCCGAAAGGCGGCGCGGACAAAAGGCGCCGCCGGACGCTCGGCCGCCGCGAAGAAAGCCGCGCGCACCCGCAAGCGCAAATCTAGCCGTTAAGACTCACGGGGCGGCGCGCGGAAAGCGCCAGCGCGATGGCCGGCAGCACGAGCAGCGCCGCAACATAGAATGGCGCATTCACGGACGCGGCAGAGAACACGGTGCCGGCGATGAACGGGCCCGTCAGGCGCGCCAAAGCGCCGGTGGCATTGTTGAGACCGAGGTACTGGCCCTGATGGCGCCAATCGACGTTGTGCGAGATCAGCGCCGAGATGTTGGGCCACGCCACAGATTGTCCAAACGCCGTCAGCGCCAGATAGGGAACGATGGTGATCGCCCCAAGCGAGAACGGCTGCAGCGCTAGGAAGATCGTCGTGATTGCCATGCCGCCGGCCAGAACCCGCGCCTCGCCGAATTTCCGCGACAGCCTGCCGGTCAGAAACAATTGGCACCCTGCCGCCACGATTCCCACTACGGCGAAGGCCGTGCCCACCTGGCGCGGTCCCCAGTGGAAACGTGCATGCGTCCACAAGCCGAACACGAACTCGATTCCGGTGAAGGCGCAGCCGGCTAGGAAGGTGACCAGCATCAACCGCACGAGGACGGGGTGGCGAAGCGCCTCACCAACGATTGCCAATCGGTTGGGCTGCTCGTTCAGATGCAGTTTGCGCGTGCGACTCTCGCGCACGAACAGCGCCAATCCGCCCACGCAGAGCGCCGACAGGGTGGCGCACACAAGCAGCGGAATCCGGAAACCGATATGGCCGGCTTCGGGATGGGCGAGCAATCCGCCCAGCGCGGGCCCGACGATAAAGCCGACATTGTATGCCGCACTCAGGAGCGACATCCGGCCGGCGCGGTTCTCACGCGCCGTCACATCGGCGATGTAACCCTGCACCACGGAGGCGTTGCCGCTCATGAGGCCCCCGAGTAGCCGCACGGCGAAGGCAATGACAATCGTCGGCGCATAGGCGAGCGCCAGGTAACAGAGGCAATTGCCGCACACCGTGCTGATGAGCACCGGCTTGCGGCCGATGCGGTCCGACAGCCGCCCCCAGAACGGCTCGCCGAAGAAGGCGCCGATGGCGTAGGCCGAGAACACCAGCGACATCTGCCAGGCGGGCGCGGCGAACGATTCGGCGTAGAACGGCAACAGCGGCACCACGATTCCGAAGCCGAGCAGGTTGATGAACATGACGACGAGCAGAGTGGGCAGCGCCGCGCCACCGCGCGGATCGTCCTCGACGCCGCCGGATGGAACGCCCTGCCCCGACTCAGTGGTCAAATCCATGGAAGCAGTTATTCTTGAAGCAGCAGAGGGGATCAATCCATGAAGCGACTGTTGGCCGGCATGGCGGTTCTGTGTCTTACGCTGGCTGCCCGCGCCGCCGATGCACCGCCGCCGGCCGATGTGTGGCGCGATGTGGCGCCGGACAACCTCGTGCTGATCGATACGAAGTACGGCGAGACGGCCGTGGAGCTGGCGCCAGACTTCGCGCCGAACCATGTGGCGCGCGTGCGTGCCCTGATCCGGGCGCATTTCTACGATGGACTGTCGTTCTACCGCGTGATCGACGGGTTCGTGGCGCAGGGCGGCATCGGCGAAGGCACGACGTCCACCAAGGATCATCCCAAGGAGGCGGTGGACTTGGACAAAAAATGGCCGCCGCTCAAGGCCGAGTTCGATCGGCCGATGTCCGGCCTGACGTTCACGCCCCTCGGCAATGCCGATCTGTTTGCGCCGGAGGTCGGCTACGTGAACGGATTTCCGGTTGGCCGCGATCCGAAGGAGGAGCACGCCTGGATTCTCCATTGCCCCGGCACCTTCGCCTTCGCCCGTGACAATGACGCGGATACCGCCACGACGGAATTCTACATTGTCATCGGCGAAGCGCCGCGGCGGCTGGATCGCCAGCTCACCGCCTTCGGACGCGTGATCGACGGCATGCAGTATTTGCAGAAGCTCAACCGCGGCGACCCGGCGGTCGATAATGGCGTGATCGATGATGTGAGCAGGCGCGACGCGATCATCCGCATGCGGCTTGCGTCGGATATACCCGCGGGCGAGCGGCCGCACTACCAGGTCATGCGCACAGACTCAGATGCGTTTGCCGCCGAGAAAGCGAAGAAACGCGATCCGGCGCCGGAATTCTATCACCGCAAACCGTCCGGCATTCTCGACATCTGCCTGATGCCGCCGCCGGTTCGGAAGGTTGCGCCGTAGCTATTCCGCCGCCTGTTCGGTCGGCGTTTCTGCTGGCGAACCGGCGCGACGGGCAAGCATCGCGATGCGCTCCACTGCGGCGTTGAGACTCGACACCACATCATCGATCTCCATCGCCTCGACGGTGTCGAGATAGTGCGAGTCGTCTCGCGCGTGGCCCCAAAAGCCGGCAATGGGGTGCGCCTCCGGAATCCGCTTCTTCAGCCGGCGCACAAGATAGCGCGCGTGCTTGTAGTTGCCGGGATCGAGGTAGGACACGCAGATCACCTGCACCTGACCGAGCTTGAGCTGTGGCAGGCTGGTGGGCGAAACCTCCTCCGCCGAAACAACTCGGGCGCCGATCCCGTGCTGGCCGAGAAGGTGCGCCAGCAGACGCGCCGCCGCCTCGTCCAGCGGACTGCGGCCGGCGACACAGAGCACAGGCTCGCTCCGCCAGGGGGCGGCAAGCTCATCCTCGGTAAGAGGGGCAACCGAAAGCGCGCGGCTTGCCACTTCGGAGCCGGCGCGGGTCTCGTCATGCTCCGACACGTTCTCGATCAGCGCATCCACGGTGTTGCGGATCTGGATGAGCTTGGCGGAATCCAGCGCGCCGCGGTCGTAGTCCCGCTGTGCCAGCGCAAGCGCGCGGACCGCCACATCGTCGAGATAGTCGCACAGCGAATTTTCTTTCAGGAAGGCTTCCGCTTCCAGCGCGGCCGCGTCGGGATCGCCGGCGAGCATGCGCAGATAGAGGCTTTCCTCGACTGCGAGCGGCGGCCGGTCGCCCAGCATCACGTCGAGAAACCGCAATGGCTCGATGTGGCGGCCCATGACGACGAGGCACATGGTGAGCGGCGTCGACAGCAACAACCCGATCGGCCCCCACAGCCAGGTCCAGAACACCGCGGCGACAACGACGGCCACCGCCGACATGCCCATGTTTCGTCCGTAGACGTAGGGTTCGATTACCTGTCCGATGGTCGGCTCGACCGCCAGGAAGAGTGCCAAGGTCCAACCCATCAGGCTCCAGCCGGGATCAATGGCGAATCCGATTGCCAACGGAAAAAGCGCCGCCAGCGGCACGCCCAAATAAGGGATGTAGCGCAGCATAGCGGCTGCCAAGCCCCACAGCCCCGGATTGGGAATGCCAATCACCCATAGGCCGAGAAAAATGATGATGCCGAAGCAGGTGTTGATCGCAGTCTGCGACAGGAGATACCGGCTCAAGCGATCGGCCGCATCGTTCAGCAGCACGGTCGTGCGCTGCAGATCCTGATAGCCGGCAAGCCGGATGAAACGATCGCGCAGATCGTCCTTCTGCAGCAGGATGAAGCTCACGAACACAATGACAATGGCGATCCAGGCGAGCGGCTCGAGCAGTGGACCGATGACATTCTCGATCACCGCAATCGGCGCGTTACGCTCGCGGACGACTTCGACAGGAACAGGCCGCGATCCCGGTTTTGCCCGTGTCCCGGGTGGCGTGCCCTGGGCGGGTACGCTCATTTCCCCGCCCAGATTGTTGAAGATCGATGAAGCGCTCTGCACCACGGTGTTGTTGACCGCCTTGCCTTCGATCGCGTGGATCTTGGCCAGGAGGTTGCGCTGGTAGCGCGGCAGCTCCGTCGCCACTCCAGCTATCTGCGAGCCGATGAAAGCGCCCAGACACACCATCACCACCACAGCGATCAGCACGCTCACCAGAACCGAAAAGACCCGGCCAAGGCGGATGCGGCGCAACAGCTCGACCAGCGGCGACAGCGCGAAGGCGATGAGAATCGCCAGCGCCAGCGGCATCAGGATGGGACTGGCGAAATAGAGCCCGGCCACCACCACGGCCGCGATCATCATCGACATGAAGCCGGTGGCCAGCCGCTCGTAACGCGGATTCAGCGGCGTCGGCGAAGGTAGGCTGGCATTCATCCCGCAACCTGAAATGTTCAACAGGAACGCACGGGGAACTGGGTCGGTTCAGCTCCGGTCAGCGAGAGTGTGTACCAAACTGCGGGCCGCGCCAATCGGGCGCTTGTGGTGAGGGAACCGGGCCGCTATGTCTCGGCCGCCGCCATTCTCCCCACGCTGATGCCCCTTCTGAGATTCCTTCCCGAAAACACGAACATCAACTTCATCGGCATCCGCTATTACGCCTTCGCCATAGACGGATTGCTGCTGCTGGCGTCGCTGATCTCGATCGTCGTGCACGGGTTCAATCTCGGCATCGACTTCAAGGGCGGCGTGTTAATGGAGGTGAAGGCGGCACACGCGATCGAGGTTTCCCAAGTGCGCCAGCAGGTGGACCTGCTGGGCTTTCCCGAGACCAACCTGCAGACGGTGGGCGGCGGCGCCTGCAACCAACCCGCCAATTCCTGCGTGCTGATCCGGGTGCAGCCCAAGCCGAACCAATCCGGTACCGATGTTGCAAACACCATCCGCACCAAGCTTGGATCGGGTTACACCATCCGCGACCAGCAGGTGATCGGCCCCAAGGTCAGCAATGAGCTGTTTCGGGCCGGCGTGTGGGCGGCGATCTTTGCGGTGCTTGGGATTGCCGGCTGGGTGGCGGTTCGTTTCGAGTGGCAGTACGGATTGAGCGCCGCCATCGCCACCGGCCACGATGTCTTCGTGACCGCAGGCCTGTTTTCCATTCTGCATTGGGACTTCACATTGACATCGATCGCGGCGCTTCTGACCCTCGCCGGCTATTCGGTGAACGACACCGTCGTGGTGTTCGACCGAATCCGCGAGAACCGGCGCAAATACAAGCGCATGGCGCTGGGAGACCTGATCAACCTCTCGACCAACCAGATGCTGACGCGGACGATCCTGACCAGCGGCGCGACCGCTATCTCCATCATTCCGCTGCTCATCTTCGGTGGGCCGGCGCTGTTCCAGTTCACCGCCGCGATCCTGTTCGGCATCGTGGTCGGCACCTTCTCGTCGACCTATGTCGCCGCGGCATTACTGCTGTACTTGCCAACCGTGCACGGACCGCGGGAACGCGCGGAGGAAGCCACGGCGGCGCCCTGACGTCGGCACTGCCGAAGTCACCGGAGCGCGACTTTTCCGAGGTGTCAGGCGCCGATCCGCTCTCGCTGATGCGCAACTCCGTGCCGAGAATCGGACGGCTTCACATCAACCACATCGCGGCGCGCCCAAGGCTGCTTGCGTTTATCAGGGGGCGGATGGTGCGCGCCGCCGCCCCGTTTCCAGAGCTCTCAACCCGCCGCAATCACGCACGCGGCACAAACTTGCATGACAGCCGCTCAGACGGATTCTGCGTGGCGCAGAAGGCCCTCGTTCGACATGTCTTCGTGCAGCGCCCATGGCGCCATATCGTAGCCGTTCGGCCAAGTTGGTGCCCCGAAGTCGAGGAACACCTGGGCAAGGAACGAGGGGTCGCGCAACGGTTCCGCCATTGGGCCGCCCTGCGCGAGTTCGTCAGCAAAGTCGCGTTCGCCCATGCTGCCGTCGGTGAACCACAGCCGCAGCTTCTGCGGACCTGAGACTTCGATACGTCTAACCTTCACCAACATTGCTCAATCTTCGTCCAGACCAGGCAATCTGCGTAACGGGACGCCTTGTTCGAACCTGCGCCAATTGTCTAGGAACCAGCCTGGTTCGCAAGCGTCCATTCCTTCACAAGTCGAGCGGCCGTTCGCGGCAGCCAGCCGCGCATCACGTCGCCTGTTGCGATGTCAACCGTGGCATCATGCTCGGCCTAGATAGCGTGGAAATGCGGCGGCGGATGCTCGCGCAGGTACATCCGAACGGCAATTCCGTAGAAGTAGGCGATCGTCGGCACGTTCTTACACCAGCTTGGCCATGTCGCGGAGCTTGAATTTCTGGATCTTGCCGGTGGAGGTTTTGGGGATCTCGGCGAACACGATATGGCGCGGCGCCTTGTAGTGCGCGAGGTTGGCGCGGCACCACGCGATCAGGTCCTCACCGGAAACATGCTCGTGGCCGGGCTTGCGTTCGATGAAGGCGCACGGCGTCTCGCCCCATTTCTCATCCTGCTTGGCAACGACTGCGGCGAACATCACGGCAGGGTGCTTGAGCAGCACATCCTCCACTTCAATCGATGAAATGTTCTCCCCGCCGGAGATTATAATGTCCTTCGAGCGATCCTTTAGCTGGATGTAGCCGTCAGTGTGCTTCACGCCGAGGTCGCCGGAGTGAAACCATCCGCCTTCGAAGGCTTCGCGCGTGGCGGTCGGATTCTTAAGGTATCCCTTCATGACGATGTTGCCGCGGAACATGACTTCGCCGAGCGTTTCGCCATCGGCCGGTGTGGGCTCCATCGTCTCGGGATCGAGGATGGCCAGCGCATCGAGCGCATGATAGCGCACGCCTTGCCGCGCCTTCTTCGCCGCGCGCGGACCGCGCTCCAGCTTCTCCCATTCCGCATTCCACTCGTTCACCACGGCCGGGCCGTAGGTTTCGGTGAGGCCGTACACATGCGTCACGTTGAATCCGGCGTCTGCCATGCCGGCGAGAACCGATTCCGGCGGCGGCGCGGCGGCGGTGATGAATTCTACGCGGTGCGGCAGATCGTGGCGTTCGTCGTCCGCGGCATTGATGATCGTCTGCATCACGATTGGTGCGCCGCACAGATGGGTGACCTTGTGCTCGGCAAGCGCGTCGAAGATCGCTTTCGCGCGCACCCAACGCAAACACACATGAGTGCCGGCGACGACCGACAGCGACCACGGAAAGCACCAACCGTTGCAGTGGAACATCGGCAAGGTCCACAGATAGACCGGATGACGCGGCATGTTCGCGGCAAGAATATTGCCATAACCCATCAGCGCCGCGCCGCGGTGATGAAACACCACGCCTTTGGGATTGCCGGTCG
>DASYBT010000254.1:0-4513 GCA_036500585.1 Rhizomicrobium sp.
GCGCCGCGGCATTCCGGCCATACCAAGGAAGTGCATCGGGAAGAATACGATGTTGACCCCGATGAAGGTCAGCCAGAAGTGCAGCTTGCCGATGAATTCGGAGTACATGTAGCCCGACATTTTCGGGAACCAGTAGTACCAGCCGGCGAAGATCGTGAACACCGCGCCAAGCGACAGCACATAGTGGAAGTGCGCCACGACATAGTAGGTGTCCTGCAGGGACACATCGACGCCGGCATTGGCAAGCACCACGCCGGTGACGCCGCCGACCGTGAACAGGAAGATGAATCCCATCGCCCACAGCATCGGCGTCTTGAACTCGAGGCTGCCGCCCCACATGGTCGCGATCCACGAGAAGATCTTGATGCCGGTCGGCACCGCGATGACCATCGTCGCGAACACGAAGTAAGCCTTCGTATCGACCGTCAGGCCCACCGTATACATATGGTGCGCCCACACCATGAAGCCGATGAACCCGATCGCCACCATGGCGTAAGCCATGCCGAGATAGCCGAATATCGGCTTCTTGGAGAAGGTGGAGATCACGTGGCTGACCATGCCGAAGCCCGGCAGGATCAGGATGTAGACCTCCGGGTGTCCGAAGAACCAGAACAGATGCTGGTAGAGGATCGGATCGCCGCCGCCGGCCGGATTGAAGAACGACGTGCCGAAGTGACGGTCGGCCAGCAGCATGGTGATCGCACCGGCGAGCACCGGCAGCGAAAGCAGCAGCAGGAATGCCGTAACCAGGATCGACCACACGAACAGCGGCATCTTGTGCAGGGTCATGCCCGGCGCGCGCATGTTGAAGATCGTGGTGATGAAGTTGATGGCGGAGAGGATCGACGAGGCCCCCGCGATGTGGAGCGCGAAGATGGCGAAATCCATCGCCGGTCCCGGCGAGCCGTAGGTCGAGAGCGGCGCGTACAAGGTCCAGCCGCCGCCGACGCCGGTCCCGCCGGAATCGCCTTCGACGAACATCGAGGCGATCAGAAAGCAAGCGGAGAACGGCAGCAGCCAGAACGAAATGTTGTTGAGTCGCGGGAACGCCATGTCCGGCGCGCCGATCATCAGCGGCACCAGCCAGTTGCCGAAGCCGCCGATCATCGCCGGCATGATCATGAAGAACACCATGATGAGGCCGTGGCCGGTGACCAGCACGTTGAAGGTGTGCGGGTCCTTGAAATACTGCAGGCCGGGCTGCATCAGCTCGAGCCGCATCAGCACCGACAGGCTCGCACCCACGATGCCCATGCAGATGGCGAAGATAAGGTACATCGTGCCGATGTCCTTATGGTTCGTCGAATAGACGTAGCGGCGCCAGCCGTGCGGATGATCGTCGTGGACGTCGTGGGCGTGGGCGATGTCGGCCATGGGAGCGTGTCCTATTTCGAAAGCGCGGCGACGCGCATGGAATCGTCGGCCGTAGCGAACTTCTTCTTGGCGCCGGTAAGCCATGAGTCGTAGTCGGCCTGGCTCACCACATGCACTTCAATCGGCATGAAAGCGTGGCGTGCCCCGCAAAGTTCCGAGCACTGGCCGTAGTAGGTGCCGATCTTGGTCGCCTTGAACCAGGTTGAATTGATGCGGCCGGGCACGGCATCCATCTTCACGCCGAACTGCGGCACGGCCCAGGAATGGATGACGTCCGCGCCGGTGGTCAGCACTTCCACAACCTTGTTCACGGGAACGTAGACGGCGTTGTCGACTCCGAGCAGCCGCGGCTCGCCCTTCTTCGCCGCATCGGCGTCGGACAGCATGAGCGAGTCGAACTGGAAATTGCCGGCCTTGGGATACTGATAGGTCCAGAACCACTGTTTGCCAATCGCCTCGATGGTGACATCCGGTTTCGGCATGTCGGCTTCGTAGTACAGGAGCTTGAACGACGGGATGGCGATGACCACGAGGATGATCACCGGCACGATGGTCCACACCACTTCGAGCAACGTGTTGTGCGTTGTCTTGCTCGGCACCGGATTGGCGCGCTTGTTGTAGCGCACCACGATCCACAGAAGCAGCGCCAGCACGAACAGCGAAATGGCGGTGATGAGCCAGAGCAGGAGATTGTGGAAGCTCTCGATGCGCTCCATCACCGGCGTGACGGCGGGCTGGAAATTCAACTCCCAATCGTATGGCAGCGCGAGCGCGCCTCCGGCCCAGAGAGTCGCCGCGGCGAAGGCGCCAGCCGCCAAAGTCCTCGCTCGAAAAATCGCCTGCCGCATCGGGCGTCCTCGCAAATGATCGGCGGGCGGCAGAATCGCCCGCTTTCCCAGAATCCGGCCGCGATTTAGGGCGGTTAAGCCCCCTAAGTCATTGCGACCTTATAGCACGGGGGATTTGGGCCAAACCCTCCCTCCCTGTTTGGGTCCTTCAGGGCTCGCGAACCCGGTCGGCGATCTCCGCAAAACGCTGAAAGTGTCTGACGTTCCAGGTGTAGATCGCTTGCGCCTTCGCCTTCATGGCACAGCGGGCGATGAGCGCGTCATAGATCGCACCACCGGCGATACCACTTTCCGCCGCCGCGTCCAGCACGTCGATATACTCCGCCTCACCAAGCGTGATGAGGACCAACCGTTCGCGAGCCGCGCTCAGGAACTGCAACGCTTCATGCGGGTTCGTCCGTCTCTTGCCCGGCATACCGGTACTGGTCGAATAAAATTCTGCAAGAGAGTGCGCAGCCGTGCACGCCGTTGATTTTCGTTGGGATGAGTAGAGGGCGAAGCTCGGCTCATGGTGTGGATGATCTTCGAAAAACGACGCGACAAGTACGGAGGTGTCGAGGAACGCTTTCACTTCTTCAGGCCGAGTATCTGACGATCCCGTTCATGCCGTTGTTCCTGCAAGACGCGGTCAAATTCTTCGGCCGATATGGGCCCACCACCGCCTTGGAACACCCAGATGCCCTGTTTCTTTCGCATCCGCGGTTCGGGGCGCACCGGGCGAAGCGTGACTCCCTGCCCGTCGGATTTCACGGTCAGCTTGTCACCGGCCTCTAGGTGCAGCTCGTCGCGCAGTTCCTTCGGAATGACGACGCGGCCGGTGCTGTCCAATGTGACTTGGTCTGCCATGACTGGGAATCTCTGATGGGAAATCCCATTTGTCAATGGGACGCGTCCCGCCCCGGTGGATTTCCCGGCGCTGCGGGACCATATCAGGGGCATCGGTTGTGAACGGCAGGAGTAAGTGCATGTCATCTGATATTTTCTTTGGTGGCGAGGGGATGGATCGGGGCCGGGTGCAGAGCCTGATCGATGACTCACTCAAGGATGCCGACGACGGCGAGCTGTTCCTCGAATACCGCGCCAGCGAAACCTTCGCGTTCGACGATGGGCGGCTCAAGGCGGCGACCTTCGACACCACACAAGGTTTCGGCCTGCGCACCGTGGCGGGCGAGTCCATTGGCTACGCGCACTCCACCGAACTCTCGGAAGACGCGATCCAGCGCGCCGCCGATACTGTGCGTGCGGTGACCAAGGGCCACTCCGGCACCGTGGCGCTGCCGCCGGCCCGCACCAACCGCAAGCTCTATTCCGACATCGATCCCCTGCATTCGGCCGATTTCGAAACCAAGGTGACACTGCTTGGCGAGATGGATGCCTATGCGCGCGGGCTGGATGCCCGGGTGAAGCAGGTGTCGTGCTCGCTCGCGGGCTCCTGGCAGAACGTGGAAATCCTGCGCGCCGGCGGTGAGGTCTATCGCGACATTCGTCCGCTGGTGCGGCTGAATGTGTCTGTCGTGGTGGAGGAGAACGGACGGCAAGAAGCCGGCTATTACGGTGGCGGCGGCCGCGAAAGCTATGAGACTTACCTCGATCCCAAATACTGGCACGATGCCGTGGACGAGGCGCTGCGGCAGGCCCTTGTGAACCTCGACTCGGTGCCCGCGCCGGCCGGCGAAATGCCGGTGGTGCTGGGACCCGGCTGGCCCGGTGTGCTGCTGCACGAAGCCATCGGCCACGGCCTCGAAGGCGATTTCAATCGCAAGAAGACGAGCGCGTTCGCCGGTCTGCTGGGCGAGCGTGTCGCCGCGCCCGGCGTGACCGTGGTGGACGACGGCACGATGGCCAACCGCCGCGGCTCGCTCACCATCGACGACGAGGGCACGCCGACCTCGCGCACGGTCCTGATCGAAGACGGAATTCTGAAAACCTACATGCAGGATCGCCAGAACGCGCGGCTGATGGGCATGACGCCGACAGGCAACGGCCGCCGACAATCCTTCTCGCACATGGTGATGCCGCGGATGACGAACACGTACATGCTCGGCGGCAATACGGAACCGGAGGAGATCATCGCCAGCGTCGATCGCGGCATCTACGCCGTGAATTTCGGCGGCGGCGAAGTGGACATCACCAACGGCAAATTCGTGTTCTCGTGTACCGAGGCCTATCTCATCGAGAACGGCAAGGCCGGACCGGCGATCAAGGGCGCAACCCTGATCGGCGATGGGCCGATAGCGCTGAGGCAGGTCAAGATGATCGGCAACGACATGAAGCTCGACACCGGCGTCGGC
>DASYBT010000255.1:0-21729 GCA_036500585.1 Rhizomicrobium sp.
GTCTTCTGGCGTTCATCACCTGCTCGTTTGCGCTGGCGGGGATCGCGCAAGCCGCCCTGTCGTAGGACCGCGACGAAGGTTCTGTGGATGAGGCGAGGCGAGCGCCCACAAGGCGCCGGGCTCGCCGCATAGTCGGACAATTCGAACGGAGAGAATCGCATCCATGCCGGAGCCGCGAAAGCGCGCGAATTTCGTCCACCTGCGGGTGAAGAGCGCCTATTCGCTGCTCGAAGGCGCGATCCGCCCGAAGGAGCTGGCGAAGCTTGCGGTGTCGGCGGGGATGCCGGCGGTGGCGGTGACGGACGTCAACAATCTCTTCGGCGTTTACGAGATCAGCGAAACCCTGGCGAAGTCCGGCGTGCAGCCAATTGTCGGCTGCCTGATTGCGGTGGAGTTCGAGCCGCCGAAGATCGGCGCCATGGTGCGGCAGCCGCCGCCTCTGCTGCCGCTCCTGGTGCAGAACGATACCGGCTATCGTAATCTGACGAAGCTGCTGTCAGCGGCGTATCTCTCCGTCGAACCGGGCGACTATCCGCACGTCACGCCGGAACAACTCGCGGCGCATGCCGATGGATTGATCGCGCTCACCGGCGGCCCAGGCGGACCGCTCAACAAGCTGATCGGCGAAGGGCAGCCGGAGTCCGCCGAGCATCTGCTTGACCGGCTTTCCGCTATTTTCGGAAACCGGCTTTATGTCGAACTGCAGCGGCATGGATTGCCGGAAGAGCGCGCCGCCGAAGACAAATTGATCGATCTCGCCTATACGAAACATCTTCCGCTGGTCGCCACCAACGATGTGCATTTCGGCGCCGCCGACATGTACGAGGCGCACGATGCGCTGCTGTGCATCGCCGCCGGCGCCTTCGTGTCGCAGCAGGATCGCAAGCGGCTGACCCGCGAGCATCGCTTCAAGACGGCGGAAGAAATGGCGGTGCAGTTCGCCGATCTGCCCGAAGCGCTCGAGAATACCATCGAAATCGCGCAACGCTGTGCCTTCCGACCGAAGAAGCGCGCACCCATCCTGCCGCAATTCGTGCCGGAGTCCGGCCGCTCGCCGGCGGACGAATTGCGCGTGCAGGCAGAGGAGGGGCTTACGCGCCGGCTTGCTGCGCACGGTCGCCATGCCGACGAGCAGGTCTATCGCGACCGGCTGGCGTTCGAGCTGGATGTCATCATCGGCATGGATTTTCCCGGCTACTTCCTGATCGTGTCGGACTTCATGAAGTGGACGCGCGCGCACGGTATTCCCGTCGGCGTGCGCGGCTCCGGCGCTACGTCGCTGGTCGCCTGGTCGCTCGATATCACCAACCTCGATCCCATCCGCTTCGGACTGTTGTTCGAGCGATTCCTCAATCCGGAGCGCATCTCGATGCCGGATTTCGACATCGATTTCTGCCAGGAGCGCCGCGACGAAGTGGTGCGCTACGTCCAGCACAAATATGGCGAGGATCGCGTCGCCCACATCATTGCGCTCGGGTCCTTGCAGGCGCGCGCCGCGGTGCGCGACACGGGCCGCGTGCTGCAGATGCCGCTCGGGCTTGTCGACCGCATCGCCAAGCTCATTCCCAATCCGCCGGGCAAGTCCATTTCGCTCGAAGAAGCGGTGGAAAGCGAGCTGCGGCTGCAGCAGATCCGCGAGGCAGAACCGGCGACCGAGCAGCTGTTCTCGATCGTGTCGAAGATCGAAGGGCTGTATCGACACGCCTCCACCCACCCGGCCGGCGTGGTGATCGGCGACCGGCCGCTCGACGAAATCGTGCCGCTCTACCGCGATCCGCGCTCGGAAATGCCGGTGACGCAATTCGACTACGAGGACGCGGAAAAGGCCGGCTTGGTGAAGTTCGATTTCCTCGGCCTGAAAACGCTCACCGTCATCGCCAAGGCGGAAGAACTGCTGAAGCAGCGCGGCATCGACCTCGACACCCAGAACATCGACTTCAACGACCCGAAAACCTTCGACATGCTGGCGCGCGGCGAAAGCGTCGGCGTGTTCCAGCTGGAAGGTTCCGGCATGCGCGACCTCATGCGCAAGCTGAAGCCCGACCACATCAACGACCTCGTTGCCCTGGTGGCGCTCTATCGCCCGGGTCCGATGGATTCGATCCCGAAATACATCGCGGTGAAGAGCGGCAAGGAGCCGGCCGAATATCTCCACCCGTCGCTCGAGCCGATCCTGAAAGAAACCTACGGCGTCATGACGTATCAGGAAGACGTCATGAACATCGCGCGCGAGCTTGCCGGCTATTCGCTGGGCGAAGCCGATCTGCTGCGCCGCGCCATGGGCAAGAAAATCCATTCTGAAATGGTGGTGCACGAGGAGCGCTTCGTTCGTGGCGCCGGCGAGAAGGGAATCCTCAGAGGCGTCGCGCAGCAGATCTTCGAGCTGGCGGCCAAGTTCGCGGGCTATGGCTTCAACAAGGGCCATGCCGCCGCGTACGCACAGGTTGCGTATCAAACCGCCTATCTGAAGGCGAACTATCCGGTCGAATTCCTCGCTGCCTCGATGACACTCGATATCGGCAACACCGACCGGCTGAACGTGTTCAAGCAGGAAGCGCTGCGGCTCGGCATTCGTGTGGCGCCACCGGACATCAATCGCTCGCATGCGCACTTCGCCTGCGATGCGGGAGAGACCGTGATCTACTATGCGCTGGCGGCCGTGAAGGGTGTCGGCAAGCAGGCGATGGAGCATGTCGTTGCGTTGCGCGAGGAGGGCGGGCCGTTCCGCTCGATCGCGGATTTCGCGCGTCGTATCGATCCAAAGCTGGTCAACAAGCGCGCCTTCGAAAGCCTGGCGCGGGCCGGCGCCTTCGATGCGCTCAACCGCAACCGGCATCAGCTGGTGGAGTCGGCGGATTCCATTCTGTCGGATGCGGCGCGCAACACGCATGAGCGCGAAGTGGGGCAGGTGTCACTGTTCGGCGATGTCGTGACGCCAACGGAGGAGTTGCGGCTCGTGCCTGTGAACGACTGGCTGCCGCACGAACGCTTGAGCGAAGAGTTCAATGCTATCGGCTTCTACCTCTCAGGCCATCCGCTCGACGGGTACGATGCGGCGCTGAAGCGGCTCGGTGCCTCGACCTTTGCCGAGATTCAGGAAGACCGCCGCCGATCCGGCTTCCGCGCCACGATCGCCGGCACCGTCATCCGCAAGCAGGAGCGGCGCGGCCGCAGCGGCGACGCTTACGCGTTCGTGTCGATGTCGGACACCACCGGCATGTTCGAGGTGATGATCTTCTCCGAAGTGCTGTCGGCGTCGCGGCCGTTCCTCGAGCCGGGCAAATCGGTGCTGTTCACCGTGTCGGTCGATACCATAGACGACGAGCTCAAGCTGCGTGCGCTGGCGGCGCAGGACCTCGACGAAGCGGCGAAGACGGCGGGCGAGGGCCTGCGCATCATCCTTTCGGACGAACGGCCGCTCGGCGCCATCGCGGCGCAAATGCGCAACGGCGGCAAGGGCATCGTCACCATCATCGTGCCGGCCAGCGAAGGCCGCGAGGTGGAGATCAAGCTGCCGCAGCGCCAGCAGGTGACGGCGCAGCTCAAGGCCGCCATCAAATCCTTCCCCGGCGTCGCCACCGTGGAGTCGGTGTGATGGACTGGCTCCGCCCCTGCGAAGCGGGGGAGGGGGACCACGCGCAGCGTGGTGGAGGGGGCGGATGCGCGCGCCGGTGTTGACACTGAAGCGCGCACGCAATTTGCGGCGCAGGATGACGCTGCCGGAAGTCATCCTCTGGCAAGAGTTGCGGCGCGGGAGACTTCGTCAACTGCACTTCCGTCGTCAACATCCGGTCGGACCATACATTCTGGATTTCTTCTGTTCAGATGCCCGGCTTGCCATTGAAATTGACGGGTCATCGCATGCAAACGAACATCAGTTCCGATATGATGAGCGGCGTGACCGATGGCTGGCCAATCAGAATATCAAAGTGCTGCGAATCGGTGCAGCAGACGTTCTTCGCGATGAGAATTTGGAGGACGTTCTGAACTGCATTGAGCAAGCGGCCGCCCCCTCCACCGCCTTCGGCGGTCCCCCTCCCCCGTAAACGGGGGAGGACCCACGTTTGCGCAACGCTTGCAAGGACCGGTCATGAAGCTTCATTACTATCCGGAGACCGACAGTCTCTACATCGAGCTCTCCGATGCGCCGGGCGCCGAGACGCGTGAAATCGTCGACGGGTTGGTGGTCGATCTGGACGCCAAGGGGAACGTCGTCGGCTTCGACATCGACAACGCGTCGACGAAGCTCGACCTTTCTCGCGTGGATACTGTCGCCCTGCCTGCCGCTCACGCAGCAGAGTGACGATGGATAGATTCGTGGCAGATCGCGTTCGTCGTCTCGAATGCGACGAAGACAAGGCGCGGTTTGAGAAGTTTGGGAAGATTGCGAATGCCAAGCCGAAGAAGGCAACGTGAGCCGTGGCTCCGTTTCCGAAGGCCATCGTAGCTTTACTGGCAATCGCTGGCGTCGTGGTATGGGGCGTGGGACTACGATATTTTCTGACAGTAGGCGCAGAATTTCGTCGGGTGAAACGCGCTGGGGGTCTACCACACATTGATTATGGCTCCCGCGGTCTTCCGTTGCGGGTGATTTTCACGAACATGTTGCCACGAGTGGAGCGCGAGCGTCGATTGCTCGTCCGCTCAATGGCGGCGTTCGCCGGTCTTTGTGCTACAGCCGCGGCGGTGATAGCGAGTTTCGGGCCACACCACCCATAGTCATGGGTTTGTCGAAGATAAAATCGCCGGTTCAATTCCTCAATAAATCACCACCTGTCATCCCCGGCGAGCATCGCGAAAGCGATGCGAGGGAAGGGGACCCAGGTAGTCAGAATCCAGAAACCAGAAACCGGAAATCAGAAAGGTTTGGCTTCCGATTTCTGTCCTCTGATTTCCGGCGACGTGGGTCCCCTTCCCCTCGCGATGCGGACGCATCGCTCGGCCGGGGATGACAACAGGGGTGAGTTACAGCGCGGCCACCGCCGCGCCGAGGCGTTCCAGGCCGGTGCGAACGCGGGCGGCATCCTGGGCAAAGCAGATGCGGACAAAGGAGTCGCTGGCGCGGTCGTCCGGCGGCGCAAAAGCGGAACCCGGCGCAACACCCACGCGCGCGTTACGCACCAGATCGCTCGCAAAGCCGAGGCTGTCGGTCAGGCCGTCAATGTGGAGGAAGCCATAGAACGCGCCGGTCGGCGGAATCCAGCGGATGCGGTTCTGACCATCGATGAACTCGCGCGTCACCTCGTAACCGGTGCGGCAGCGATCTAGCAGCTTGTGGCGGAAGTCATCGCCCTGCGGCGACAGCGCGGCCACGCCTCCCCATTGCGCGAAGGTGGTGGCGCCGGTGTTCGTCGCCATCGCCAGCACCTGCATCTGGTCGGCGAGCTGTTGCGGATGAACCAGCCAACCCATGCGCCAGCCGGTCATCGCCCACGGCTTGGAGAAACTGTTGATGACGAAAACGGCATCGTCCGGCTCGGCGACACTCAGGAAAGACGGCGCATGTTCGCTGCCGTCGTAGACCAGGGTGCCGTAGACCTCGTCGCTGATGATGGCGACGCCGCGCGGGCGGCAGAATTCGAGAAGCGTGCGCTGCTCGTCGCGGCTCATCACCCAGCCGGTCGGATTGCCCGGCGACGCAACGAAAATCGCCTTGGTGCGCGCATCGCACTGATCGAACAGCTTGTCGAAATCGAGATGCCAGCGCCCCGCGTTCCAATCTTCCTCCAACCGGCAGAAGCGGATCTGCGCGCCGGCAATTTGCGCCGACTGGAAGATGTTCGGCCACACTGGCGAAATGCACACGACGTTGTCGCCAGTCTGCACCACGCACTGCACGGCAATGCCAACGGCAAGCATGGCGGAACCGGGAAT
Source organism: Rhizomicrobium sp. (assembly GCA_036500585.1). Taxonomy (GTDB): domain Bacteria; phylum Pseudomonadota; class Alphaproteobacteria; order Micropepsales; family Micropepsaceae; genus Rhizomicrobium. Next base: position 5,875 of record DASYBT010000255.1, read on the forward strand.
CGTGATGCGCTCGAGATCGATGTCGGCGCCGCAGGTCCGCTGGTGATAGCCGCGGATGGCCTCGCGCAGCTGCGGAATGCCGCGGGTGAAGGTGTAGAAGGTGAAGCCTTCGTCCAGCGCCCGCCTGGCGGCGTCGCAGATGAAGCCTGGCGTTACCAGGTCCGTCTCGCCGAACCATAGTGGCAGCAGGTCCTTCTCGCCCAACCCCAGCATGGCGACCTTGCCGATGCCGTTGTTTTCGAGGGCGAGGATGTCGGGGCGGAACGGCGTGATGCGGGGTGGAATCGGGTGCATTTCTTGGTTTCCGACAGAGCCTTGCGCCGGTCAAGCCGGGTCCCTATAACCCCTGCCATTCCGCACGCGCAGGGTGGGTTCGTGGGGCGAGTTGCCTCATCCCCGTCCGGTGTCCCCTAACCCGGGACCAATGCCCTCGCGTCAGGCTAACCGGAGAAGGAGACTGCATCACCATGGCTTTGCCAGACTTCACCATGCGCCAGTTGCTCGAGGCCGGCGCCCATTTCGGCCATCGCACCCAGCGCTGGAACCCGAAGATGGCGCCGTACATCTACGGCTCCCGCAACGACATCCACATCATCGACCTGACCCAGACGGTTCCGCTGTTGCATCAGGCGCTGGTCGCACTGCGCGACGTGGCGGCCGGCGGCGGGCGCATCCTGTTCGTCGGCACCAAGCGCCAGGCGCAGGAGCCGATCGCGGCTGCAGCGAAGCGCTGCGCGCAGTACTACATGAACCAGCGCTGGCTCGGCGGCACCCTGACCAACTGGCAGACCATCTCCAATTCGATCAAGCGCCTGCGTGGCATCGAAGAGACGCTGAGCTCCGCGCAAAGCTCTGGCCTCAAGAAAAAGGAATTGCTCGGCCTCTTGCGCGAGCGCGACAAGCTCGAGCGGTCGCTGGGTGGCATTCGCGAGATGGGCGGCCTGCCGAACATGCTGTTCGTGATCGACACCAACAAGGAAGAGATCGCAGTTGCCGAAGCGCAGAAGCTCGGCATTCCGGTGACGGCTATTCTGGATTCGAATTCAAACCCGGATGGCATCGCCTATCCGATCCCGGGCAACGACGACGCCGCCCGTGCGTTGGCGCTGTATTGCGATCTCGCCGCCCGCGCGATCATCGATGGATTGTCGCAGAGTCAAATTGAGTCCGGCGTCGATGTCGGTGGAGCCGAAGTGCTGCCGGATCTGCGCCCCACTGTTGAAGCGGTTGCAGAAGCCGGCGCACCGGCCTGACGGAGCAAATCATGGCGAATGTTACAGCAACGATGGTCCGCGACCTGCGCGACAAGACCGGCGCCGGCATGATGGATTGCAAGTCCGCGCTCACCGAAACCAATGGCGATGTCGAAGCGGCAATCGATTGGCTGCGCAAGAAGGGCCTGTCCAAGGCAGCGAAGAAAGCGAGCCGCGTGGCGGCGGAAGGCCTGATTGGCGTCGCGGCGCGGATCGACGCCGGCGCGCTGATAGAGGTGAACTCCGAAACCGACTTCGTCGCCCGCAACGACGAGTTCAAGGCGTTCGTGAAGGAAGCGGCGCGGCTCGGTCTTGAGGCCGAAGGCGATGTCGAGAAGCTGCTCGCCATGCAGATGGGTTCAGGCGCTTCGGTCGACGCGGTGCTCAAGGAACTGATCGCCAAGATCGGCGAGAACATGAGCGTGCGCCGCGCCACAGCGCTGGCGGTGTCGCCCGGTGTCGTCGCGACCTATGTGCACAACATTGCCGCGCCGGAACTCGGCAAGATCGGCGTACTCGTCGGCATCAAGTCGGAGGCCGATCAGACGAAGCTCGCCGCACTCGGCAAGCAGATCGCGATGCATGTCGCCGCCGCCGCGCCACTGGCGCTGACGCCGGAGCATCTTTCGGCCGACGTGGTGGAGCGCGAGAAGGCCATCCAGCGCGATCTCGCCCGCCAGTCCGGCAAGCCGGAGGCCGTCATCGAGAAGATGATGGAAGGCCGCATGCGCAAATTCTACGAGGACACGGTGCTGCTGGCGCAGAAATATCTCGGTCCCGGCGTTGAGGAAGACCTCACCGTCGGCAAGCTGGTGGAGAACACGGCCAAACAACTTGGCGCGCCGGTCGAGGTCATCGGCTTCGTCCGCTATGCGGTGGGCGAGGGCATTGACAAGGGCCCGACCGGCGACTTTGCCGATGAAGTCCGCCAGATGGCCGGCCAGTAGTCGCACTGCGGGAGTTCCGATGACCTCGAAATACTCCCGCGTGCTCCTGAAGATCTCGGGCGAGGCCCTGATGGGATCGCAGCCCTATGGCATCGATATCGGCACGGTCGAGCGCATCGCCGCTGATGTGAGAGATGCGGTGGAATCGGGCACGCAGGTCTGCCTGGTCATCGGCGGCGGCAACATCTTCCGCGGACTTGCGGGTGCGGCTGCCGGCATCGAGCGCGCTACTGCCGACTACATGGGGATGCTGGCGACCGTGATGAACGCGCTCGCCATGCAGGCGGCGCTGGAGCGGATCGACGTCCCCACCCGCGTCCAGTCCGCCATCCCCATGGAAAGTGTCTGCGAGCCCTACATCCGCCGCCGCGCGATCCGCCACATGGAGAAGGGCCGGGTGGTGATTTTCGCAGCCGGCACGGGCAATCCCTTCTTCACCACCGACACGGCGGCGGCGCTGAGGGCAGTCGAAATGAACTGCCACGCCATGCTCAAGGGGACCCAGGTGGACGGGGTCTATAGCGCCGATCCCAAGACGGATCCCGCCGCGGAACGGTATGAAACCCTGACCTACCACGACGTTCTGGTCCGGAATCTCCAGGTTATGGACGCCTCGGCGGTCAGCCTGGCCCGTGAAAATCATATTCCCATCATCGTCTTCTCGATTCATGATCGGGGTTCGCTGCCAGCAGTCCTGCGGGGCGATGGCCGCTGCACCGTCATTGAAGAAAAGCGGTAAGCTCCCCCTTCAGAGGAGGGATTCATGGATACGTACGACAAGGAAGATCTGAACCGCCGGATGAACGGGGCGGTCTCAACGCTCAAATCGGAACTTGCCGGATTGCGGACCGGCCGGGCCAGTTCGGCGCTGCTCGATCCGGTGAAGGTCGAGGCCTACGGCAACCCGATGCCGATCAACCAGGTGGGCACTGTGGGCACGCCGGAACCCCGGCTGCTGACTGTGCAAGTCTGGGACAAGGGCTTGGTAAAGGCGACCGACAAGGCCATCCGTGAGGCGGGCCTCGGCCTCAATCCCCAGATCGACGGCCAGCTGCTGCGCATCCCGATTCCCGAACTGAACGAGGAGAGGCGCAAGGAGTTGGTAAAGCTTGCGCATAAATATGCGGAGCACGGCCGCGTGGCCGTGCGCAACATCCGCCGTGACGGAATGGAGGCCCTGAAAAAGGCCGAAAAGGATCACAAGATCAGCCAGGATGAACATCATCGCCACGGCGACGAGCTGCAGAAGCTGACTGACGCTCACATCAAGGACATCGACACGTCGCTCCATGCCAAAGAACAGGAGATCATGCAGGTCTGATGGCGGTCTTGGGAAATTGAGGAGAGAGTGAACGCGCTGCCGAAATTGCCCAGCCTGCCGCGCCACGTCGCCATCATCATGGATGGGAATGGCCGCTGGGCGAAGAGTCGTCGTCTGCCGCGCGCGGCCGGACACATGGCTGGCGTTGCGGCTGCGCGGAACATCGTTCGTTGCGCCGTCGATCTCGGGCTGGAGAATCTGACGCTGTATGCGTTCTCGTCGGAGAATTGGAAGCGTCCCGCGCGCGAGATCGATCACCTGATGAATCTGTTCCGCTCATACTTTCGCGAAGACGTCGATGAACTCGTGGAGCGCAACGTGCGCATGCGCGTGATCGGCAGCCGCGAACGCTCCGCCGCAGATATCGTCGATATGATCGAGGACGGTGAGGCGCGCACGGCGGCCAACACGGGCCTGCACCTAACCTTCGCCTTCGACTACGGTTCGCAGGAGGAAATTGCGGCGGCCGCCCGCGAACTTGCTCTCGCAGCCATGCGCGGCGAGATCGACCCGGCACAAATCACGCCGGAATATTTCGCGGCCCATCTCTCCACATCGGGCATTCCCGACCCGGATCTGTTGATCCGCACCAGCGGTGAACACCGGTTGAGCAACTTTCTCCTGTGGCAGTCTGCCTACTCGGAGTTGGTCTTCACCGACACGCTGTGGCCGGATTTCACGCGCACCGAGTTCATCAACGGACTCGAAGCCTATGCGTCGCGCGACCGGCGGTTCGGAACCGTCGCGCCGGAAGCCGTCGCGTGAGTACCGCGCGCGACTCGATCGGCGATGCGCCGTCACGGGCGGAAAAATCCGACAGCGCGTTGCACTCCCGGCCGAAAGTCTGGACGGACTGGATCACCCGTCCGCTGTTCGGCCTTCTGCTTGCGGCCGTAGCCATCGCGGCCACCGTCTATGGCGGCATCGCCTTCGTCCTCTTCGTGTGCGTGGGTTCGGCGGCCGCTGTGCGCGAGTGGCACCGGATGTTCACCAACCGCGGCTTCTGGCCCTCGACGATCGTCAGCACGGTAGCGATTGCCTGCGCGTTGTTCTTTGAGTTCGCGCGCGGACGATGGATCGTGCCCGGCGGGACCGCACTCGTTCCGTTCCTCATCCTGCTCGGCGGAGCAGCGACCCAGATGCTGCTGGCTCTGCGCCGCAATGAGGGTATCGCGGCGCATGCTCTGGGCGTCCTCTATGTCGGAGTGCCGGCGCTCTCCTTTCTGCTGCTGCGGCTGTCGCCCGTTCATCCCCTGTGGATCGTGCTGATGCTGTTTCTCGCGATCTGGGCGACGGATACGGGCGCGCTCATCGCGGGAAGCCTCATCGGTGGACGGAAGCTCGCGCCGGCATGGTCGCCGAAAAAGACATGGGCCGGGTTTTTCGGCGGTCTGGCCTGTGCCGCGGTGATCAGCGGCGGGACTGGCGCGGTACTGTCGGCGGCCCCGGCGACCGCGGTTTTGTTCGGCCTCGTCATCTCGCTGGCGGCGCAGATGGGCGATCTGTTCGAGTCGGTGGTGAAGCGCCGGGCGGGCCGCAAGAACAGCGGCGAACTGATCCCCGGCCATGGCGGCGTGCTCGATCGCATAGACTCCAGCCTGTTCGCGGCGCCGATTGCTGCCATACTGGTGTTGGGCATGGGCTTCGATCCGTTGTCGGGAATGATCGTATGACCACGAATGGCAGCAATCACGTCGACTGGCAGCATGTAAGCGGCAGGCGAGTCATAGTGCTCGGCAGCACGGGCTCCATTGGCAAGAGCACGCTCGACGTGATCGCGCACACGCGGCGCACCTTGGGGGAAGAGGCGTTCCCCATTGTTGCGCTCACGGCGCAGTCGAATGCGGAATTGCTTGCCGTACAGGTGCGCGAGTTCCGGCCGAAGCTCGCCGTCATCGGAGACGAGTCGCGGTTTGCCCAATTGCGGGATTTGCTCGGCGATACGGAAACCGAACTGGCCGCGGGGCACGACGCCATCCTCGATGCCGCGAGCCGGCCCGCCGAAGTCACAATGCTGGGGATCGTCGGCGCCGCGGGAATTGCGCCGGCGCTGGCGGCCGTGAAGCGCGGCGGCATCATCGCGCTCGCCAACAAGGAATGTGTGGTTGCCGCCGGCTCGGTGTTTCGCAAGGCGATGCATGCTTCGCGCGCCACCATTGTGCCGGTGGATTCCGAGCACAACGCTGCCTTCCAGCTGCTCGACTTCCTGCAATCGCATGCCATCGACAAGGTCGTGCTCACCGCGTCCGGAGGGCCGTTCCGTTCCTGGGCGAAGGACGACATGGCGAGCGTCACGCCGGAGCAGGCGGTGGCGCATCCCAATTGGTCGATGGGGGCCAAGATTTCCGTCGACAGCGCCACGTTGATGAACAAAGGACTTGAGCTGATCGAGGCGCACCACCTGTTCGGACTGCCACCCGACAAGCTCGGGGTCATTGTTCACCCGCAATCGATTGTGCATTGCCTCGTCTCCTATGCCGACGGCTCGACCCTGGCGCATGTCTCGGCGCCCGATATGCGCACGCCGATCGCGCATGCGCTGTCCTGGCCGCGGCGCATGGCCTCGCCTTCACGGCGACTTGACCTTGCCGCGCTCGCAGGCCTCACCTTTGAAAATGCCGATACCGGCAGGTTCCCCTGTCTGGCGCTGGCGCAGGCGAGCTTGCAGGCCGGCGGGCTCGCCCCTACCATTCTGAATGCCGCTAACGAGATCGCGGTCCATGCCTTCCTTGCGCGTCGCATAGGCTTCCTGGACATTGCGAGGGTGGTGGACCGGGCGCTGTCGGCGCCGAACCTGCTGGATGGCGAAATCGAAGATCTCGAGCAGGTGCTGGAACTGGACAGCCGGACTCGCGAGTTCGCCAATGACGAAGTCGGCCGGCTGGCCGCGTAACGTGTAAGGAGTACGCATGCTCGGTGCGATTCACTACCTGCTTGACTGGATCCCGATCGGTCTGCCGGCGTTTGTTGTTGTCATCACAACGATCGTGTTCTTCCACGAGCTCGGACACTTCGCCATGGCGCGGGCGTGCGGCGTGCGCGTCGAGACATTCTCCATCGGCTTCGGACCGGCCATCGTGCGCTGGCAGGACCGCAAGGGGACGCAGTGGAAGATCTCGTGGATTCCACTTGGCGGCTTCGTAAAGTTTTTCGGCGACGCGGATGCTGCAAGCACGCCGGATCGTGAACTTGCGGAAGGGATGTCGGCTGCGGATCGAGCGGTCGCGTTCCCGTTCAAGCCGCTCTACCAGCGCGCGCTGATCGTCGCTGCGGGGCCGGTGGCGAATTTCATTCTGGCGATCGTGGTATTCGCGGGCTTGTTCGCCTTTGTCGGCGCTCCTGAGGCGGGAACGACGATAGGCGAAGTCGCGCCGCATTCGGCTGCCGCACAGGCTGGTCTTCGTCTCGGCGACAAGATCGTAGCGGTGAACGGAAATTCCGTCTCGAAGTTCGAGGACCTCCGCACGTTAATCGGTCATAGCCACGGCAGCCCGCTCGCACTGAAAGTGGACCGTCACGGCAAGGAGTTTTTGACGAGGGCCACGCCGCACAAATTTCAGACCACGGATATATTTGGCGACAGGGTTTCTGCTAACGGATTGGGAGTTGGTCCAACCTACGACGACAGCAACTACATCTACGTCAAAATGTCGCCCGCGGAGGCCTTAGAAGCCGGTGTCGAGCAGACTTGGGCCCGGGTGGCGCTTACCCTGACTTACGTGGAGCGGATCGTCACTGGTCAGTCCGGCGGCGGTCAGCTGCACGGTATATTCGGGATCGCCAAAGTCACTCAACACCAAGCAGCCAGTGGCCCCTCCGACCTCGTCTTTCTGATCGCTGTACTTTCCGTAAGCATCGGACTGGTCAACCTTTTTCCGATTCCCGTACTCGACGGGGGGCATCTTCTGTACTATGGATGCGAAGCAGTCTTGGGCCGGCCTCTTGGGGCACGCGCTCAGGACATTGGATTTCGGCTGGGGTTGGCAATGATACTGGGATTGTTCCTGTTTGCGACATGGAACGATCTCGTTCGGCCCATTCTATTCTGAAGCATTTTTGCGCGCACGCGCCGGCGTCACGCCGCGAGCCTGGGACGAGCGAATGAGTCTCATCGCCTCCGTATTCGCCGGCAAGAAACGCGCGGCCGTGGCGGTAGCGTCTCTGGTTCTGGCCTGCGCCGGAAGCTCGGCCGTGGCGCAGGAGCAGAATCCGGCGCCGGCGCCGGATGCCGGCGCGACGGAAGCCGCGACCGCTCCGGCCCCGCAACCCGCCGCAGCGATCGTGCGCGACATTCGCGTGCGCGGCGAGCAGCGCATCGAACCGGCGACGGTGCTTTCCTATCTCTCCATCCATCCCGGCGAACCATACGATCCGCTGGTCGTGGACCGCTCGCTGAAGAACCTGTTTGCGACCGGCCTTTTCGCCGACGTGAAGATGCAGTGGGACGGTTCGGTTCTCACGGTCGATGTCGTCGAGAACCCGATCATCAATCAGGTCGTATTCGAAGGCGAGAGCAAGGTTTCGGAGAAGGACCTCACCAAGGAAGTTCAGCTGAAGCCGCGCATGGTGTTTACCCGCGCAAAAGTGCAGAGTGATGTGCAGCGCATCATCGAGCTGTACCGGCGCAACGGCAAATTCGCCGCGACCGTCGATCCCGAGATCATCCAGCGGCCGCAGAACCGCGTCGATCTGATCTTTTCGATCAACGAAGGTCCGACGACGGCCGTCGCCAGAATCTCGTTCATCGGCAACAGGGCCTTCGACGACGATACCTTGAAGGGACAGATCGCGACGGAAGAGTCCGCATGGTGGAAATTTCTCTCCACCAACGACAATTACGACCCTGACCGGCTCGCCTTCGACAAGGAGCAGCTGCGGCGTTTTTACCTGAAGCACGGTTACGCCGATTTCAGCGTGGTGTCCGCCGTTGCCGAGTTGGCGCCCGATCGCGAGAGCTTCTACATCACGTTCACAGTCAATGAAGGGCCGGTGTACCGGATCGGCAAGGTCACCATCAATTCCAAGATCAAGGAATTGACGGCGGTCAGTCTCCGCCCCCTTGTGCCGATCCAGGAAGGGCAAATCTACAACGCGGAGCTGGTGGACAAGTCCATCGATGCGTTGACGAACGCCGCCGGCACCAAAGGCTACGCGTTCGCGGAAGTCCATCCCCGAATTGCGCGCGACCGCGTCCATCACACGATCAATCTGATCTTCGATGTCGACCAGGGCGCGCGTGTCTATGTCGAGCGAATCAACATCACCGGCAACCACCGGACCTTGGACAAGGTCATCCGGCGAGAGCTGCGCCTCGTCGAAGGCGACGCGTTCAACCGCGTGCTTGTCGACCGCTCACGGACGCGCATCCGCGCACTCGGCATCTTCAAGGACGTCGACATCAAGCCGGTGCCCGGTTCCCAGCCGGATCGCACGGTGCTGAATGTCGATGTGACGGAACAGTCTACCGGACAGCTGGAGTTGGGGGCCGGCTACTCGTCGGCAAGTTCGCTGGTGGGTCAGTTCAGCTACACCGAGCGCGACCTGTTCGGCCGCGGACAATTTCTTCGCCTCAGTCTGTCGGCGTCCTACATCAGCAAGGAAGCCGAACTGAGCTTCACCGAGCCCTACTTCCTCGACCGGCCGCTGCAGGCGGGGTTCAGCCTTTACAAGGTGGTGACCGATTTCAACCAGGCCTATTACCAGAGCGATCTCGATTCGATCCTGCTCCGCATGGGATTTCCAACCTCGGAATACGGCAGCGTCGGCCTTCGCTACAGCTACAGCATCGAGGATCTGACGCCGTTCTCGAATGCGCCGTCGGCGGTGCAACTGGCGGCCGGAACGGCTCAGACCTCGGCGGTCGGCTATACCTACGCCTACAATACGCTTGACGACCCACTGAAGCCGCGACACGGCATCACCTTCAGCCTGTCGCAGGATGTTGCCGGTCTCGGCGGCACGCTCAAATATGTGAAGAGCCAGGCAACCTTCAGCTATCGTCATCCTGTATTTTGGGATGAGTTCGTCGCCACGCTATCCGGCAATGGCGGCTTTATCAGCGGCTATGACGGCCAGCATGTCCGGCTGAACGAGCGCTTCTTCGAAGGCGGAGACACGTTCCGCGGCTTTCAGGTGGCCGGCATCGGCCCCCGCGAACTCAATGCCGGTCAGCAGGGCGCCATCGGTGGCGAGGCGTTTGCGATCGGAACCGCCGACCTGCGGTTGCCCGAGTTCCTCCCGGCCGATTACGGCATTGGGCTCTCGCTCTTCACGGATTTCGGCACGCTGGGGCACATCGCGAGCCAGCCGGGGATACCGTCATGTGGCCGGGCTACCCCGCACGTGCCTTGCATCGTGGACAACATGGCGCTGCGCGCCTCCGGCGGCATCGCCGTTCAATGGAAGTCACCGTTCGGCCCAGTGGAAATCGATCTTGCTGTGCCGTACATCAAGCAAAAATATGACAAGAGCCAAGTCATTCGCTTCAGCACCGCAACAGGATTCTAACCTCCCATTCCAACGCAGGAACTCTGAGACTATGACAACCATCGCACTTCGCACGCCGGCCGTGCGCACTATTATGGGGATCGCTGCGGCGATTCTGCTGGGCAGCGCCGTACTTGCCGCACCGGCAAAGCCCGCCGCTCCGCCGCCGAACCAGGGCGCCGTCGCAACCAGGATTCTCGTGATCGACCGTAACGTCTTGCTGCGCGCCTCCAAGGCCGGTCAATCCATGGTTGCCCAGATCAATGGATACCGGAGCAAGGCTGAGACCGAGTTCCGTGCCCAGGGGCAGGCGCTGCAGAGAGAGGGTCAGGCGCTGCAGCAGCAGGTCGCGATTCTTGCGCCGGACGTAAAGGCAAAAAAAATCCGCGACTTCCAGGCCAAGCAGTCTGACTTCCAGCGGAAGCTCGAACAGCGACAGGGCCTTATTCAGGGTGGACTGTACAAGGCGCAGCAGCAAGTCGAGGCGGCGCTCAAGCCGATCCTGCAGCAGATCATGCAGGAGCGTGGTGCGAACCTGTTGCTCGACCGCGGCGCTGTCGTGCTCGTGCCGAACAGCATGGACGTAACGGCCATGGCGGTACAGCGGCTGGATCAGAAGCTGCCCAGCGTAAAGGTTGATCTGGTGGCTCTTCCGCCGGGACTCCAGCAGGCTCAGGCCCGCTAGTTCGTCGGCGATGGCGGATACTCGTTTCTACGACAATCGGGGTCCGTTCACGCTTGCGGAGTTGGCCGCGCGCATCGGCATTTCGATCGATGGCGCGACGGAGACGCAGGTCTTCGACGTGGCGAGCTTGCGCGGCGCCGGTCCGTCGCATCTGGCGTATTGCAGCGACGCGAAGGCGGCCCGCGAATTGGATGCTTCGCAGGCCGGCTTCTGCATCGTCTCTGAAGCACTGGCGGCGCGTGTTCCGAACAGGATGAAGGTGCTCATCAGCCCCGATCCGCTGATGGCGTTTGCGCAGATTGCTTCGCTCTTCTATCCCGAGCATGCCGTTCAGAGTTGGGATCAAGCTACCGCCGTGCACGCTTCGGCAGTGATGGGCGAAGGGGTGAGGCTTGGGCGTGGGGCCGCTGTCGGGCCGGATGCCGAGATCGGCGACCGAACGCGAATTGGCCCGAACACGGTTGTGGGGCGCGGCGTCAGGATCGGACAGGACTGCGACATCGCGCCCAATGTAACGATCGTTTACAGCTATCTCGGCGACGGCGTCACCATCCTGCCCGGTGCACAAATCGGCCAAGCCGGATTTGGATTTGCTTCCGGGCATCGCGGCCATATCAAGATCCCGCAGCTCGGGCGCGTGATCGTTCAGGATCGCGTTGAGATCGGCGCCTGCACAACGATCGACCGGGGCGCTTTGGGAGATACGATCATTGGAGAAGGCACCAAGATCGACAATCTCGTTCAAATCGGCCACAACTGCCGCATAGGGCGGCATTGCGTCATCGTGAGCCAGGTTGGCATCTCCGGCAGCTGCGAGTTGGGCGATTTCGTTGTCCTCGGCGGACAAGTCGGGATCGCGGACCACGTCACCGTAGGCGATGGCGCGAGGCTGGCGGCTCGAGGCGCTACGGCAGGCGATTTGCCGGGCGGACAGGATTATGGCGGCGCGCCGGCGGTGCCCATCAGACAATGGCGGCGGCAGATCGCGGCAATCTCCCGCCTGGGGCGGCCGGCCAAGCGAGCAACGGATGAATAGCGGTCAGGCACCCTCGGATCGGACGCTCGGAATCGACCAGATCAAGGAGCTCTTGCCGCATCGTGCTCCGTTCCTGTTCCTGGAGCGGCTGACCGACATCGTGCCGTCGGAAAGCGCCGTCGGGCACAAGGCTGTCTCGTTCAATGAACCGTACTTCCAGGGACATTTTCCGGAATATCCGGTCCTGCCTGGCGTTCTGATCGTCGAGGCGATGGCGCAAACGGCCGGCGCGCTCGTCATGCACTCATTGAGCTTCCGTCAGGCCTCGAAGCTCGTGTATTTCATGACGATCGATCGGGCACGATTTCGCCGTCCCGTCCGTCCGGGAGAGATGCTGCGCATGCCGGTGCGCGCGCTGCACCGTCGGGGACTGGTGTGGCGCTTTGAGGGTCATGCTTATGTCGGCGAAAATCTCTGTGCGGATGCGGAGTTCAGCGCCATGATCGCGGATCGTGCGACGTCAACAGATGACAATCCATCCAACAGCGATCGTTGAAGACGGGGCCCGGCTCTCCGATGCAGTGGAGATCGGTCCCTACTGCGTCGTGAGCGGCGGCGCGGTGTTGCACGAGAGCGTGCGGCTCGTTTCCCATGTCGTCATTTCGGGCAATACGGAGATCGGCGCCGGCACAACCATCTATCCGCACGCCATGCTCGGCGGCGATGCGCAAATCCGCAATGTGGAGGCGCCGGAGGCCCGGCTTGTCATCGGCAGGGACAATGTCATCCGCGAAGGGGTGACGATCAGCGCCGGCAGCCGCAAAGGCGGAGGCCTGACGCAAATCGGCGATCGCGGGTACTTCATGGCCTACAGTCACTTTGGCCATGATTGCCGCATTGGCAATGACGTGACGCTGTCGAACGGCGTGCAGATCGCAGGCCATGTCGAGATCGGCGACGGTGTGATCATGGGCGGATTGGCAGCCGCGCAACAGTTTTCCCGCATCGGACGCTATGCGTTCGTCAGCGGATTGTCCGGCGTGAATTCCGACATCATCCCCTACGGAATGGCGCTGGGCATGCACGCAAAGCTTGGCGGCCTCAATCTCATTGGGCTGCGCCGGCGCGGAATCCCACGCGAGAATATTCATGCTTTGCGTGCCGCGTTTCGCGCTATCTTTCAGGAGACAAAGGGCTCCATTCAGGAGCGCGCCGCAGACGCGGCGAAAAGGTGGTCCGGCGTGGCGGAAGTGCAGGACGTGACGAACTTCATCCTGGCCGATGCGAAGCGGCAGATTGCGCCGGCGCGGGTGCGCGGCGAGCACGCGAGTTCCTCGGAATGAATGGCCTCGGGATCATCGCCGGTGGCGGTGAGTTGCCCGTAGCCATTGCGGATTCCGCAAGCCGCGCGGGCAGGTCCGTGTACATCGCGGCGTTGCAAGGCAGCGCAGATCCCGACGTGGAGAAGTATCCGCACGATTGGGTGTCACTTGGCGAAGCCGGACGCACGCTCAGCTTGCTGCGGCAGCATGGATGCGCCGAGGTGGTCCTCGCCGGCCGTGTCTCCCGCCCGAAATGGAGCGATGTGAAAGTCGACGCGAAGGGCATTCTGAAGCTTCCCAAGGTGATGGCGGCGGCAGCGCGGGGAGATGACGCACTGCTTAGAAGCTTCGTCGACATTCTCGAAAGCGAAGGCTTCCGTGCGGTCGGCGTTGCGGAAGCGGCGCCCGATCTTGTCGCCGACATCGGTGTGCTCGGCGCCAGGCGTGCCTCGCGCGACGACGAGTCAGACATCGCGCTAGCCATCAAGGTGGCCCGCGCCATGGGAGCATTGGACGTCGGCCAGGCGGCTGTCGCATGCGGCGGACTGGTGCTTGCGGTCGAGGCTGCCGAAGGCACAGATGCGATGATTTCCCGCGTCGGCACCCTGCCGGAAAACCTCCGCGGCACATCCACAAACCGGCGCGGCGTGTTGGTGAAGGCGCGCAAGCCGATCCAGGACGGCAGAACCGATCTGCCGGTGATCGGCAGGCAAACCGTTACCGGTGTTGCGGCCGTTGGCCTTGCGGGGATTGCCGTCGAGGCGGGAGCGGCGCTAATCCTCAACAAAACCGCTGTGGCCCAAGCGGCAGACCGCGCCGGGATTTTCGTGCTCGGCTTTCCTCCGCAAGCGTCGTGACGGCGAGCGAGCATGCCCGGCAACCGCCAACATTCATGTTGGTGTGCGGCGAGCCCTCCGGCGATCAGCTCGGCGCCGAACTGATGGCCGGCTTGGAGCAGATTTGCCCCGGCGCCCGAATTGTCGGGGTTGGCGGCCCTGCCATGACCGCGCGCGGACTGACGTCGCTCTTTCCGCTCGATGCAACGGCCGTGATGGGATTGCGGGAGGTCGTGCCCCGCATTCCGGAAATCCTGCGGCGCGTCCGCGTTGCGTCGGACTTTGCGCTTGCCACACGGCCCGATGCCGTCGTCTGCATCGACAGCCCTGATTTCACGCACCGCATCGCGCAACGCATCCGCCGGCTCGATCCGACGATCCCGACCATGAACTATGTCGCGCCGCAAGTGTGGGCCTCGCGCCAATATCGCGCGAAAAAGATGGCGCGCTATTTCGATCTCGTCCTGGCGCTGCTACCGTTCGAGGCCGCATTCTTCGAGAAGCACGGCCTGCATGCCGCCTTCGCCGGCCACCCGGTGATCGAGCGGGCCGCGAAAATGACCGGCGGAGCGACGCTGCGCGCCAGACTCCATATTCCGCTCAACGCTCCGGCGCTCGCGATCCTGCCCGGCAGCCGGATGAGCGAAGTGCGGCCGTTGCTGCCGATATTCCGCAATGCCGTTACGCGATTGCGCCGGTCGGTCCCGGATCTCGTTTGCTTGCTCCCGGCTGTTCCGCATCTGGAAGCGACGGTGCGGGATTTGACCACGGATTGGCCGGCGCCGCTGCACATCGTGCATTCGGAAGCGGACAAGTTCGCAAGCTTCAGCGCAGCCGATGTGGCGCTGGCGGCCTCCGGCACGGTGACGACAGAGCTTGCGCTGGCCGGCGTTCCGATGGTCGTGACCTACAAACTGGGCTGGATGACCTATGCGTTGATGCGGCCTTTCATACGGGTTCCGTATGTCGCACTGCCCAATCTGCTGCTCGGCCGAGAGGCGATCCCGGAATTGCTTCAGGCGCGCTGCCGCGCAGATTTGCTCGCTGAGCAACTGGAGCAGCTGTTCCTCAATGCCGATGTGCGCGAGAAGCAGAAGAAGTATCTTGCCGAGGCGGCCGCCATACTGGGCGTCGGCGGTGAACCGCCGAGCCTGCGCGCCGCCCGCGCGCTGCTCGATTTCGTGAAGCAGCGACGCGCGGCCCGCTGACAGGCTACCGCTTGTCGAGCGGCATGTAATCGCGACGCGTGGCGCCGGTGTAGAGCTGGCGAGGCCGCCCGATCTTCTGCTGCGGATCCTCGATCATTTCCTTCCACTGCGCGATCCAGCCAACGGTGCGCGCCAATGCGAATAGCGCGGTGAACATGCTGGTGGGGAAGCCGAGCGCGCGAAGCGTGATGCCGGAATAGAAGTCGATGTTTGGATACAGCTTCTTGCTGATGAAGTACTCATCGTTCAGCGCGATGTGCTCCAGTTCGCGGGCCACCTTCAGCAGTGGGTCGTTGGCATGGCCCACTTCCTCCAGCACCGCATGGGCCTGGATCTGCATGGCTTTCGCGCGCGGGTCGTAATTCTTGTACACCCGGTGGCCGAATCCCATCAGGCGGAAATTGTCATTGGGATCCTTCGCCCGCTTGATGAATTCGGGAATGTGATCGACCGAGCCGATCTCTTCGAGCATCTTGAGCGCGGCTTCATTGGCGCCCCCATGCGCCGGACCCCACAGGCAGGCAATTCCAGCGGCGATGCAGGCGAACGGATTGGCGCCGGACGAACCGGCAAGCCTTACGGTAGAGGTCGAGGCATTCTGCTCGTGATCGGCGTGGAGGATGAAGATCGTGTCGAGCGCCTTCGCCAGGATCGGATTGACTTTGTAGTCCTCCGCGGGCACCGCGAATGTCATGCGCAGGAAGTTTTCCGTGTAGCCGAGATGGTTCAGCGGATACACGAAAGGCTGGCCCATCGAATATTTGAAGGCCATCGCCGCAATGGTCGGGATCTTCGCCACCAGTCGATGGCTCGCCACTTCG
>DASYBT010000256.1:0-14392 GCA_036500585.1 Rhizomicrobium sp.
GAATTCCATTGAACCGTTCAGGAGCTGATTCATGTCGAGCGAAGTGCTTCACGTTCCGCGCGAGAAGCTGAAGACCCACACCTTGCACCTGCACTATGCCATCGTCTCGCTGATGGAGGAGCTTGAGGCGGTGGACTGGTATCGCCAGCGCGCCGACGACACGGAAGACCCGGATCTGCAGGCCGTACTGCTGCACAACTCCAAGGAAGAGATGGAGCACGCCTCCATGCTGATCGAATGGATCCGGCGCCACGAGCCGCTGTTCGATAAGCAGCTGCGCGAGTACCTGTTCACCGACAAGCCGATCGTAGCGGTCGAGCACGAGGCGATGGACCGCGGCTCCCCGATCAAGCGGTAGGGCGAATGCTGCGTATGGTCGTTATGTGATCGCGGCGCGTTGGTGCGCTTGGTGTCCTTGGTGGTAAGAAGAAGCTCACCACAAAGGCACAAAGGACGCCCGGACATCGCCCTCGTGCGTTGCTGCAAATCCACGGCGCGAGCAAGGCTGGCTCCCACGGGGAGACCCTTCGCGGCAGACCAAACCGCCTATTTTTTCGTCACGGAAAACACGGTTCCGCCGTTGTACAGGCCGCCCTGATAGGTCGTGCCATAGAGCTTCCCGTTCGGGCCCTGCGCCAACCCGGCAAGCGGGTTCTGGCCATCGCTAGTCCCTTCTGCGAAGCGATGCAGGATTTTGTACTTTCCGCGCGGCTTCGCCGTCAGCTTGTATACCGTGCCGCAGCCGTTGCCGTTGCAGCCGCTGCTGCCTCCGTACTGTGTTGTCCCGTAGAGGGTGGTGCCGATTTTCAGCAGATTGCCTTCTGGAGTGGCGCCGTCCTTCCCACCGGCAAAGGTATGTAGAACGGTGAAGGTGCCATCTGGTGTGAGTTGCCACACCGTCCCGCAGCCAGTGGCATCGCAATTGTAGCTGTAAATCGTGTTCGCGGTGGTTCCGTAAAGTGTGCCGTCCTTGTCGAGCGCAAGCGGGGCTAACGGAAACTTGCCATCGGCGCCGCCGGTGAAAGAATAAAGCGTGGTGAAGTTGCTGCCGTCCGCCGCCATCCTGAACACCGTGCCACAGGCGCAACTGGCAGTGCCGCCTTGGCTGGTGGTGCCATAGAGATTGCCGTTCTGGTCCTGAACCAGGCCACCATTGGGATAGGCGCCATCGCTTCCCGTCAGGGTGAAACCGTGAAGCAGGCTGAATTTGCCCCGCTTGGCCAGCTTCCAGATCGTGCCGTAGCCATGGCCGCCGCCGTAAAGGGTCGCACCATAAGAGTTCCCTTTAGCGGAAAGCAGCGTCCCTGTCGGTCCATCGTCGGAATCATCGAAGTTGTGTTGCACGGAGTAAGCACCGCTGGCTTTCAGGAGCCATGAAGTGCCGTAGTTGTTGGTCCCGCCGAAAAAAGTAGTGCCGGACAGATCGCCCGATTTCGTCACGATCACACCACCCTCGGGCTGCGCGCCGCCGGTTTTAGGATCATCGCCGCTAAAGACGTGCAACTGGGTGTAAGTTCCGCCCGCCGCGATCCCGAACACCGTTCCGTAGTTGTACCGGCCTCCATATATGGTGGTGCCGTAGAAATTCCCGGCCTTGTCGAAGGTCACTTCGGCAGCGGGACGTGCGCCATCGAAGCCGCCATTTGCGAAGCCGGCGAAATCATAAATCACGGTATAGACCGGTGCCGCTCGAGTTTCGCCTAACGAAACGGCCGCGGCGAGCGTGCAGGCCGATATCAAGATCGCGCGGCGATAAAGTTTGCGAGTTTCAATCATCGATCCTCTCCCCGAAGCCGCTAACATTTCCTCAAAGCTGAACGAGGGTCAATGCTCGACGCTGGAGCGTCATGGACGTTTCGGTGAGTTGAATTCTTCGCGTTGTTTCAGCGCGCGCCAATCGACGGCGCGCCGAACCTAATGGTCGAGCACGAGGCGATGGACCGCGGCTCACCGATCAAGCGGTAGAAGGTCTGCTTCACCAGCATCGAAGTGGAATGGTGGCGCTTGGTGCGCTTCGTGTCCTTTGTGGTAAGAAGAGCTCACCACCAAGGACACAAAGGACACCACGGTCTACCAAACTGCCTATTGCGCCTTCATGATCGGCGGCGGAACATATTTGTTCTTCGCGACGCTGCCTTCCGGTCCGTACACGCGCAGCATGATGTTGAAGGGCCCCTTGCGAACCGGCAGCCAGTTTGCCTCAGGCACGCCGGCGGGCTGCTGCTGCGCAATATAGAGCGTGAGCGACCCGTCGGCGTTGTAAGTCAAACCCGGCGTATAGCTCGCGATCTCGTATTTGTGAGACTTGTTCCGGATCAGCTCGACGGTCTCCGGCGTATAGGCGGTGAACGACCAGAAGCGCTTCGCTTGCGGGATTTCGTCCTCGGGAATGTTGATCACGTAACCGGCCGGATCGGTGCCGTCGAGCGCTGCGCCGGTGCCGTCCTCGAAAGCATGATAATACGCGGCGGCCTCACTGTTGTTGCCGTATTGCAGAAACTCGGAGATCGCAGAACGATCGAGGTCCTGGCCCGCCCTCCATGTGCCGATGTTGGTGAAGTGGACCCAATTGTTGGCGTCCGTGTGGGTGAGATAGTCGGCGAGGATCAGCGCGTGCGCGGCCTTAGCGCCGAGCGCGAAATCCGTCATGTCGCCGCCCTTGGCGAACAGGCTGTTGAACTTGTCCGACAGCTTCTGCTGCTTTGCGGTCAATGGCGGCGAGGCGGGCCCCGCCACCGCGAGTTGGAGCTGCTGCAGGTACGTGATGGGATCCTTCGCGATCAGCGCGTCGGCGACGGCCTTGAAAGACGTGAGGAACACGTTCGCCGGCAGGATTGTCGGATGGCCGCCGGTCGGGTCCTGTTGCCAGTCGCTCAGCGTCTGAAGCTGGAGCCCTGCGCGGAAGCGCCTCGATTGCTTGACCTCGTTGACGCCGTCGCTTGTGTATTTATCGCTGCGGAAAATCAGCAGCAGATGATCGAGCGGCATCGGGACCTGAGTCACGCCCGCAGGCAAGGTGCCGGTAAAATTCGGACCGGTGAGCCCATAGACGCCCGGCTGACCGGCCGCGAGGCTCACGGACTTTATATCTCCATAGGCATCGAGGACCAGGATCGAATATGTCACCCCGGTCTTGGGAATGGTGAGGACGACGGGCTCGGCCGACAGATCGAGGAAGGCGCTGGCGTAAAGCGTGTCATCGTTGATCGCAACGACCTCGCGATACGCCGGCGTGACACGGTCGGGGCCGGCGAGACGGTTCGTCTTGGCCGCCTGGTTATAGCTGAGCCACAGCGGATAAAACTCCGACACATAATCGACTGTCGTCGTGAATTGTGTCGTTTGCGACGGCGGCTTGCCAGCCGCTGCGGCCGTGCCCTGCCAAATGCAAGCCGCCAGAATCGCTGCCGTTGCTGCGTGAATCCCCCTGCTCAAACTCACGATCCCCTCCTTCAAGGACTGCGATTTGTTTATCGGATACCGATCTTCATTTACGAGAAAAGGCGACAGGATGTCGCAAACATTCAGCCTGAGCGGCGACCTTACCGAACGGTCAAATGGCGCAGGTGTCGTGGAATTTCGTCAGGTCGACCATGCGCCGGCCGTGCGTCGTCACCGAGAGCACATCCACGAAGCGGCGATTCCACACAATGTCTTCCGGCGCATAGGCGTGGCGCGCGTAGATGAGATCGGCGAGCGTGTCGTCGGTGCCGCGCAGAAGGATGATGATCTCCATCTGCTGGTCTTCCATGTCGTCGGACGAAAGCCCGCGAAGCGGGCTCTTTTCGTCGATCCGGTGCATTACCGTCCATGACAGGGCGAACAGCGAGGTGCGGGAGCGCACCAGCTCGAGTTCGTCGAACCGGCGCATGACGATGCCTTCGCTGCTCGCTGTCTGGTGCGCCAGGGTGACGTTGATGGCGGCATCCAGGATCTGATTGCCGCGCTGATTGGCGGCGCGGAACTGCAAGGTCGGCACGCCGTCGAACGGTGCGATCACGGCAACCTTGCTGAAGATGACGCGCGCCGATGGCCGCGACAGGCGCGCGAACATCAGCGACGTCAGCAGGCCGAGATAAACGAACCCGATGAACGCCTCGACGACCACCACCGTATTGGTGAAGGTGGTCTTTGGCGTCATGTCGCTGTAGATCGAGCCGATGGTCTGCGCGCTGAACAGGAATCGGTCCCAGAAACTGCCGGGCCGTGCGTGCCCGATGCCGGCCACGTCGGTCATGTAGACTAGGGCGAACAGGATGTTGACCGCGACGAACACCGCGGCCAGCCCGACAAAGAACAGCCACCACGGCGCCGTCAGGATGCCGTGATAGAGATCGGTCCAGCGGCTGACGTCTTGCCCGCGCACCACCGCGCGCGGGGGCCTCCGGCTGCGCAGAATGCCAGCCGATTTCAATTCCTTCGGCCATTCGCCCGGAACCTTTGGCCGCTCGTTCATGCCGCAAGCCATTTTTGCGCCGCAGCGAGCGCGGAACGGCTCGGCTGGCGCTTGGGCCGCGACGGCGGCGCGGTGATTTCCAGGATCACACCGTTCGGATCTTCGAAATAGAGCGAGTGCTGCGAGCCGTGCTGCTCCTCCCAGAACGCGATGGCGCGTTCTCTCAGCTTGTCCCGCCATCGCTGCAGCGATTTGTGCGACGACTCGGCAAAGGCAAGGTGGCGGACGTCCTTCGCCAGTCCATCAGCCGGCGGACATTTGGCGCCCTTCAGCGCCACGAGAACGATCTCCCTGCCATCTCCAACGGAGAAGAACAGCATCAGCCAGGGATAGCCGCCCCAGTTGTCACCGGTGTGGCTTGCGATCAGCGGAAAACCCATCACGTCGCGGTAGAACGCGAGGCTCACTTCGGCATTCCACACCGGAAACACAATATGGTCGATGCGAAGCATCTTGCTCGCTGTTTCGAATGCGCAGGCCTATCCTAGGCGGTTCGTTGAGGGAGGGCCACATGCACATGGTGCGGATCGTTCCGGCATTTCTGGCATTGACAATCGCCGGCGGCCCGGCGTTCGGCGCAACCGGACTGTGGCAGACCTACGACGACGCGCTGGCCCGCGCGAAGTACATCGACCTGACGCACACCATCGCGCCCGACGTTCCCGTGTGGCACGGCTTCGGACCGTCGAAATTCGCTGCCACCGTCGATCCGAAAACCGGCCACGCCTACAGCTACAAGAAGGATGGATTCGAGGCGACGCACTACGATCTGTCGACGGACCAGCTCGGCACGCAGCTCGATCCGCCGGCGCATTGGGCGCCGGAATATCCGAGCATCGACGAGCGGCCGCCCACCTATGCCGTGCGGCCGCTGGCCGCGATCTCGATCGTGCCGCAAGTGAAGACAAATCCCGGCTATGCGCTGCAGGTAAGCGACATCCTCGCCTGGGAGAAGAAGAACGGCCGGGTTCCGCAAGGCTCGGTGGTGTTCGTGCGCTCCGATTGGTCGAAGCGTTGGCCGGATCCCGCGCTCGCGACGCAGAAAGTATTTCCCGGCGTGTCGCTGGCGGCGCTCAAGTTCCTGCACCTTCAGCGCCATATTTTGTTTCATGGTCATGAGCCGCTCGACACCGACACCACGCCGACCCTCGAAGGCGAATCCTGGCTCATGCATCACGGCTACACGCAAGGAGAAGGCATCGCCAATCTCGATCAGGTGGCGGAGACGGGATGCCTCGTCGCCATCGGCTATCCGAAATTGAAAGGCGGCACCGGCGGCTATGCGCGCTACATCGCCATCTGCCCGCACGACTGGAAATACGGCGCGACCATCGGCGCCGCCGATGCGCCGCTGCCGAAATCATCCCACCCGCTGCATTGGGGTGCCAACGCCGGCACGCGCGTGCGCTGAAGCGTTCGCTGACGTTACGCAGCGACCGGCGTGAACGTGATCTTGCCCGTCCGACCCGCTTTCCGATGGGGCTTCACGACAATCTCCACGTCCCGGTTGAAAGCTGTCAGAAACCCGATCAGCCGCTCGACCGAATATTCGCGGAAATTCCCTTTGAAAAGGCGCGAGACTTCCGGCTGGCTGATGCCCATCAGTGCGCCAGCCCTTGCCTGCGTCAATTTGCGAGCATCGGCCAGCCGATAGATTTCAGCCACGATTTGCGCTTTCAGAAAATGTGTTTCGGCATCCGGCAGACCGAGATCGGCAAAAATATTTCCGGAGCCCATTTCGACTTTCATCTTGCGCATCATGATCCCTTCTCGTGTCCGAACCGCTCGGCGTGATCCATCTCTGCGCCTCGCAGACGATCTTTGATCAGCTGAATGTCGCTTTGCATCATCTTGCTTCCCTGCTTCGACTTCTTCTTGAAGGCGTGCAAAACGTAAACCGCTTCCCTGAATCGTATCGTGTAAACGGCTCGATACGTGTCACCATCGAAGTCGCCGATGAGCTCGACAGTGCCGCTGCCAAAGCCCTTTAGAGGCTTGGCGGACGGCGGGTGCTGACCAGTTTGGGCCAGAAACAATTCGAATCCCAACGTGCCTTGCAGTTGCTGAGGAAACTTGCCGTACTCCCGCTTGCTGGAGCCTACCCACAGTAGGGGGCGCATCGGCCCCGCGAACCTCACCATTGGCTGAACATGAGTTAATACTCATCTCAAGTCAAGGATTTGAGCACCCTAGCGTTCCAAGCGCTTGGCCTTCAGCGCGCGGAGGTAAGCGGACCATTTCGCATTGTGGTCGCGGCCGAGTTCGTGGAGAACATCCCAGCTGTAGAGGCCGGTATCGTGGCCGTCGTCGAACAGGAGTCGCGCGGCATAATTGCCGACCGGCTCGATGCCAGTGATCTTCACATCCCGCTTGCCGCCCACGATCTGCTTCTGCGACGCCAGGTGCCCCTGCACTTCGGCGGAAGGCGATTCCACGCGCAAATATTCGGCCGCAAGAGCAAAACTCTGGCCGGACTCGAACGTCACATGGAGCGTCGTCTTCTCGCGATCGAGCCGGAGTTCAACCGGCCACGGCCGCTCGCCGCTCACCGTTGCGCCCGCTCGAGTTCGGAAAGCTCGCGCGCTTCGCTCGCCAGCATGATGGGAACGCCGTCGCGGATGGGATAGGCAAGCCCCGCCTGTTTGCTGATCAGCTCCTGCTTCTCCCGGTCGTAGACCAGCGTGCCCTTGGTCACCGGGCACACGAGAATCTCCAGAAGCTTGCGGTCGATGTCGGGCATGTCAGTTGATCGTGCCGCTGGCCGGCGCCGCGCCCGCCATCTCGAGCAGCGCCACCAGGGTTGCGACGCGCTCGTCCCAACCCGGCGCCTCCAGCAGCGCCTGCTTTTCCGCCGGCTCGAACGGACACAGCATGGAAAGCGCATTCACCAGCGTTTCGGCGGGCGCGTTCATCACCGTCTGCCAGTCGGCCTTCAGATCGCGGCGCGACAGATAGGTCTTCAGCGCTTCCACCACCCGCTCGCGCGGAAACTCGGCGTCGTCGCGAACGACGAGATCGCCGGCAAAGGCGGAATAGTCCGGCACGATCTGGCGATAGGGCGTATCGACCGCCGGTTCTTCCCCCACGCGGAAGCGGCAGATGCCGGAGAGCGTGATGTGGTAGCGCTTGTCTTCCGCTTCGGCGAAACCGGTGATGCGGCCCAGACAACCGACGCCGGACAGCGGCGGCCGCAGGTTCTTTTCCTCGTGGACGGTCGGCTGGATCATGCCGATGGCGCGCGCGCCGGCGAGCGCATCGTCCACCATGGCGAGATAGCGCGGCTCGAACACATTCAGCGGCAGCGCGCCGCGCGGCAGAAGCAGCGCACCGGTCAATGGAAAAATCCGCAGCGTCTTCGGCAGATCGTCAACGGTGCGAAACGGGCGGGCGCGCTGCATGGGGATCACGAGAACAGGATCGAAGAAAGCTTGCGGCGCGCCTCGATGGTGCGCGGATCCGTGGGCCCCATGGCCTCGAAAAGAGTCAGCAGCTGCTTGCGCGCAGCACCCTCGTTCCAGTTGCGATCCCGGCGCACGATGTCGAGCAGTTTGTCGAGCGCGGCGTCGCGGTCGCCTTTGGCATCGAGCGCCAGCGCCAGATCGTAGCGCGCCTGGTGATTGTTGGGATCGGCCTCGACGGCGGCCCGCTTCTCGTTCAAATCGCCGGCGGCCTGCGCCGCGCCTTCGCGCAGCTTCAGTTCCGCATCGACGGCGCGCACCGACTCATCGCCTTCGCCGTCCGGCCGCACCAGCTGCAAGGTCTTGCGCGCACGGTCGATATCGCCGCTCTTCAGATAGCAGCGGGCCAGACCCGCGGCGGCCTTGGGATGCCCGGGTTCCTCCTGCAGCATCTGGCCATAGCCTTGCGCCGCGGCGGACAGATCGCCCGCGGCAAAGGCTTCATCGGCCATGGCGAGGATGTCATCGGCGGGATTGGCGCCGGCCGCGCCGCCGGTGAGGCTCTGCACGAAGGCGCGCAGCTGGGATTCCGGAACCGCGCCCATGAACCCATCCACCGGCTGGCCATTGCGGAAGGCGTAGACGGTGGGGATCGACTGGATGCGCAGCTGGCGCGCCAGCTCCTGGTTCTCGTCGATGTTGATCTTGACGAGGCGCACGGCGCCCTTGGCCTCGTTCACCACCTTTTCCAGCGCCGGCCCCAACTGCTTGCACGGCCCGCACCACGGCGCCCAGAAATCGACGATCACCGGAACCTCGCGCGAGGCTTCCATCACGTCGGCGGCGAAGGTTTCGATGGAGCCGTCTTTGATGAATGCGCCGCCGCTGGAGCCGGTGGGCGCAGCGTCCGCGCTGCCGGCTGTCGGTGGGCGAGAAATGGGACGTCCGCTGGGGCCGATAATCGCCATGAAAGATCCTTGTGTCTGCTACCGTCAAAATGGTCCCGCAGCGGCGAAAATAAAAGGCCGGGCGGAGCTTAGCAAATCCATACAGCCTCCCCTTGTGGATGCCGGAAGCGACCTGTGGCCAAACGCCCGCAATCACGCAGATGTTCTACCAGAGCGCACGGCTCTGGATTGTCAGCAGGCGGCCCCAAACCTACGGTTGGCGCGACTGGGGAGGTTGCATTGCCGAGCTGGAGCTTTCGTGCCGCCAAAGAGGCCATGGCGCTTCTCGCGCTGGATGGCGCCAATCGTGAGGTGGCGGAGTATTGGCTGTCGTTGTGGACCGGCACCACACCGCCCCAAGGTCGCGATTTCAATCTGAGCCAACTGGGACAAAACGCGGCGGCCGCTGCGCTGCTGGAGGTGGGCCCCGACGAGACGATCGTCTGCTGCGACGCCGGACGCTATTTCGCCGTCTTGCTTGGCAAGAATCCGGTTGGCGAGAACCTGCTCAAAGACGCGACATCACACGAGCGGCAGGAAAGGCTGCGCCGGGCGCAGGCGATGGTGGATGGCGCGATCATGTACGGCGAACGCATCTTCGCATCCGAGTCCGGAGACCTGCGCGTCCCGGAACTGTATCTGCCATTTGCAGGCGCCGGAGCTCACGGCGAGCGCTATGTCTTGAGCCACTCCAACTGGCGCCCCGGCGACAACGTCTTTGCCTATGGGATCACCGACGCATCGCTCGCCGCGAACCTGCGCATCCTGCCGATCGTCGAGCCCGACCAGTGAGGTTAGCCTGGGCGCTGCGGCAGCCGGACGACAAGCGGCTCGTGGCCGGTGGCGCGGATGAATTTCATGAGATCGGCGGATGAGATCGCCGTCGTGCGGTCGTTGCGCAGCGGATGGAAGTTCAGCGGATGTTGCGCCAGCATCGCGTCATCCAGCACGGCGCGCACGCTTCCCGCTCTGTCGTTGATGAGCGAAAACGGCGTCACCGATCCGGGCGGCACGCCGAGCGTCTCGATCAGCAATTCGGCCGAGCCGAACGAGAACCGCGCCGCATCGAGCTGCTTCGCCAGCGCATTCAAATCCACCCGCACCTCCTCGCGCGTCACCACCAGCCACAGCCGGTCGCGGCGGTCCTTGAGGAACAGGTTCTTCGTATGGCCGCCGGGAATGTGCGCGCACGCGGCCTGCGATTCCTCCACCGTGAACACGGGCGCGTGTTCGTAGGTGCGATGGGCAATGCCCAGCGCATCGAGAAAAGCGAAGAGATCGGCGTCGGTTGCTGCCATAAGCCATCCAAAGCGCGCGCGGGGCCGAGCCAGACCGTTTCCCGTGGCCGCCTTGCGCCGGAAATAGCGCCTAAATGTATGTTCGCAAAGGCTATTGACCCGGCCTTTGCGCCTGCGCCATAACCCCCATCCGCTTGGAGTGCGGGCGTAGCTCAGGGGTAGAGCATAACCTTGCCAAGGTTAGGGTCGGGCGTTCGATTCGCCTCGCCCGCTCCAGGTTTTCCTAGTCTAACTACATCTGTCCCTCGCGGATGTGCTGCCTTGCGATCGGCGCGTAGGAGAGATGGTTATGGGTAGAGCGCGGTTGCAGGAATGGCAGCGCTTTTGCGGGTGCGTAAAAGCGGAAACGGATCCGTCGCCGCGTGGCTCAATCGGAGCCGCTCAACGATCCGCCAGCGTCCGATTCTTTGTCCGCCGACACTTGAAAATGTTCTACGGACCGGCTCGGCTACAGGCGCCGACACTTCCCGGCGATCCGTCCGGGCCTACCGCGCCGGCGCCCGCGCCGTCGGCTCCGCCGGGGCCACCTGCACCCCCTTTGCCGCCAGCACCTGCGGCACCAGGCCCACCCCAAATATCGATAATCGTACCACCACCGCCGGTCGCCGCAGCCGGCGGTCTCTGTGTTGGGCTCGTCGCGGCACATTGCGCCGGCAAGATTCCGTGGCCGGCCCAATCAATTTTCACCAAGCTTGTATTTCCCCCGCTCCCTCCATTTCCGCCGCCGCCACCGTTCCCGCCAGGCTGATTGCCGCAATTGGGCTGCACCCAAGGCGTTCCCCGGCCTCCACCGCCCATCTGGCCTTGCTGGCCCGGACTGCCGTCGCCGGCAGGCTCGCCATCCGTATGAATCCACAGTGACCCGCCCGGCTGAATCGTTGTGACCTTCATGAAAAAAGCAATTCCATTTTGTCCATTCGAACCCCAGCCTCCGGGACCACCCTGATGACCGCCTTCGCAGGTCTCAGCTTGTTTGGCATCGCGCGGCAACGTAGTCGGAGTCGCCGCCTTAATCTGAGGGGCAGACAATTCGATGGTCGTCCCTGCGCCAAACTGGAATTTGTCGACGGTGAAATCGACAGTGTCCACGTCTGTATCAACGTAGAGGGTGAAGTGGTCTGGGAGAACAAAATTGCCGATCGTCAGCGCCGCCTCGTCAATTGAAATGGTACACGACGTTTGGCCGCCAGTTATGTTCGGGAAACTCCCGTTGGTCGCGGTTGACGCATCGCATACGGGGGCCTTGCGGTTCAGAACCGCCCATTGATGTCTGAAGGTTCTCCAGTCAGTTGTCCACGCGGGTAAATTGTCCGCCGCGACGCTGCCGATACTTCCCATCGCGCAGACGATAAAGCCCCCAAGTACCAAGCAGAATCGCATTGCCCCCATCTCTCGCCCCCGCAAGTAGGAATCGAGAACACTATACAAACAAGCGGCGATTATTGAAATACGCGGACTATAGAGCCTCTTTCATATCTCAGTGCGGCTACCGACGAGTTTTGGGATCCTGACTACCAGGAACCACGGGCGAATCAATCCAGCGGGAGTTCTAATAGTGTCCAAAATGCCGGCGAATATTCGGGTGCCAGCAAACAGAGGAAATGTGCGGGAACGTGCCGGAATTGAGGAACTGTGAAAACGAGGCTCTTAACTGACAAGGTTAGGGTCGGGCGTTCGATTCGCCTCGCCCGCTCCAACATCCGCCGGATTGAAAAACAGAAGGGCCGGACGTCACTGTCCGGCCCTTCGTGTTTTCATCAGGCGCCGCTCAGTTGAGCGTCACCGGCGTGCCCCTCGAAGCAAGGCCGCTCGCCACCACCTGCAGCGTGCTCTTGCCGCTTTCGCAGCTCGCCGGAATGTCGAACTGGGTCTGCGTCACCTCGCCGGTGGAAATGCCCATCGCCGTGTGATCGTGCGTCTTGGCATAGCAGACATGCTTCGTCGCCTTGTTGGTGATGCGGACCACCGGGAAGTTCGTCGACATCTGCGCGTCATCGCCGTAATAGCCGCCGTAGCTCAGGCCATTGAGGTTGGTGCCGGCCAGCGCATTGTTCGTGCTGCCGACGGACAGGCTTGCCGCGACATTGGTGATCACCGGCAGCCAGCCCTTCTTGGCGCTGCCCTGCGGTGTGTAGATTTCGACGTCGCCGACATCGCTGCTCCACAGAACTTCTCCGGTCGGCAGAACGAGCAGGCGGCCCTCATAGGAGGACTGCTCCGGTGCGCTCGCCGGCTCGCTCACCTGCGTGATCGTGACCGTCTTCGCATTCTTCACGTTGACCTCGACGAAGTGCGACGGCGCATTGAAAACGCCGGGGCTGACCTGCGCCAGCACATTGCCATCTGGCAGTACCGCTGCGGGACCGTCTGCCGCGTCCGTGACGCCTTGGCCGTCGATGTTCGGCATATCCGGCGCCGCCACCCATTTGCCCTTGGACGGGATGAATACGTCGTTGTGGCCGGTGGCGCCGATCTGGAACACGAGTCCATTCGGCAGCAGAAGCGCCGGGCCAACTTCCGACGAGCCGGGATCGACCACCCGGTTGGCGGTGTTCTTGCCTTGAGTCCAGGTTCCGGCCGCTTCCGAATACCTCTCGGTGATGTTGGTCGGGAAGTTGAGACCGCGGCTTGCATCGACCGTGACGATGGTTTGATCTGGAAGCTGCGTCCAACCTTCCTCGTCGTTGCGATCGCCCTTGCCCGAGCCGGTCGCGGTCCACGTCACGGTCGTGCCGCTGATAGAGGCGATGGCTTCCGCTGACGTGCAGCAATCGGCCAGCATGTAGGAGCCGTCGGAGCGGACCACGCTCTGCGCATCGCCGATGTTCGCCCAGCCGACCGGCGGCAACACGGCAGTCCACGTATCGGAAGCCGGATCGTACAGCGCACCCAGATTGGTCCAGGCCTCATTGCAGTCGAGGTACTCTCCGCCATTGACCATCACGCGGCCGTCGGGAAGCACCTGCGAGGCGAAATAGAGCGGCGTGTAGCCAACCGGCATCGAGCCGGTTTTCGTCCACTTGCCGTTCACGTAGCTGCCGGTCTTGTCGGGGGACAGCCGGTACCAATCCGTCGAGCAGCCGTCATGCATCATCACGGTGCCGTCGGTCATCAGGAGCGCCGTGTCCGGAAAGTTGGTTCCCGGGAAGGCGTTCGTGAGCGGCGTCCAGGTGCCGGAGATGCTTCCGCGCGGCGCGGTGTAGGGCGCGTGCTGCGTCCCGACAAAACCATGCTGGCCCGGAAGCGGGTCCAGCCGCCCGTGGTGGGCAGACGCGGCGGTGGCGAACAATCCCACCGCGGCCGCGGCAACGGCCGGCAACAATCGACGACATGGATGCATGATTTTCCCCTCAGGATGAGCAGGGGTCCGGAGAAATCAGCGAAGCCGCCCCGACCATCCCCCAATTTACGTTACGGCGACGTTAGAGGGCCAGGTGGGGCGAGGCAAGATGGCCCGTCGTTATGAAAAGCCACCTTTCGGCTGCGCTTTGACGGGCGATCCCGACCGGGTACAGTGGGTTGGGCTGGCTGTGCTCCCCTTCCGATAACAAGAGCGATGAGGTCCTGTGGTGGTGTCGATGCGTGAATGCGATCTGAAAGCCATTCGCATTCTCATATTGCTCCCGGCGATCCTGCTGTTTTGCGCGATCCTGCCCGGCACGGCATCGGCTCAGGATGGCGGCCGCTGTCCGCGATTTGCCGCTGGCGCTGACGTCGCCTCGCCGCCGGAAATCGCCAGCCACAACGGCGTGCTGCGGGCAGATTTCCGCTACTATACCGCGCTCGATTCCCGGAACCGCACCCTGTTCTGCTTCGCCACGCCGGACGGCGTGGAATCGCCGACCTTGCGGGTCAATCCCGGCGACACCATCGTTCTCAAGGTCACCAATTATCTCCCGCCCACGCCGGGTGAAATGGAGATGAACATCCGCTGCGGCGACCGGGTGATGACCCCCTCGTCGGTCAACATCCATTTCCACGGCACCAACACATCGCCTTTGTGCGGCAGCGACCAATCGATCCGTACGCTGATCAATTCCGGCCAGACCTTCACCTACACGGTGCACATCCCCAAGGACGAACCGCCGGGGCTCTACTGGTATCACCCGCATGTGCACGGGATTTCCTCGCCTGCCGTGCAGGGCGGCGCATCGGGCCTCATCGTCGTCAACGGAATCGAGAACATCCAGCCTGCCGTGGCCGGATTGCCGGAGCGGCTGCTGATCCTGCGCGATCAGCCGCTCGCCAGTCCGGGCCGCAAGAAACAGCCACAACCGAACTGGGACGTGTCGC
>DASYBT010000257.1:0-7349 GCA_036500585.1 Rhizomicrobium sp.
CACCCAGACGCCGCGCAAGGGAATTGTTTGTTTTGTTCGTCAAAAAACGAGGGGGGCCCCCCTCCCCTTTTTTTGCCGCGCCTTGAATTTTGAACCTCCATCCACCGCCACTACATGTTGTGGCCTGCGCGGCTCCGGAGCAGTCGAATTCAAGAAGTGCCACGCGCCAACACGGATGTGCGACTCTTGCAATGCCACGCACAGGTCCGCCTCGGCGGCCGCCTTCCAAACACCGATGTCAAAGAGCGATTCGGTATGTTACCTGTATCTTTCCATGAAGGCAATTGCTACCTGCCCGCTACCGACAGAGGCGTCGGCATCCAATGCGGATTGCTCACCACAGCGCAGGCTTTGCGATCATGAGCCAGAATGTCAGGAGGACTGCCAGGAAGGCGGGCCAACCCAGCCAAAACCATGTCCGCATCAAACGGAAATACTGCGGAGGCAGAGCCTCATTCGTTCGCGTGAGGCGGTACACCTTCAACTGAATCCACACGACCGGAAGCCAACACGCTCCCGCCAGAGCGTAGAGCGTGTAAGCCGCAACGAGCCACGGTTCTGCAGCACCGAAACCGCCCAGCAGAATGAGTGCGATGCCGCTGGCCGGCTGAACGATGATTGCCGGAGTCGTGAACAGGAAATCCGCCCACACAACGTGACGTGCCACCGTGGCGATCGCCCGAACGTCACCGCTTCTGTGGGCTGTCCACATCTGGAAAGCGGTTCCGAGCCCTGCACCAAACAGAACTGTGGCGCTCAGGATGTGAACGAATTTGAGCACCAAATAGAGATTGCTCATCGCTCTGGCTCCAGCGCCGCCAGCGCCAACACCGCGACCACGAATGGAATGTTTTTCAGAAGCGGCCCGAACGGCTCAAGCCATAGCGATGGCTGGGCGATGCTCAACGCGAGCGTGTACGCGGCGACGATGATCAGCTGCACGACGGCAATGGCGCCACTCCGCCACCGCGCAAGCACGGCGATGCCGACCAGCAGATCGACCAGGCATGTCGCCCAGATTGCTTCCGTGGAGAGCGAGATTCCAAACGCATTGAATTGTCCCTGCAGCGTGGACAGGTTGGCAATTCCAGAAATTGCAGAACCAATCCAGGTCAGCCCGATGGCGGCTCGCAGCAGAGGGCGTACAAAGAAAAGGCGGGCATGCCATCGGTCCTGAACCTGTGCCGGATGAGCAAGCAAGGAGTCTCGCCACCTTTGTGGATGAATGCCCGTCGCGGCCACGAACGGTTCGGCGGGCGCGGCATTGCCGAATTCCAGTTGCCGCAGCGCGGTCATGCTAATAGTTCCGCCGACGATGTCGCCAACTCCGGCCATCAGACGAACAAGCGGCATGGGGATGGGCAGTGCCGGCGCTTCTCGCAGTCCTAGCCATCGGCGCAAGTCGATCAGCATCTCGCGCATCGTCAAAGAGTCCGGGCCGACAGGCTCGATGATCACGCGGTTGATGGCCGCGCCGCCCACGATCTTGTTCACCGCGGCGGCAAGATCGCTCACATGGATCGGCTGGAAGACCTGAAGACCGCCGCCCACAAGCGGTACCGCAAAGGGGGACGCGGCCAACGCACGAAACAGCGCGGTGCCGCCATAGGCACCTTCCGCATACACCAGCGATGGCCGAAGGATCACCCAATCGAGCGAGGTGGACGCGAGAAACTCGTCGGCGGCAAGCTTGGTTCTTGCGTATTGTGTATCGGCACCGACGCTGATCGCGGAAATCTGGATCACCCGACGCACACCCGCGATCTCGCATGCCCGAAACAGCGCCTTGGGAGTTTCCGTGTGAATGGCCGCGATCGACTGACCACGGCTGCCTTGGAGAACACCAGCGCAATTGACGACCGCATCGACCCCCGCAAGCCGCGGTACCCAAGCCTCTGGCGTGACGTCGCGATTGAAATCAGCGTGAAGCGAAGCTGGTCTCGGCAGCAGGCGATCGGTCTCATGCGGATTACGCACCGCTGGAATGACGATATGCCCTTCACTGAGCAGATGAGCGAGCAGATAGCGGCCGATGAAACCGTTTGCACCGGTCAGCAGAATCCGCATCGTTGAACTATTGCACGGTCAGCAAAATCTTGCCGATGTGCTGCGAGGATTTCATGCGCGCGTGGGCGGCCTGCGCGTCGGCCAGCGGAAAGGTGCGGTCGATGATCGGCTTGATTTTCCCTGCGTCGATCAGCGGCCACACTTCGCCCTCAATGGCATAGCGGATGGCGCCCTTCTCCGCATTGCTGCGCGAACGCAAGGTGGTGGCGAGCAGCGAGAGCCGCTTCATCAGCACGGGCCCGAAATTCACCGTGGTGCTCATGCCGCTCATGTAGGCGATGTTGACGACCCGCCCCCACACCGCGGCCGCACTGATGTTCTTCTGGACATAGTCGCCGCCGATCATGTCGAGGATGACGTCGACGCCCTTTCCGCCGGTTTCCTGTTTCACGATGTCGACGAAATCCTCTTCGCGGTAATTGATCGCGCGTTTGGCACCCAAGCTCTCGCACACATCGCATTTCTCTTTCGAGCCCGCGGTGGTGAAGATCTCGTGGCCGCGCGCGGCGCACAATTGAATCGCCGCGGTGCCGATGCCGCTGGAACCGCCATGGATCAGCACGCGCTCGGTCGGCTTCAGCCGCGCGGAATCGAACAGATTGGTCCACACCGTGAAGAAAACTTCCGGCAGGCCTGCCGCATCGACGAGCGACACGCCGCGCGGTACGCCGAGCACGCATTCGGCCGGTGCTGCGCAGAATTCCGCATAGCCGCCGCCGGCGACCAGCGCACAGACCTCGTCGCCGGCCTGCCATCCGGTGATGCCTTCGCCCAACTCTGCGATCGTGCCGGACACCTCCATACCGAGAATCTCCGAGGCGCCGGGCGGCGGCGGATAGCGGCCTTGCGCCTGCGCGAGATCGGCATGGTTCAGGCCGGCGGCCGCCACCTTGATCAGCACCTCGCCCGGTTTCACGTCCGGCTTCGGCGCGTCGCCGAGGACGAGGCGATAGTCCGGGCCGGGGTTGTCGATGCGAATGGCTTTCATTTCAGACTTCCCCTTGCTTGAGGGCGCGCGTCCGACATTATTACCCACGAACTGACGGTGCGTGCCATGGCGATCGACCCAGAAGAATTGCTGCCGCGAAAGAAAAGGGCCGAGATCGACCTCGGTCAGGATCTCTCCGCCATGTCGGAGCATGAGCTCGAGGCGCGCATCGCAGCGCTCGATGCGGAGATCGCCAGGTGCCGCGATGCCATCAAGTCGCGCCAGGCGACGAAGAATGCCGCGCACGCGTTCTTCAAGACGACCTAGTTAACTGTTGTGCCGCGCCTCTCGCGCTCGCCAACGATGCAAGGTCAACCGTTAACGTTTATGCGTGGCACCGATACCACCGCGGCAAGTCTTTGTTAGCGTGGCGAAGTCATTTGCGTTGCCCTGAACACGCATCCTGCTAGCCTTTCCTCCCTGTCGGCCGATGAGAGACGCCACAACCATGACCTCACAACATTCCGAAGCAACCCCACTTTCGCATCCGGTCACGGAATCGTTTGCCGGCTCGGCGCTGTTCGATCGCACCTTTGACGAAGGCATGTCGCTGGTGCAGGAAACAGCGACCTATCTCGAAGGTCGCGGACGCATTGAATCGCGCGACCTTCCGCGCAAAGCCGCAACGCTTTATGCCGGCGAGAGTCTGCGCCTCACCACGCGACTGATGCAGGCGGCGAGTTGGCTGCTGGTGCAGCGCGCGGTGCACGATGGCGAAATGGACGCCGAAGATGCCACCAGCGAGCGCTATCGCCTCGGCTCGAAGGAAATCTGCTTCGGCGGACAGAAGGAAGGACTTGAGAATCTTCCGGCGAAATTTCTGGATCTGCTCGCGCGCAGCGAGACCCTCTACTGCCGGATTGCCCGTCTCGAGGACGGCCTGCTGAAGGCCGCCGCCAACGCCGGCGCGCGCGCGCATATCGATCGGTTGGAACAGGCGTTCGAGTCGGAAAACCAGTCGCAGGCGTGAACGCCGCTCAGCTCTTTACGTAATCCTTGAACCGCTTGTTGAAGCGGGTCAGCCGTCCGCCGCGGTCGACCAGCTGCTGCTGGCCACCGGTCCAGGCCGGATGCGTGCTGGGATCGATATCGAGTGTCAGCTTGCCGCCGGATTCGCCCCACGTCGTGCGCGTCCTGTAGCTCGTCCCGTCATTCAGGGTGACGTTAATGAAGTGATAGTTGGGGTGAATGCCCTTTTTCATGGCGGCGGACCTTCGAAATCGTGCGGAAGCGGGGCCTTATAGGGAAAGGCCAGAGGTCATGCAAGCCGCGCAGCCGCCGCGCCGGGACCGGACGCGTTGCCGTTGCGTAAGATATTGCCAAAGCGTGACAAACAAGCGAAATCCACGCCTCATTTCGGGGCCGGAGATGGTTGACAAAAGAGCCAGAAAGCTGTGGCGACGGCAGCGCGCTGGCGAAGGGAAGCCTGCAGGCCCTCCGGCGGCCCGTGAACCGAAGCCTTTGCTCGACCGAATGAGGCAGCGCCCTGCACTCAAGCGGCGCTTGCTCGATCAATGGATCAGTGCTGCCGGCCTCGACCCTGCGTGCCTCGCAGACCCTCATACCGTTATGGAGAATGCGAAGCGGATCGCCGATTTTGTGGCGCTGCCGGAGCAGGCCTGCGATTTTGCCTACGCGTGCAGCCGGTACCCGCAAGCCTCCCGGGAGGAATGGAACAAATCTGTTCGCCTGTCTTTCGCAATCCGGACCATGCTCGCCTCGGCCGCATTCCCGACGGCTGCCTACTTCTCCTTATATCCGGACGTGGTCGACGAACTGCGGACTTGTGCTTCCTCCAGCGCCGGCAACCTTTTCCTGCTCTATCACGGCGCGTTCGAGCGCCTCGCGACGGCGATCTTCCGGCGGGCATTCCCTGAGGGGAAGAAGTTGGGGTTGCCGCAGGCCACGCGCCAGCCGGTACAGACACTATTCCAGGCGACCAGGCTCCTTCGAGACGGCGAAACCATAATGATCGCTCCGGATGGCATCATCAGTTCGACGGAAAGCAGTCCTGACGACAAGCGGAAGATCCGTTGGCTCGATGTGCTTGGCCTGAAGTGGCCGGTCGGAGAGGGAGCCGCTGTCCTCGCTTACGAGTCGCGATGTGAAATCTTTAGCCTCTCCGTCGAACTCGCCGATCGTGGCCTAGTGCCGCTCGTCGCGAGGGAACGGCGTCGGGACGATGGCGAACGCTTTCAGGAATTCCGCACCCGCTTTTGGCGCTTCTATGCCCAGCAACTGGAAAACGCACTTGCCGGCGATCCTCGCAGCCTGCCGATCAGCGGGGTGACTTACCTGCTTAATCTTGCGCAGGCACAAACCGTATCGGGCCGCGCCAAAGCTGACCAAACCGTGGCCAGGCTTCCGGAAGCCGGTTGAAAATCGCGCCGCGGCGATAGGCCCCGTTAGGGCTTTCGCCCGGCGACACTATATTTGGCGCCGCGACCCATTGGCTGAAGCCCGCGTGTCCCAATCCGGAGAGCAAGTCTCGAACGAAATCGCACGCGTGGCGGGGGCGCGCGCCAAGAGCCGGTCGATCCGGCCGCTGCGACGCCTCCTGCCGTTCCTGCGGCCCTACCGCTGGCGCATCGGCCTGGCGCTGGTGGCGCTGCTCATCTCCTCAGCCGCGACTTTGGTCCTGCCGGTCGCCGGGCGAGCGCTGATCGACCACGGATTCAGCGCCGCCGAAGCCGCCCGCATCAGCCGGTACTTCCTCGCGTTCGTCGCCGTGGCGGCGATCATGGGGATATCCAGCGCTACCCGATATTATTTCGTCACCTGGATCGGCGAGCGCGTCGTCGCCGACATCCGCAAGGCCGTATTCGCAAATGTGCTGGGCCTGACGCCGGAATTCTTCGAGGTCACGCGTACCGGCGAAGTCCTGTCACGGCTGACGGCCGACACCACGCTAATCCAGACGGTCGTCGGATCGTCGATTTCGGTCGCCATGCGCAACACGGTGACGTTGATCGGCGGCCTCGCGATGATGTTCGTCACCAGCGTCAAGCTGACCGGACTGGTCATCGGCGCGGTCGTGCTGGTGATGATCCCGCTGATCCTGTTCGGCCGCTGGGTGCGAACCTTGTCGCGCAAGACTCAGGATCGCCTCGCCGACACCAGCGCCCATGCTTCTGAAATCCTCAATGCCGTGCAGACGGTGCAGGCCTTCACGCATGAGGGCCAGGAGCGCGCCCAATACGCGCGTACCGTCGAGAAGTCCTTCGACATCGCCATCCTGCGCACGCGCGCCCGCGCGGCGATGACGGCCGTCATCATCTTCGCGGCGTTCTCCAGCATCGCGGGCGTCCTCTGGGTCGGCGCGCAGGCAATGATCGCGCACGAAATGACCGGCGGACAATTGCTGCAATTCATCCTGTACGCGTTCTTCGTCGGTGGCGGCGTTGGCGCGCTGTCCGAAATCTGGGGCGATCTGCAGCGCGCCGCCGGCGCTTCCGAGCGCCTGATGGAGTTGCTGCACACCGCGCCGGCGATTGAGGCGCCTGCGAATCCCGTGAAGCTGCCGGAGCCGGCGCGCGGCGAGATCACGTTCGACAACGTCGTGTTCCGCTATCCGTCGCGGCCGGAATATGCGGCGCTCAACGGATTCTCGCTGAAGATCGCGCCGGGCGACGCCGTGGCACTGGTCGGGCCATCCGGCGCCGGCAAATCGACCGTGTTTCAGCTCCTGCTGCGCTTCTACGCCGCGCAAGAAGGCCGCATCCTGTTCGACGGCGTGGGCGTCGGTGCCGTCGACCCCACGGATCTGCGCCGGCACATCGCTCTCGTGCCGCAGGATCCGGTGATCTTCTCCGGCACCATCGCCGACAACATCCGCTACGGCCGGCCCGATGCCAATTCCGTCGATGTGCGCCGCGCGGCGGAGGCTGCTGCGGCGGCCGAATTCATCGAGGATTTGCCGAACGGTTACGAGACGCAGATTGGCGAGCGCGGCATCACCTTGTCCGGCGGACAGCGCCAGCGCCTCGCCATTGCGCGCGCCATCCTGCGCGATGCGCCGCTGCTCCTGCTCGACGAGGCGACCAGCGCGCTCGACGCCGAAAACGAGCGCATGGTGCAGACGGGCCTGAACAATCTAATGGCCGGCCGCACGACAATCGTCATCGCGCATCGTCTTGCCACCATCCAGCGGCTGAAGCGCATCGTGGTGATGGACCAGGGACATATCGTGGGCGAAGGCAGCCATGCCGAACTCGTGGCGGACGGCGGCCTCTATGCGCGCCTCGCCGATCTCCAGTTCAGCCAGGGCGTGGCGCTGGCGGCCGGATAGTTGGCC